>DATAZV010000065.1:0-20010 GCA_036271855.1 Burkholderiales bacterium
GACTGGCTCTCCGGCCTGGCCGAAGATCCCGAAACCAGCCTGCCCGAAAGCTTCGCCGAACGCAGTTCCTTCCGTGCCTACGCGCGCGAGGAAACGCGCAAGCTGTCCGCCGATTGCCGCGGCCTGCTGCAGTTTCTTGAGTCGGCGCAGGTGGTCGACCCCCTGCAGCGTGAAATCATCCTGGACCGCGCCTACGCCTTGCCGGAAGGCGAACTCGATGTCGAGAAGTTCAAGGTGATCATCCTGATGGTGCTGTGGACCCAGGGCTGCGAGCCGGACGGACTGATCCTCGACGAACTGTTGCCCGACGGCACCGCGCGCACTGCGCACTGAGCTTGGCGGGACGAATCGGGCCCATCAGCGGCCTCTCACTTGCTTTTCGGGCGTTAGCCCTCATCTGTCGCTGACCGTGCGCGAGCGCGGTCCCGCGCACAGTCCTTGCTTTGGGCGGCCTGCCGGCCGCTGCAAGGACGCAACCCACCATTGCGGAAAAATTTCCGCTTGCCTAAAGCATTTTTTCCGGCTTAGACTTGCCGCCCTTGCAGGTCCGTGTTGCTGTATCTATATAGTAGGCCATGTCAAAAACCCTCATCATTGCCGAGAAACCCTCCGTTGCCTTGGACATTTCCAAGGCACTGGGAGGGTTCAAAAAGGCGGCCGATTACTACGAGTCCGACGACTATGTGCTGTCGTCGGCGGTCGGCCATTTGCTCGAAATCGCGTGTCCCGAAGAGTATGAAGTCAAGCGCGGCAAGTGGAGCTTCGCCCACCTGCCGGTGGTGCCGCCGTACTTCGACCTGAAGCCGATCGCCAAAAGCGAAGACCGCCTGAAGACCCTGGTCAAGCTGCTCAAGCGCAAGGACGTCACCAGCCTGATCAACGCCTGCGACGCCGGGCGCGAGGGTGAGCTGATCTTTCGCCTGATCGTGCAGCATGCCAAGTCCAAGCACCCGGTCAAGCGCCTGTGGCTGCAATCGATGACGCCCGGTTCGATCCGCGACGGCTTCGCTGTCCTGCGCAGCGACAAGGAGATGCTGCCCCTGGCCGACGCCGCGCGCAGCCGCTCCGAGGCCGACTGGCTGATCGGCATCAACGGCACCCGCGCCATGACCGCCTTCAATTCGAAGGAGGGGGGCTTCTACCTCACCACCGTCGGCCGGGTGCAGACCCCGACCCTTGCCGTGATGGTCGAGCGCGAAGAAAAAATCCGCGCCTTCAAGCCGCGCGATTACTGGGAAGTGCACGCCACCTTCGGCGCCAAGGCGGGCCAGTACAACGGCCGCTGGTTCGCCCCCGAGTTCAAGCGCGGCGACGACGAACATGCGCGCGCCGAACGTCTCTGGACCGAATCGCAGGCGCTGGACATTGTCGCCCTGTGCGAAGGCAAGCCCGGCATCGTCACCGAGGAAACCAAGCCGACCACACAATCGGCGCCGCTGCTGTTCGACCTCACCAGCTTGCAGCGCGAGGCCAACGGACGTTTCGGCTTTTCCGCGCGCGGCACCCTCTCCATCGCCCAGGCGCTGTACGAAAAGCACAAGGTGCTGACCTACCCGCGTACTGATTCGCGCGCCCTGCCGGAGGACTACATCGGCACGGTGAAAAAGACCATGGAAATGCTCGGCGACTCCGACGCCTACGTGGTGCATGCGAAGAACGTGATGAAAAACGGCTGGGTCAAGCCGAACAAGCGCATCTTCGACAACAGCAAGATCTCCGACCACTTCGCCATCATCCCGACCCTGCAGGCGCCGAAAAACCTGTCGGAGCCGGAGCAGAAGATCTACGACTTCGTGGTCAAGCGCTTTCTCGCGGTGTTTCACCCCGCCGCCGAATTCATGCAGACCTCGCGCATCACCATCGTCGAAGAGCAGCAGTTCAAGACCGAGGGCAAGGTGCTGGTGAGCCCGGGCTGGCTGGCCGTCTACGGCCGCGACCTGATGAACGAGGACGAAACGCTCACCAAGGTCGAAGCCAGCGAAAAAGTCAAGACCGAAGCGATCGAGTCGCGCGCCAACCAGACCAAGCCGCCGCCGCGCTACTCGGAAGCCACGCTGCTCTCCGCCATGGAAGGCGCGGGCAAGCTGGTGGAAGACGAAGAGCTGCGCGCCGCCATGGACCAGAAGGGCCTCGGCACGCCGGCGACCCGCGCGGCGATCATCGAAGGCCTGATCCGCGAGGAGTACGTGCACCGCAACGGCCGCGAGCTGGTACCCACGCCCAAGGCTTTTTCGCTGATGTTCGCGCTGCATCACTTCGAGGTGACCGAACTGGCCTCGCCCGAACTCACCGGCGAGTGGGAATACAAGCTCAAGGAAATGGAGCAGGGCCGCCTGCCGCGCGAAGACTTCATGGCGCATATCACCGAGGCCACGCAAGACCTGGTGAACCGCATCCGCAACGGCGAGATTCCCGACACGGCTTTTGCCACGGTGGACGCGCCCTGCCCGAAAGACGGCGGCCTGGTGCAGGAGAACTATCGCAAGTTCCAGTGCCTGTCGTGCGACTTCAATATGTGGAAGGTGATCTCCGGGCGCGAATGGTCGGCCGAGGAAGTGGCCGAACTAATCCGCAACGGCCGCATCGGCCCGCTCACCGGCTTTCGCAGCAAGATGGGCCGGCCCTTCGCCGCATCACTCAAGTTCAATGCCGACTTCCGCGCCGAATTCGATTTCGGCCAGAGCGAGCTGGATGGCGAGGAAGCACCGGACTTCTCCGGCCAGGAAGCGCTCGGCCCTTGCCCGAAGTGCGGCAACAGTGTTTACGAGCACGGCTCCGGCTACATTTGCGAAAAGGCCACCGGTCCGGCGCGCACCTGCGACTTCCGCTCCGGCAAGATCATCCTGCAGCAGGAGATTCCGCGCGAGCAGATGGTCAAGCTGCTGACCACCGGCCGCACCGACCTGTTCACCAAGTTCATCTCGAAAAAGAACCGCCCGTTCAAGGCCTTCCTGATCAAGAAGCCGGACGGCAACGTCGGCTTCGAGTTCATGGCGCGCAAGGAGCCGGCGGCGAAAAAGACGGCCGCCAAGACGGTGGCGCCGGTGGCCGAGGAGCAGGAAGCCGAATACGCGGTCGCCGCGGCGGCGAAAAAAGCCTCCGCGAAGAAGACGGCGGCGAAGAATGCCGCCAACGATCCGCTGCCGCCGGTGCGCGCAGTGGCGAAAAAAGCGGCCAAGACAACGGCGAAGGCACCGGCCAAAACCGCCGCCAAGGCGCCGGCGAAAAAGGCCGCGGCCAAGAAGGCGACCCGCAAGGCCGCCTGAGCTACGGTTCACCAGAAAAGGCCTCGCCCTAACCAGGCGAGGCCTTTTGTTTTTCAGCGCGTGTTCAGAGGTCGCCGCGCAGCCGCGCCTGATCCGCGCTGATCGAGGTGTGCAGGAAGTCCAGCAGCGCGCGGATGCGCGCCACGCCGCGAATGTGCGGATGGGTGCATAGCCACAGGTGGGTGGTCATCGCTTCCGGCGGCGCGATCACGCGCGCCAGTCCAGGCGTCGCGTCGCCCACCACGCAGGGCAGGGCGGCGATGCCGATGCCCGCCTGCGCCATGCCCAGCATCGGGCCGAACTGGTTGCTGCGCGCCGCCACCGTGGCGGCGCGCGCGTGGCGGTTCAGCCACTTGGAAGTGGAAAAGTAGTCCACAGTGGCGGCATAGCCGATCACTTCATGGCCGGCGAAATCCGGGTCGGCCGCGTCGACGCGCGGATGCCGCGCCAGGTATTCCTTCGAGGCATATAGGGTGTAGGCCATGTCGGCTGCCTTGCGCCCCACCATCTGCCCTTCCAGGCGTTTGGTCGGGCGGATGGCGACGTCGACCACGCGCTCGCTCAAATCGAGCATCTGGTTGTCCACCACCAGTTCGACCTCGATCTCCGGGTACTCGGCGCGAAAGCGCGCCAGGTGCGGGCCAAGATAGTGGGTGGCCAGCCCATCCGAGGTGGTGGCGCGCACCCGCCCGGCCAGCGATTTGTCCAGGTTCAGCAAGCCGTTCTCGAAGGCCAGGTGCTGCTTGCGCAGGCGCTCGGCAAACGGCAGCACGCGCTCGCCGGCCGCCGTCAGGGTATAGCTGCCGGCATTGCGGTTGAACAGGCGCACGCCGATGCGCTCCTCCAACTCGCCCAGGCGGCGAAACGCGGTGGAGTGGTGCACGCCGGCATCCGCCGCCGCATGCGCCAGCATGCCGTGCCGCGCCAGGGAGATGAACAGGCTCAGGTCTTCACTGTCGAACGAGGGCTTCATTGTCTGTTTGCAGAAATGCAAGGAAAGCACGCATATTTGCAAATAAAAAGCGGGAACGCAAGAGCGAAAACCGGCATCCAACCCCCTATGTAAAGCGTATGCCAACACAGGTCCACCACAAACGCCACGGGGCGTGGGCCGTCACTCAATCAACGAGGGGTACAAAATGAACAAGATTCGCAAACAGATCATCCTGGCCGCGGCCGTCGGCATGCTTGCCGCGGGCGCGGCGCAAGCCCAGGTGCGCACCGAAAAGAACATCACCCTGCCGCTGGCGATGGAAGCTGCTGCTGCCGCCGTGGCCTCCTGCACTGCCGGCAACTACGCCGTCAGCGCCACCGTGGTCGACCGTGCCGGCCAGATCCGCGCCCAGTTGCGCGCGGACAATGCCGGCCCGCACACCAACGACACCAGCCGCCGCAAGGCCTATATGTCGGCCACCATGCGCACCAATAGCGGGACCATCGCCGAGAACGTGGCGAAGAACCCGGGCGCGGCCGGCGTGGCGCAGATCACCGACTTCATCATGCTGGCCGGCGGCGTGCCGATCAAGGTGGGCAATGAAACCATCGGCGCCATCGGCGTCGGCGGCGCCCCCGGCGGCAATCTGGACGAGGCCTGCGCCAATGCCGGCATCGACAAAATCAAGGACCGGCTGAACTGATCTGTCCGTGTGCAAATAAAAAAGGGGCGGATCATCCGCCCCTTTTTTATTGCCCTTATTTGTTTCGCGTACCGAGAAACTTGCGCAGGCGCGCAACGACTTCCTGCAACTGTTCGATCGGCACGGTGTAAGTAAAGCGTACGTATTTCTCGGCGTCGCGGTCGCCGAAGTCGCGCCCCGGGGTGATCGCCACGCCGGCCTGGTGCAGCACGTCGCGGCAAAAGAAAAAGCTGTCACTGCCGAAGTTGGAGATGTCGGCGTAGACGTAGAACGCACCCTCCGGCGTATTCGGGATGATGAAGCCGATCTCGCGCAGCGCCGGGATCAGGAAGTCGCGGCGCCGCGCGAACTCGGCGCGCCGCTCTTCGTAGATCGCCAGGGTTGCCGGCTCGAAGCAGGCCAGCGCGGCGTACTGGGAGACGGTGGGTGGGCAGATGTAGAGGTTCTGCGCCAGTTTCTCGACCGGCTTCATGTGGCTCTCGGGCACCACCATCCAGCCCAGGCGCCAGCCGGTCATGTTGAAGTATTTGGAAAAGCTGTTGACCACGATCAGGTCGTCGCCAAGTTCAAGCGCGCTCTTCTCGTTGGCAAAAACGCCGTCGGCGCTTCGTTCATAGGTCAGGCCGTGGTAAATCTCGTCCACCAGCAAGGTGCCGCCTTTGGCCCGTACCACCTCATGGATCGCCCTCATCACCGCCGGCGCCACGGTGGTGCCGGTGGGATTGGCGGGCGTGGCCAGCATCACGCCGCGGGTGTTCGGGCCCCAGTGCTGCTCGACCAGTTCGGGCGTGAGCTGGTAGTTCTCTTCCGGGCCGCAGTGGATCAGGCGGGTGGTGCCGCCATACAGCGAAACGAAGCGCCGGTTGCAAGGGTAGGTGGGGTCGGGCATCAGCCATTCGTCGCCCGGATTGACCAGGGTGCCGAAGGCGATTAACAGCGCGCCGGAGGCGCCGGAAGTGACCGCGATGCGCGCCGGGGGAATGTCCAGGCCATAGTGGCGTTTGTAGTGGCCGCTGATCGCCTCGCGCAATGGCGCGATGCCCAGCGCCACCGTGTAGTGGGTGTCGCCGCGGCGCACCGCCGCATCGGCCGCGTCCATCACGCCCGGCGGGGCGGCGAAGTCGGGTTCGCCGACGCACAGGTAGATGATGGAACGCCCGGCCCGCTCCAGTTCGACGGCGTCGCGCTGGATTTCCATCGCGTAAAAGGCGTCGATGTCATCCATGCGGCGGGCGACGGCAAGGGCGGGGTGTGCGGGATGGGGGACGGAGGTCATAAGCTTGAATGGTGTGCTGCAACAATATTACCGGAGTGTGATTGTAGGCTTTGCGAGCGCTTGCCCGCAGGGCGTTCACGCCGGCGCAAACTAGCCGGGCACGCGCAACAGCGGTAGACTTCGCCCCCGCCTTTCTACCCGTTGCGACACCCGATAGGCGATAATTGAGGCTGCACGCGCTTTTCGATTTTTGCGCCCCTTTCGTTTATTGGTTCTCGCCACACGCCATGTCTTCAGATCCCGCCGACAAACTCAAGCAAGCCGCCCTCGACTATCACCGCCTGCCCAAGCCGGGCAAGATTTCGGTGACGCCGATCAAGCAGCTCACCAACCAGCGCGATCTCGCTCTCGCCTATACCCCGGGCGTCGCCTTCGCCTGCAAGGAGATCGAGGCCGACCCCGCCACCGCCCGCCTGTACACCGCGCGCGGCAACCTGGTGGCGGTGATCACCAACGGCAGCGCCGTGCTGGGCCTGGGCAACATCGGCCCGCTGGCCTCCAAGCCGGTGATGGAAGGCAAGGCGGTGCTGTTCAAGAAGTTTGCCGGCATCGACGTATTCGACATCGAGATCAACGAGAGCAATCCCGAGAAGCTGGTCGATATCATCGCCTCACTCGAGCCCACCTTCGGCGGCATCAACCTCGAGGACATCAAGGCGCCCGAGTGCTTCTATGTCGAACAGAAGCTGCGCGAGCGGATGAAGATTCCGGTGTTTCACGATGACCAGCATGGCACCGCCATTACTGTCGGCGCGGCGATCACCAACGGCCTCAAAGTCGTGGGCAAGAGGTTCGAGGACGTCAAGCTGGTCACGTCCGGCGCCGGCGCCGCCGCGCTCACCTGCCTCGACCTGCTGGTCAAGCTCGGCCTGAAGATGGAAAACATCATCGTCACCGACATCGCCGGCGTGGTCTATGAAGGCCGCAAGGAGGAGATGGACGACAACAAGGCGCGCTACGCCAAGAAGACCCCGGCGCGCACCCTGGGCGAAGTGATAGCGGGCGCCGACGTATTCCTGGGTCTTTCGGCCGGTGGCGTGCTCAAGCCCGAGATGGTGGCGAAGATGGCGGCCAAACCGCTGATCATGGCGCTGGCCAACCCGACCCCGGAAATCCTGCCGGAAGACGTGAAGTCGGTGCGCGACGACGCCGTGATGTGCACCGGCCGCACCGACTACCCGAACCAGGTCAACAACGTCCTCTGCTTCCCCTTCATTTTCCGCGGCGCGCTGGACGTGGGCGCCACCACCATCACGGCGGAGATGGAAATTGCCGCGGTCAACGCGATTGCCGAACTGGCGCAGGCCGAGCAAAGCGAAGTCGTCGCCATGGCCTATGGCACCGGTAACGTCAGCTTCGGCCCGGAATACCTGATCCCCAAGCCTTTCGACCCGCGCCTGATCGCCAAGGTGGCGCCGGCGGTGGCCAAGGCGGCGATGGACAGCGGCGTGGCGACCCAGCCGATCACCGATTTCGACGCCTACCGCGCCGGCCTGGAGCAGTTCGTCTATCACTCCGGGCTGATCATGAAGCCGATCTTCCAGGAGGCGAAAATCGCGGCGCACAAGCGCATCGTCCTGGCCGAGGGCGAAGACGAGCGGGTGCTGCGTGCCGCGCAGATCATCGTCGATGAAAGCATCGCCCGCCCGATCCTGATCGGCCGTCCGGCGGTGATCGAAAACCGCCTGGAGCGCTTCGGCCTGCGCATCCGCGCCGGCGCCGACTTCGACCTGGTCAACCCGGAGTTCGATTCGCGCTACAAGGACTATTGGCAGGAGTATCACCGCCTGGCCGAGCGCAAGGGCATGACCATGCACTACGCGCAGGTCGAGATGCGCCGGCGCCATACCCTGATCGGCGCGATGATGATCCGCAAGGGCGACGCCGACGGCATGATCTGCGGCACCTTCGGCACCCATGCCCTGCATCTGCCTTACATCGACCAGGTGATCGGCCTGCGCCCCGGCGTCAAGGAATACGCGGCGATGAATGGCCTGATGCTCCCCGGCCGGCAGGTGTTCCTGGTCGACACCCACGTCAACATGGACCCGACGGCCGAGCAGCTGTGCGAGATCACAATCATGGCCGCCGAAGAGATGAAGCGCTTCGGCATCGTCCCCAAGGTGGCCCTGCTGTCGCATTCGAGCTTCGGTTCGTCGAACTGTGCCTCCGCGGTGAAAATGCGCGAGACCCTGGCCTTGCTCAACGAGCGCGCGGCCTGGATGGAAGTCGACGGCGAGATGCACGGCGACGCCGCGCTCGACGCCGAAGTGCGCAAGGCGATGATGCCCAATTCGCGCCTCAAGGGCGACGCCAACCTGCTGGTGTTTTCCAACATGGAAACCGCCAACATCAGCTACAACCTGCTGAAGACGGCGGCCGGCGGCGGCGTCACCATCGGGCCGATCCTGCTGGGCGCGGCCAAGGCGGTGCACATCCTCACGCCCTCGGCCACCGTGCGCCGCCTGGTCAACATGACGGCGCTGACGGTGGTCGACGCCAACGCCGCGCGCTGAAAGCCCGGGCCGCGTGTCGCCTAGAGGACGCGCAAGCGCTGCGTAGCCGACAGGGCGCGGTGCCGGCCGGTGGCGCGCAACGCGGCGATGTGGGCGCGCCGCGCGCGCGGCATGCCGGCCGTGCGCCAGGCGTCGCCCGGGCGCAGTTCGCAATGAATGCGATAGAGGAACAGCAGGTCCTGCATCGCTTCGTTGGAAAAGTTGTGGCCGTCGCCGCGCGCATCGAAAATCAGCTCGTCGAACAGGCTGTCCAGGGTGGACTGGCCCCATTGGTCGGCCACCACCGCGGCCACCCGCGGATGCTCGTGTTCCAGGCCGGCGCACAATGGTTCCGCGCGCTCCTCCTCCTTTTCTTCCATCAGGCGCAGCGGCCGCGCCGCGGCGAGCACGGCCTGCGGCAGCGATAGCTGGCGCGCCACGCGTTCGGCCAGGCTGTCCCAGGCTTCCGGCGCCACGGTATCGTCGGCGCTGGCGGCGGCGTTCTTGATCTTCGGCGAAAAGCGGCGCTCGTCGAGCACCAGGAGCACCTTGGTCACGCGCGGCGCGCGTGGATGCTTGAGCAGGTGGATGATCGACAGGGCATTGAAGTCGCCGCCTTCGGGGCCGACCACCACGCCGGCGGGCAGCAGGCGGTTGTAGGCTTCGCCGGCTTCTTCCAGGGTGCCAGCCTCGTGCAGGTTGACCGGCAGGGCGGCCAGCAGGTCGCGCCAGGCCGCGCGGGTGGAGGACAGCTTGTGCACCAGCAGCAGGTCCGGTCGCTTGGCCTCGGCGCCAAGGCGCGGGCCGGGGGCGGCGATCGCGTCGGCGGCAAATGGGGCGGCAGGGTCTGCCGACGGCGCCGCGGCGGCTTCCTGCGCCGGCACGATCAGGCGCATGCGGCACAGCTCGGCCAGCCACAGTTCGAGGTCGTCGGCGTCCAGGTGTGCAAAGCGCGCCTCGAGGGCGGTGAATGAGACCGGCGCAGTGGCATCGACCGCCTCTAGCAGCTTCATGAAAGCCGGCGACAGGCCTTTTCCCGCGGTGATCGCCGCGTCGCCCGCGGGCAGCCGGCGATACAGCCACTGGGCGCGGAACGGGTTGACAGGCGAAGACAATTCCATGCGGGCCTCGCGGGTGGGATGGCTGGCGCGGCCGTACCCGGGCCGCTCGATATCAGGGTTATCGGTGGGTCCGGCGCTAACTTGAGGGCGATCTGCCGGACCGGTCGGCAAGGCGGCGCCGAGCGCGTGGCCGGGTGCGGCGCGGCAGGCCACAGGGGAATCGTGCCGCCGCGCTGCCGGCCGCGGGGTTTTTAACGTGCGCGCTTGATCGGCGCGCCGGTTTTGGCGAGGTTGTCCGGCTTGGCGCTGCGGCTTTGCGCCTCGGCGCTCAAGTACCAGAACTCGTTGCTCGGCCGGTGTTCGCGGTGCACGTTGTAGAGCAGCAGCAGCTCTTCCATCGCCTCCGGCGCAAAGCCCTGGCGGTTGCCGCGGGAGTCGAGGATCAGGTTGTCGAGGAAGCCTTCCAGCGAGGGCTTGCCCCAGCGTTCCACCAGTTCCAGCGTGACCCGGGGGTACTTCTGCTCCAGCGAGGAGATCAGGTTGGGATCGGTGGCGGTGTTGCCGGCGTGCAGATTGCCGGCATAGAGCAGGCGCTGGGTCACCGACATCTTGTCTTTCGGCGCCGGGGCGGCCGGCGCCGGCGCGGGCACCTGCAGGCCGAGATGCTGCGCCACTTCATTCATCAGGCGTTCGTTCTCGCCCACGGGAATGGTGGCATCGGCCATTTGCGCGGTGCGCAGGTCGTTTTGCGACACCGTGCGGTCTTCCAGCATCAGGAACACCTTGGTGCGGTTGCGGTTGCGCGGATGCTTGAGCAGGCCGATCAGGTGCAGTGCCTTGAAGTCCACCCCGGTCATGCCCATCACCACCGCCTGCGGCCGATGCTCGCGAAAGCCGGAATCGGCCTCCGCCAGGGTGCCGGCCTCGAACAGGTTGACCGGCAGCACTGACAAAGCCTGGCGCCACAGTTCACGCTCTTCCGGCGACTTGTCCACCAGCAGGACCGAAACCGCGTGGTTGGACGCGGGCAGCTCCGGGTCGAGCCGCAGCACCGGATTGTTGGCTGTCTTCGCCAGCGGCGCCGACACCTCCGGCTCCGGTTCCGGCGGCGCCTCCTCGATCAATTCCAGGTGCACTTCGCGCAAGCCGACGCCGGGCGGCTCGGCCGGGGAAATCAGCTCCATGCGGCAAAGCTCGGCCAGCCACAATTCGAGGTCGTCGGCATCCAGCGCCGGGAAGGCGCTGCCCAGCTCATCGAAGGTGATGGTGGTGCCCGGGTCGATCGCCGCCAGCAGGCGCATGAACGCGGGCGACAGGCCCTTCCCCGCCTGGAGCATGGCATCTCCGGCGGGAAGCCGCATATAGCGCCAATTCGAGCGAAAGGAGTTACGTGAATTCTTTGCCATGTTCCAATGCGAGGCATCCGGGCAGCGCAAGGTCTTGTCGCCAGTCAAAAGAGGCAAGACCAATGTCACCACTCCGATGCCGGCCAGTTCTGCGACTTTCCGGCTCTTCCGGCGTCCCTGCTCCTGCAAAGCTATACTGCTTTATGCTTATGGCAATGCCTGACTGGGCTTGAGGTCGTTCAAATTATAACGCCGAGTCATCGGCTTTCCGGCAAATGTGCTTGAAAATAAAGCGGAATATGCGTCGAATGTCGCGGGAGCAACACCGGAGGAGGGCGGCAGTGGATGAAATCATGGCGGGCGCGCGCATGCGCCGGCTGCCCGCGCACGGCCTCCACCCATGACCACCGGCCTGATTCTCACCGGCGGCGGCGCCCGCGCCGCCTACCAGGTCGGCGTACTCAAGGCGATCAGCGAACTGCTGCCGGACAAGCAGAGCAACCCCTTCCCGATCATCTGCGGCACCTCGGCGGGGGCGATCAACGCCGCTTCGCTGGCCTGCTACGCCCGCGACTTCAGCCAGGCCATCGGCTACCTCCTGCAGGTGTGGGAGAACTTCCACGCCCACCACGTCTACCGCTCCGACGCCCTGGGCATCGCCCGCACCGGCGCCCACTGGCTGGGCGCGCTGGTGGCCGGCTGGGTGGTGCGCACGGCGCCGAAATCCCTGCTCGACAACCAGCCGCTGGCGGGACTGCTCAAGCGCAACCTCGACCTGAACGAGATCAACCGTTCGCTCGACGCCGGCGCCCTGGAGGCGCTGTGCATCACCGCTTCCGGCTACGCTTCCGGGCAAAGCGTCAACTTCTACCAGTGCCGCGGCGACATCTCGCCCTGGGCGCGCAGCCAGCGCGTCGCCTGCCGCTGCAACATCACCTACGCGCACCTGCTGGCCTCCTCCGCCATCCCCTTCATTTTCCCCGCCATCAAGCTGAACCGCGAATACTTCGGCGACGGCTCGATGCGCCAGCTGGCGCCGATCAGCCCGGCGATCCACCTCGGCGCCACCCGCGTGCTGGTGGTCGGCGCCGGGCGCATTTCCGAGCCCAACGAGCGGGTGCAAAGCGACAGCTACCCCTCGCTGGCGCAGATCGCCGGCCATGCCCTGTCGTCGATTTTCCTCGACAGCCTGAACGTCGACATCGAACGGGTGCAGCGGGTCAACCGCACCATTGCCCTGCTGCCCGAAGACCGGCGCCAGAGCAGCGACTTCACCCTGCGCCCGGTCGATGTGCTGGTGATCGCGCCCTCCGAGCGCCTCGACACCATCGCCGCAAAACATGTACGGCGTCTCCCATGGCCGGTGCGCGCGCTTCTTCGTGGAATTGGCGCGATGAACCGCAAGGGCTCGGCGCTTTCCAGCTACCTGCTGTTCGAGCCCGAATACACCCGCGCCCTGATCGACCTCGGCTACAAGGACACCATGCAGCGGGCCGAGGAAGTCCAGCGCTTTCTGCTCGCCTGAGCTATGCTTGGGCGTTGCGATGACAGGCGAAACGGAAAGCACATGCAGGGACGCATGCAGGGAAACAAGCGGCGGCGCGATGCATTGCTGGGCTGGCTGCTGGCCGTTGCCTGCCTGCTCGCCGGCGCCGCACCCGCGCTCGCCCGCGGCCCGGCGGTGGACGGCCCCATCGCGGTACAAAGCCTGCCGCGCGAAGCGCGCGCCACTTATGAGCTGATCCTCGCCGGCGGCCCGTTCCCGTTTGCCAAGGACGGCATCACCTTCGGCAACTACGAGAACATGCTGCCGCGCCAGCGCCGCGGCTATTACCACGAGTTCACCGTGCGCACCCCGGGCGCGCACAACCGCGGCGCGCGGCGCATCGTCTGCGGCGCCGAGGCGCGCGACTGGGCGCGCAACCGGCCCGAGGCCTGCTACTACAGCGACAACCACTACGTCTCGTTCCGGCAGATCCGCAACTAGAGGCCGCCTGAGAACCCGCCCATGGACGACAGCACTTTCACCCGCACCTGGCACATCGACTTCAAGGGCCTGCGCTCGAAGGAGTCGATGCTGAAAAAGATCGCCGCGGCGCTGGAGTTCCCGCCGCATTTCGGCGCCAACCTCGACGCCCTGTACGACTGCCTGACCGGGCTCAAGCTGCAAAAGGGCCACCAGTACGCCCTCTACCTGGACGAGCTCGAGCACGGCCCCGCCGGCGACGCCGTCCACACGGTGTTCGCCGATGCCCGCGAATGGTGGGCCGACGCCGGCGTCACCCTGGCGCTGAAGCGCGACTAGGGCACCCGGGTGGCGATCAAGCGCCTGCGCATCAGCGACATGGTCTACGCCGGCATGATCCTGCTGGTGACCCTGATCTTCTGGCTGGCGCAAAGCCGCTACGCCCAGCTGGAGGCGATCCGCGCCGACTTCCAGCAGCTCACCCAGGTGTCGCAGACCAGCCGCCTGGCCGCCGTCACCGGCGAACGCCTGGCCGCGCTGTCGGCGGCGATCCGCGAATACGTCGCCTCCGACGCCATCGAGCCCCCCGGCCGGGTGCGCGCCGAGGCGCTGGCCTTTTTGCGCCTGCTCAACGGCGCGCGCAGCCAGTTGCCGCGCGACACCTTCGAGATCGACCGGGTGGAGCGCGAAGTCAGCCTCTACCTCGCCAGCTTCGAGTCAGTGGTGGCGGCGCGGCGCCTGCGCCAGGAGCGCCTGGCGCGCCTGACCGAGACCGCCGACCTGCTGCGGGTGCGCGCCGAAGCGGCCGGGCAGATGGAGCGCTACCTGAAGCTGCGCCAGGCCGAGCTGTCTTTCCTGATGGCGCGCAGCGAGGCCGGCGCGGCGCGGGTGGAAGCGCTGGCCCAGTCCTTCGCCGCCAGCCTCACCGGCCCGCGCGCCAGCGACCTGGTGGGCAACTATGCGCTGGCCTTCGGCCGGGTGATCGAAATCTACAGCGTGCTCGACGCCGCCACCGTGCGCGTGCTCGACGAGCACGACGCCAACCTGCGCGCCTTCACCACCATGCTCGGCAGCCGCGCCCAGGTGGAGGAGGAGCGTGCCGTCGGCAGCTTTCGCAGCCGGCTCGAGCAGGCGGTGCGCGGCAACGTCGAGGTGTCGCTGTTGGTGGTATTCCTCGCGCTGGCCGGCTCCCTGGTGATGCTGCGCAAGGTGCTCTACCCGGTCAACCGCATGACGCAGGCGATGGTGGCGATCGCCGGCGGCGACTACGCGCGGCCGATCCCCTACAGCGAGCGGCGCGACGAGGTCGGGCAGATGGCGCAGGCCCTGGTGCTGTTCAAGAATGCGCTGCTGGGCATCAAGGCGGCGCAGGCGCAGGCCGAGATGGCGAGCCAGCACAAGAGCGAATTCCTCGCCAACATGAGCCACGAGCTGCGCACCCCGCTGAACGCCATCCTCGGCCTCTCCGGCATGCTGCTGGAGGATGCCGACGACCCCGACCCGCGCGAGCTGAAGGAGTCGCTGCCGCGCATCACCGGCTCGGCGCAGCACCTGCTGGGCCTGATCAACGACATCCTCGACCTGTCGAAAATCGAGGCCGGGCGCATGAGCGTGGTGTTCGAAACCTTCTCCGCCCCCTCGCTGGCCGAGGAGGTGATCGCCACCTTCGCCTCGATGGCCGGCGAAAAGGGCATCGCGCTGCGCAGCGCCTACGGCAGCCTGTCGCCCCTGACCAGCGACCCGCAGCGCCTGCGGCAGATATTGCTCAACCTGGTCGGCAATGCGGTCAAGTTCACCGAATTCGGCGAAGTGCGCCTGGTGGTGGGCGAAGGCGGCGCCGGCGAGATGCGCTTTTCCGTCAGCGACACCGGCCCGGGCATCAGCCCGGAGGACCAGGCCAAGCTGTTCCAGGACTTCACCCAGCTCGACGCCTCGCGCACCCGCAAGTTCGGCGGCACCGGCCTGGGCCTGGCAATCTCGCGGCGCATGGCGCGCCTGCTGGGCGGCGACGTCACCCTGGAGAGCACGGTGGGCGAAGGCTCGACCTTCATCCTCATCCTGCCCCTGGCGCCGCCGCCCGCAAGCACCCCGGGGCACGATAAGATGGCGGATGGCGGCCTGCCGGGCCTGCCCGGCCTGGGGCGGCCGGTGGTGCCGGCTGTCGCCGCACCCTTTACCATGCCGCCGGCATCGTCCACCGACTAGCCGACCGACTTTTCCTCCTTTCGCACCTCCATGCAAGAGCCCGCCGCCATGTCGCTTCTGATCGTCGATGACGATGAGATGAACCGCTATACCCTGGCGCGGCGCCTGCGCCGCGACGGCTACGAGCGCATCTCGATGGCCGGCAACGGCGTCGAGGCGCTGGCGGCGATGCGCCAGGACGCCTTCGACCTGATCCTGCTCGACATCATGATGCCCGAGCTGGACGGCTTCGGCGTGCTGGAGGCGATGCGCGCCGACAACGCGCTGAAGAACATGCCGGTGATCGTCATCTCGGCATCGGATGACACCGCCAACTTCGTGCGCGCCATCGAACTGGGCGCGGTCGACTACCTGACCAAGCCGTTCGACGCCGTGCTGCTGCGCGCCCGCGTGCGTTCCTGCCTGGAGCGGCGCAGCCTGCAGGGCGACCTGGAAAGCGCCCTGGCCGAGACCCGCGCGGTGCTCGACATCAGCCCGGTGCCGACCTTTTTCATCAAGGCCGCCAAGGTGGCCTGGATGAACACCATGGGTGAACAGCTGCTCGGCTACAAGGCCGCAGAGATGATCGGCAATTCCACCGAATACCTCTACCTCAATCCGGAGGACTACACCCACCTCAACGCCAAAGCCGAGAGCGTGGTGCGCACCGGCGCCGTGTTCCGCGCCGACGTGCACATGAAGCGGCGCGACGGCAAGCTTATTCTGGCGCGCTGCGCCGCCAAGGCCATCGCCCCCTGGGACCTGACGCGCGGCGTGGTCTGGGTGATGGAAGATGTCACCGAGCAGCGGGCCGATGCCGCGCGCATCGCCTTTCTGGCCCACCACGACCAGCTCAGCGGGCTGCCCAACCGCATCCTGCTGGCCGACCGCCTGCGGGTGGCGCTGGCCCACGCCATCCGCAACAAGGTGTCGTGCGGCATCATGTTTCTCGACCTCGACCGCTTCAAGGCGATCAACGACAGCCTGGGGCACGCCATCGGCGACGAACTGCTGATCGAGGTGGCGCGGCGCCTGAAGATCTGCGTGCGCGATTCCGACACCGTGGCGCGCATCGGCGGCGACGAATTCGTCGTCGTCCTGCCGGGCCTGAAGACCGTCGAAGATGCCGAGGTGGTGGCGAAAAAGATCCAGATCGCCCTCACCGCCCCCTACAGCCTTTCCGGCAAGGAAGTGCTGACCTCGCCCTCGGTCGGCATCTCGATGTTCCCGGCCGATGCCCTGGAAGCCGACGCCCTGATCAAATGCGCCGACGAAGCGATGTACGAAGCCAAGCAGGGCGGGCGCAACAACTACCGCTTTTACAAGAAGCGGGCGTAGCGGCGCGGCAGGCTGAAAAGAACAGTAAATCACAGGTTTTTTTCGTAACTGTGCGCTGTTGTTCAGCATCGCGAGGGACGCGGCGGAAATCGGGGGCGGAGCACATTTGCAAGCTTCACCGCAAATGTGCTCTGACCGCCGATTTTCGAGTACGAAGTGAATGCTTTGGCAAGCTTGACCAAGTTGCATGATCTTCGACGGCAATTTGCGTGAGCCCCTCACTTCGCAACCCGGAAATCGGCGGTCAGAGCACTTTTGCAAAAAGCGCAAAAGTGATCCGACCCCGATTTCCTGCGCCGTGCCTTATGGGCCCGCGCGCCCTCACTCGTAGTCCTCCTCGCCGCTGAAATAAAACTCCCCGGCGCCGACGGCGAATCGTGGCCGGTTGTCGCGCAACCAGGGCGGGTTGTAGCCGGGCTCCATGCGCGGGCGCACGGTCCGCCCGGGGCCGATGCGCTGGTTCGGCGCCAACCCGGCGGCGGCAGCCTCGCACGCCTGCTGCTCCTGCTGCCTTTTCTTTTCCTGATACAGGTTCCACGCCTTGAAGCGCCCGCCGTAGGCGGCGTTCGGGTCCTTCTTGAAGTTGTAGCCGGGCTCGTAAGGGGAAGGCGGCGCATCGGGGTCGTGGCTCGGTGCTTCGGCCGGCTGCGCGGGCGTGGCCGGTGCTGCTTTTGCTTTCTCCGCAACCGCATGCATGGGTTCTACGAGTCCGGGCCGCAGCGCCGCCTTTGCTGCAACCTCGGCCTGTTCGATCTGCGCTGCCGCCAGCGCCACCGGGTCTACTGGCGCGGCATCATCGGCTGCGGCCGGCGTCTCTTGCGGCGGCGGCTCGTTCCAGCCCGGTGCCAGGCGGAACGCTTGCGGCGCTACGCGCGACGCGGGTATTCGCGCTACCCGCTGTGGCACCTCGTCTTCCGCGGGTGCCGCGTCACGCCCGAACACCTCCACCTGCAGCCTGAGCATTTCCAGGTAGCGCTTTTCCAGCACCGCCAGCGCGGCGTTGCGCGGCGCCTGGCGCACCCGCACATTGCCTTTCATGTCGTAGGACAGGCTGAGCACCGTGCGGGTCTCGGCGCTGAGCTGGTGCAGGGGAACCGGCTTGCTGTCGGTGTCGAGCAGCACGCCGGGGTCGAAAAAGGCTTCGCGGGCGCGCGCCTTGAGGATGTCGAAGCCGTTGATTTTCAGTTCGGCGTAGCGGTCCGCCGTCGCCAGGGCGATACGCTCGCACACCAGGGGATTTTTCATCAGCGCGCAGGCCTGCGAGCCGCGCGTCTTGCCGGAGTAGCCGGCGCGGCGGGCGGCGGCGCTGGCGTTATGGTCGAGCAGGTATTCGTGGACAAAGCGCTCCTGCCGGGCGCTCAAGGGTTTGGGCATGGGGACCTCGGAAAAAGAGGATTCGGGCGGCGCGAATGCGCCCGCCACATGCACCTAAGATACGCAAGTCGATCAACTAAGTGTGGTTGATTTTTGGGCCGCCGCGCGGGGCATCTGCCAGAGGAAAAAAGCCGGTTTTTCCATGCCGCGACATGATTTTGTCAATAATCCGGAAAGCGCGAACCAGCGCTGCGGCGAGCCTGTCCAATTCTTATGTTTTGGGATTTGAAGGAACCATGATGTCGCATCCCGGCAACACATTCTCACGCAACATTCGCGGCAGGCTGCTGGGCATTTGCGCAATGCTGCTGCTGGGCCTGGGCGCGCTGCATGCGCCGGCCGCGCTGGCGGCCCATGGCGGGCACGGCGGCGGTCATGGCGGCGGCCATCGGGGCGGCGGGCACTGGCATGGTGGGCACTGGCGCGGCGGCGTGTTCATCGGCGGGCCGGTGTTTGCCGACCCGTTCTGGCCCGGCTACTGGCCCGACTACTATCCGCCCGAAGCCTATGTGCCGCCGCCCGAGACCTATGTGGAAGCGGACCCGGGAGCGCTGCCGCAGGCGGCGCCGGCGCCGCAACTGTCGCGGGAACAGCGCGAGCAGCGCTTGAACGACATGTGCGCCCGGCATGTGTTCAGGGCGGAGGAGTGCGCCACGCGGCGGGCGGAGTTGCTCAAGGAGATGTGATGGCGGATCGCCTTGGCTGCCGGGCGATGCCGGCGCTGCCTCACGCGTAGGGCGAGCCGTCCTTGTGCGCGAACACCCACTTGCCGTTCACCTGCATGGCCTTGATGTCTTGGTCCGGGTAGCTGCCTTCGTCACCCGGCGTGCGGTCGCCGACTTCGAGGTAAAAAACATCTTCGGTGGTTTCATTGAGCAGGCGGTGGCCGTTGCCGCTGCCGGCCTTGAATCCTGCGCACATGCCGGGCAAAAGCGGGCGCCGGCCTTCGTCGGTGTGCAGCGTGGGGCGGCCTTGCAGGATGTAGATGAATTCGTCCTGCCGGGTGTGGGCGTGGCGCAGCGACGAGACGCCGCCGGGGGCGATGCGCGTGAGATTGACGCCGAAATTGCTCAGGCCGAAGACTTCGCCGAGCTGGCGCTTTTCGCGGCCGGCCATTTGCGAGGCGAAGGGTTCGGGGTAGACCGAGGGCTTGGCGCGCAGCGGGACTTCGGTGGCGACGATGGCGACGGGGGTTTGTTTTTCTGGCATGAGATCTCGCGGACGGATGCTGGGAGCGACCGGGAGATTAGCAGTGGCAGCGCCGGGCGCAAGTGAAATTTATTGTTGCGTCGCGCGTTGGGTTTCAGGCGACGTGGCCGCGATGCCGGCCACTGCTTTGCGTACCGGAACCTGATGACCCCAACAATTGCAGCTTCAGCGGATGGGCGCGCCCCTAAGCGGATCGAAATAAAACACCAGGCAAAAAATGATCGAGGCCAGGACGAACAGCCCGGCGGTATAGGAAAGCCGCACCACGCCCTTTTCATGCAGCTTCAGGTGGAGGAAGCAATAGATCGGCAGGTAGGCCGCCAAGCCGATGCTGCCGACCAGAAAGTCGTGGTGCATCAGCCGGGAGATCAGGTAGGAGACGGGGCTGTAGAGAACCACCATCAGGATGACGATCACCCAGTATGTCAGCAGCGCGTGCGCGCTGCCGTCGGGCGGGAGCTGGGAGTCAAACTTGGGGATGAGGGCCATAGGCGGGCGATGTGTGCCGATGTGTGCCGATGTGTGGTTGTGGCGGCGATTTGCCGGGCGCCGCGATTGTAGGGCTTGATGGCCCGATCGCTTTTATCAAGGCATATTCTTACACTGACCCCAATTATTTCTCTGCACCCGTCATGGATGCACCTTTTCGTGCTGTTCGAGCATTTGTACGAATTGGGCAATTTTCTTCGCGCGTGTTTCGGCTTTCTTGGCGGTTTGAATCCTGAACAGAACGGCGTATCGGTTGCGGCCATCCAGGGTTCCAAAGAAGGCCTTGGCGCGCGCGTTGCTGTCCAGCGCGAACTGAAAGTCGCTTGGCACCGTGGCTTTGCTGGCCGAGTCATACGCGGCGTCCCAGCG
>DATAZV010000066.1:0-12798 GCA_036271855.1 Burkholderiales bacterium
CTGCCAGCGGCCCAGCAGTTGCAGCGCCAGCACGGAAAGGTCCGTGTCGGCAGGGCCGGGCGCGAGCTTGGGGCTGGCGCGGCCTCTCCGGCGAGTCTCAGGCATCTGCGCCCTCATCGCCCGCGCGGTGCTGCGCCGGCAATGCAGCCAGCTCATCGGCGCTGAGTTTGATACCGTAGTCGCTCTCGGCCGCCTGGCGCGAAATGTAACCCAGGCGCAAGTCGCGCAATACCGATTCGCGCTTGCGCGCTTTTGCCTCGCCAAACCCGCCGCCGCCGCCCGAGCGCAGGATATACGCTTCACCCGCGTCCAGCCGCAAGTTGACCTTGCCGTTGGGGAAAAAGCTGCGCGTGCCGTCCTTCTTGCGCAGGCCGATCTGGTTACCCATCGCTGCCTCGCCGCCGTTCAGGCCCCACGGCCGGTTGACGACACGGTCGCTGCGCGTCAGGAAGTTGATGCGCGACAACGCCAGCAACTCGGTCTCCGCGCCCAGGCCGCCGCGGAATTCGCCGGCGCCGCCGGAATCCGTGCGCATGGTGTAGTGCTTCACCAGCAGGGGAAACTTGTTCTCCACCTGCTCGGAAGGGCCGTTGTGGGTGTCGCCGTCGTTCATGCAGACGGTGACGTTGACGCCGTCCTCATCCGACTTCGCGCCCCAGCCGCCGCCGATCAGGCCGCCGAGATACATGAACAGCTTGCCGTCGGCCGGGTGGATGCCGTTGACGTTGGCCGTCAGCAGGTCGGCATGGTGGCCTGCGATCACCAGGTCGGGAATCGCCGGGGCCAACGCCTTGAAAATCGTGTCCACCACCGTCATCGGGTACGTCATCCACACGCGCATCGGCGCCGGGCGTGTCGCGCTGACCACCGTGCCTTGCGGGATGATGACTTTCAGCGGTCGGAAATTGCCGTCGTTGATTGGGTACTCTCGCGGCAGGGTCAGGCACTTGAAGGCCACCTGTGCGCAGGCCACGCCGGCGCAGGAGTTGAAAAAGCCTTTCACCTGCGGGCTCATGCTGGAGAGGTCCACGGTCATCTCGTCGCCCTTGACCGTCACCTTGACGCGAATCGGCACCGGCTCGCCGATGTCGATGGCGTCGTCGTCCATCCACGATTCAGCCTCGTAGACGCCGTCGGGGATCAACCGTACCTTGGCGCGCGCTTCCGCCTCGCTGTGGTTCATGATCTCGTCCATCGCCGCCGTCACGGTGGCGGCACCGTGGCGCGCCATCAATTCTTCCACATGCTTGACGCCCATGCGGCAGGCGGAGAGCTGGGCTTCGAGGTCGCCCTCGGCGCGGTCGGGACGGCGCACGTTCATCAAAATCAGGTCGCGCAACTCGGTGTTCAGCTTGCCGCGCACGTGGTATTTCACCAGCGGAATCTGCAGGCCCTCGGAATAGATGTCGGTGGTGAAGCCGTTGAGGATGCCGCCGATGTCCTGCCAGTGCGCCATGCAGGTGGAGAAGGCGACGATCTTCCCTTTGTGGAACACCGGCATCGAAAATGTCAGGTGGTTCAGGTGGGCGCCGGTCAGGTAAGAGTCGTTGGTCAGCAAAATGTCGCCGGGGTGGATGCCCGCCTCGCCCCAGTGCCTGAGCTTGGCTTTGACTACGTCACTCATGCCGCGAATGAACATCGGCAGCCCCAGGCCGATCGACATGGTCTGGCCTTGGGCGTCGAACAGGCCGACGGTGAAGTCCAGCGCCTCGTAGATGATCATGTTGTAGGAGGTGCGCATCAGCACCGACTTCATTTCCTCGGTGGCAGCGACCAGCGAATTGCGCACCAGTTCGACGGCGACGGGGTCGACCTTGGAGCGCTTCACGGTGCGTGTGAGACGCGGGCCGGCCGGCTTGCGCGGAGCGGCACTTTTCGGTTTGGCGGCGGTTTTTTTGATGGAGCGGGTGACCATGGTTCGATTCCTTGTTGCTTATTTCTTGCCGACGGCGATCTGCAGGTTGCCATAAGGCTCGACCCTCAGGCTATCGCCTGGTTGCAGCACGGTGGTGGTGGCGTGTTCCTCGATCAGTGCCGGCCCGGTGATGGCGTTGCCGGCCAGCAGCGTGTCCCGCTGGTACACCGCCGCCTGCGCCCAGCCCTTACCCTCGAAGTAGACCTTGCGGGTGCCGGTGAGGGCTTCCTTGCGCGGCTTGGCACTGCCACGCGCGATTTTTTCCAGGGTCGGCTTTTTCATCACGCCGGTCACGGTACTGCGGATGCTGACGATCTCCGCCTGCTCGTTGGGCGAGCCGCGACCATAGCGCTCTTCGTGGAGGGTGTCGAAGGCGCGCTTCAATGCGACCTTGTCGCCGCGCTTGAATGCCGACAGTGGCACATCCACTGTTACCGCATGCTCCTGGCCGACGTAACGCATATCCAGCGCGCGGCCGATGATGATCTTGCGGGTGTTCAGGTCAGCCCCGGTGAGCGCCACCAGACCCTGCTGTTCGAGTTCGGCGAACCAGGTTTCGAGCTGGACCATGTCCACGGCATTCAGGCTGGTGAACTGCGAGCGCACCAGGTCGCGGCGAAAATCGGAGAGCAGCATGCCGAAGGCCGAGAAATGCCCCGGCGCGCGCGGAATGATCACCTGCGGCATGCGCAGTTCGCGCGCCACCATCGAGGCGTGCAGCGGCCCGGCACCGCCGTAGGCGAACAGGGTGGGAAAGGCGCCGGGGTCAAGACCGCGGTCGGTAGTCACGCCCTTGACCGCATGCGACATCGAGGCCGAGGCGATGCGCAGGATGCCCAAAGCCGCATCGGTGACCGATAGACCCAGGGGGACGGCAATCTTCTCCTTCAGTGCCGCCGTGGCCGCGGCCTTGTCCAGCAGCATCTCGCCGCCGAGGAAGCGTTTCGGGTCCAGGCGTCCCAGCACCAGATTGGCATCGGTCACCGTCGGCTCGGTGCCGCCCAGGCCGTAGCACACCGGCCCCGGTGAAGCACCCGCGCTTTGCGGCCCGACGCGCAAGGCGCCGGAGACGCTGACCGAGGCGATGCTGCCGCCGCCGGTGCCGACTTCGTGGATGTCGATCATCGGCGTCAGCAGCGGCAAGCCGGTGAGGTAGCCGCCTATCATCACGCTGCCGGTCACCAGCGCCGTGCCTTCGCGCACCACGCCGGCCTTGGCGGTGGTGCCGCCCATGTCGAAAGCGATGGCGTTGTCGATCCCCAGCACATGGCACAGCGCCTGGGTGCCGATCACCCCGGCGGCGGGGCCGGACTCCATCATGCGCACGCAGTCCTGCCGCGCTTCGTTGAGGGAATACAGGCCGCCGGTGGACTGCACCACCAGGAACTTGCCGCCGAACTGCCCGCGCTTCATCTCCTGCTCGATCTCGCCGAGATAGTTGTCGACGCGCGGGCCGATGTAGGCATTGGCCGCCACCGTGGAGGTGCGCTCGTATTCGCGATACTCTTGCACCAGGTCGCAGGAAGCGGAAATGAATACGCCAGGCAGGCGCTGGCGCAAATAATCGCGCGCCGCGTGCTCATGCACCGGATTGCGGTAGGAGTGCAGGAACAGCACCGCTACCGCCTCGATCTTCAGGCGTTCGAGTTCGGCGGCGATGGTTTCCAACTCCGCCATCTGCAGTGCCTGGTACACCGAGCCGTCCGCCTTCAGGCGCTCGGTGACCTCGAAACGCAGGTCGCGCTCGATCAGCGGGCTGTGCTTGCGGTGGCGCAGGTTGAAGGAGTCGGGGCGGTTGATCCGGCCGATTTCGTAAATGTCGCGAAAGCCGCGCGTGGTGACCAGCGCGGCCTTGGCGCCTGTGCGCTCCAGCATCGTATTGATGGCGATGGTCGAGCCATGCAAAAACAAATTGGCTTCTTCGATCGTCACGCCGGCCTTGTGCATGCCGTCGAGAATGCCGCTGATCAGGCGGTGATGCGTGGTCAGGGTCTTGCCCAGCATCAGCAGGCCGCGCTTTTCGTCGAAGGCGGCGACATCGGTGAAGGTGCCGCCGATGTCGGCGGCAATGCGGGTTCTGGCTGGTGACGTCATGGGTGGTGTTTCATTCGGTGCGGCGGGCAAGGCAGCGCGAAAAGCGGGAGGGGGAAGGAGGCGGGAGTATAGCGGGGCAGTTTGCGCCAAATGGCTGGAAAGGCGCGGCGGGCGAGGGCTTACTGATCCGGCTTCAGATTCAGTTCCTTGATGACTTTGCCGTAGCGCTGATAGTCGGAGGCAATGCGTTCGGCGAATTGCGCGGTGCTGGTGCTCACCGGCTCATAGCCCAGGCCGCTGAGCTGCTTGCGCACCTCCGGCATGGCGACGATGCGCACGATTTCGGTGTTCAGGCGCTGCACGATTTCCTTCGGGGTCGCCGCCGGCGCCGAGATGCCGTTCCACGATTCATAGGAGAAATTGGCGACCCCGGTTTCCGTCACCGTGGGTACTTCCGGCAGCATCGCCGCGCGTTTGGTTCCGGTGGTGGCGAGGGCGCGCAGCTTGCCGGCGCGAATGTTCGGCAATGGGCCGACCAGGCTGTCGAAGGTGAGATTGACTTCACCGGCCAGGATCGCCAAGGTCGCTGGCGCATTGCCCTTGTAAGGCACGTGGAGGATGTCGACCCCGGCGGCTTTCTTGAACATCTCCGCGCCCAGGTGCAGGGGCCCGCCGGTGCCCGAGGAGCCGTAGGTCAGCTTGCCTGGATTGGCCTTCGCGTAGGCCACCATCTCCGCCAGGGTCTTGCCCGGTGTCGAGGGGTGGGCGGCGATCACCAGCGAATAGGTTGCCACCAGGCTCACCGGTGCCAGGTCCTTGATCGGGTCCCAGGTGAGTTTTTGCAGATGCGGCTGGATCGCGGTGCCGTTGGTGCTGAGCAGGATGGTATAGCCGTCCGGCGCGGCATTGACCACCGCCTCGGTGCCGATGTTGCCGCCCGCGCCGGCGCGGGTTTCCACCACCACCGGCTGGCTCACCGCCTCGGAAAGCCTGATGCCGATCAGGCGCGCGGTCGACTCGGCGCCGCCGCCGGGCGGGAAAGGAACGATGAAATGGATCGGCCGGCTCGGGTAATTCGATTGCGCCGCGGCGGGCGCGGCGCAAACCAGCGCAATGGAGCAGCAGGCGGCAAGGCCTAGGCGGCGGAGGATCATGGGAGCACTTTTCCGGTGACGAATGCAGGTGGATCGGCAGAGTGCTCGTGACGGCTATCCGGCGCGCCATCTGCCGGCTTTTATATCTGCAAGCCGGCAGATGATAGCCAGACCAGCGCCGGCTTAGACAGCCCGCGCCCCTAACTTGGCTGATAAGTGGTGAGAGATAGGCAAATCGGCGGCGGCAGGGTCAGGCGCCTCCGGCCTTGGTCGGCAGGCGCAGGCCCATCACCACGCCGGTGCCGTCGGCGCGGTTGCGCGCGAAGGCCTGGCCGCCGTGAAACTCCGCCACCAGGCGCACGATGAACAGCCCCAGGCCCAGATGCGGCTCCGCGCCCGCGGCCTGGCTTTCGCGCATGGTCACCATCGAGTCGAACAGGCGCGCCGCCGGCACCTCGGGCAAGGGTGGGCCGGTGTTTTCGATCTCGATCACGGCGTAGATATCTTCCTGGCGCAGGGTGATGCGCACCGGCGAGTCCGGCAGCGAAAAACTTACCGCGTTGGCCGCCAGCTTGTCCAGCGCCTGCGCCAGCAGTTCGGGCGAGCCGGTAACGCGCAGGTCTTCGGCCTGCAGGTCGGTGATGAAATTGACCCCCGGGTAAGCGGCGCGATAGCCTTCCACCGTTCCCTGCACCACCTCGCGCGGATCGTAGTCCGCCCGTTCGCCTTCGCGCAGCGCCGCTTCGATGCGCCGCGCCTCGCTCATGCGCGAGAGCATCGCCGACAGCCGCGAAATGCCCTGCTCGGCGCGCTGCACATAGACGGCGGACTCGGCCGGCAGGCCCTGCATCTGCAGGTTTTCCAGAGAGGAGCGCACTACCGCGATCGGCGTGCGGAATTCGTGCGACAGGCGCGAGCCGAGCTGTTCGAGGTAATCGTGATACTGCGCCAGGCGCTCCAGCAGATGGGAATAGCTGCGCGACAGGTCGCCGATCTCGTCGCTCGCGCGCGAGCCGGCGACGATCTTGCGCACCCGGCCGTTGGCGTCGATCGCCGCCTCTGCCTCGGTGCGCAGGCGGCTGACGCGCGCGGCAATGCGCGAGGCGAAGGCCAGCACCGTCACCGACGCCAGCAGGAAAGTCAGCAGGGTGCCGGTGATCAGTTTTTCCAGCGCGCGCGTGGTGAAGGACTGCACCGCGTTGGTGGTCTCTTCCACCACCACCGCCGCCACCACGTCGTCGTCGGCCCAGATCGGATGCGCGGCGGAAAGGATGACGGCGCGGTTGTCCAGGGTGGCGCGGCGGCGGGTTGCCGGAATGCCGGAAAGGGCGCTTTCCACCTCGTTGCCGTTGGTGATGGCGTCTTCCGGCAAGGCGTCGTCGAAGTCTTCGGTCGGCAGCGTCAGCAGGCGCGAGTAGAAAGGGCGCAAGAGGATGTTTTCGGTGCGGTCCCAGAACGAAGGGGGGGCGGGCTTGCCGGCGTCCGGGTCGGGCGCTGCCTTCAGGCTACCCGCCAGCGCCAGTAGTTGATGTTTTTTGTCGATCACCCAGATGCGGCTTTTGGCGCGGTTCAGGCCCGAGATGATGCGGCTGACTTCGTCGGTGGCCGGCGGCGGTTCCGGCGCCAGGATGGTCATCGGGATCTGCGCCGGCCGGGTGATCGGCGATACCACCACCGGCCCATCCGTCGCCGCAGCATCTGCATCGCCCGCTACCGCGGCGCCACCGGTCGCCACGCCGGCAGTGGCGCCGCCGGTGGCCGTACCGGTTTCGCCGCCGAAGGCGTTGATCGCTTCCTGCCGCTCCTTTTTCAACGCCGGGTCTTGCGGGCGCAGGCGCAGCAGGGAAGGACGGTCGTGCAAGGCGGTGGCGATGGTGCGCGCGGCGGTGATCAGGCTTTGCTCCTGCTGTTCCTTCAGCAGGGCCTCCATCTCGCGTACATAGCCCAGGCCCACGACCGGAATCGCGAACACGGGCAAAACGGCGACAAACATCTTGGCGCGCAGGCCGAAACTGAACATGGGCGGGAGTAGTTGCCTCTAGTGGGCGGCAATCCGGGAATCAGGTCTCATTGTGGCAGCAAGCCGCGCGGCACGCCTTTTCGTGGCCTTTTCCAATGCAATCGTCCGGCTTCGCCGGTGATTGGATTCATTGCAGGCCGGGCAAAAGCAGGGGTGTACTTTTGCCCGATCAACTTTCGCGCCAGCGGTATCCCATGCCGTAGACCGTGTCGATGGAATCGAAATCCGCCGCCACCGCGACGAACTTCTTGCGGATGCGCTTCACATGCGAGGTGATGGTGCCGTCGTCAACCACGATCTTGGCGTCGCCCATCAGCTGGTCGCGGTTTTTCACGTGGCCGGGGAATTTCGCCAGTGCATGCACCATCCAGAACTCGGTCAGGGTCAGGTCCACCACCTTGTTGTTCCAGGTGGCGAGAAAGCGCTTCATGTCGAGCTTGAGCTGGCCGCGCTCGATGATCTCCTCGGCGGCCGCCGGTGTCGCTGCGAGTTCGGCGCGGCGAAACAACGCCGCGATGCGCGCCAGCAGGTGCGGCAGCGAAACTTCCTTGGTCAGGTAGTCGTCGGCGCCCAGGCGCAGGCCGGAGACGACGTCGAAGTCGCTGTCGCGCGCGGTGAGGAAGATGATCGGCAGGGTGGCCGACAAGGCGCGCAACTCGCGGCACAGGGTGAAGCCGCCCTCGGGCTCCTGCCCCAGGCCGATGTCGATGATCGCCAGCTCGGGCAGGCGCAGCTTGAAGGCGTTGGAGGCCTCGGGGCGGCTGGCGTAGGTGGCGACTTCGTAGCCGTGCTTTTTGATTGCGTCCGCGTAATTGGCGCGGATGGCGGCATCGTCTTCGATCAGGGCGATTCTTTTGGCCATGGCTGTTACCGGTGGTTGACGGGCGGATGCTGCATTGCGGGTTGATGCGCCGGGACTATAACCGAAGCGGCCCGGCACGCAGCCAAGGGTGACAAAAGTCATATTTTTGCCATATTTGATCTCCACAAGGCCGCTTTATCCCGATACCATCGTCATACCGAAGCGCTGAAATGGCAGCATCGGACTTAACGGAGGACAGCATGAACACCGAAATCAAGATTCAGGAACAAATGGACCTGGCCGGCGACATGTTCCAGACCATCGGCCTGGCCGCCGCCGCAGGCATCGGCGTAGCCGTGCTATCCGGCCTGGTGGTCCTGGTGCTCGCCCTGACGGCCGGCTAACGAACCGAATCGCAACTGAGATGAGGCCGCAAGGCCGTTAAGCTGTAGAGATCGACAGCCCCGCCCGGACGTTCCGGGCTGGTGGTTGGGGTCCAGGGACAACCCTCCTTGTCCCGCGGGTGGCGCTGCTGCGGCGCCGCCCGGCCCCCAGCCCCTGGCCCAGAGCGCCCGGGCTTTTCATTTTCCATGACCGACTATTCGAAGCACCTGGTGGTTGAGGGGATTTTCTACGGCTCCCACCTGGTCTGGCTGTATCTCGCCTGGGCGCTGTGGCGCTGGCGCAAATCCCGGCAGCACAGCCGTCTCGCCGTTCGCCTGGCACTCGGCCTGCTGTTCGTCTGGATGCGCTTTGTCGAGCCGCAATGGATCATCGAGCGCGAAACCGCCACCGCCCTGCATACCGGCACCCGCGTCGCGCTGATCTCCGACCTGCACCTGGGCGTCTACAAGGACGCCGCCTTTGTCGCCCGCCTGGCCGGGCGCATCAATGCGCTCAAGCCCGACTGTACCGTGATTGCCGGTGACTTTCTCTATGCTCCCGAAGTGCCTCTGGACCTGCTGTTTTCCCCCCTGAAAGACATCCACGGTCCGGTCTACGCCGTGCTCGGCAACCACGACAGCCACGAAGTGCCGCCGCCCCACGGTGGTTATGTGCCCACCGCCATGGTGCGGGATGCGCTTACCCGTGCCGGGGTGCAACTGGTCGAAAACCGCGTCGCCGATTGCGGCAAACTCAAGGTCGCCGGCATCGGTGACCTGTGGACCGGCAATGCCGACTTCCACGCCGCGCAGGCCTATCGCGGCGCCGCGCCCCTGGTGTTGCTCACCCACAACCCCGACCTCGCCTACGAGGTACCGCGCAATCTCTCGCGCCTGCTGCTGGCCGGCCATACCCATGGCGGGCAGATCCGCCTGCCTTTCGTCTATCCCTACGTGATCCCGGTCAAGGGCCCGTTCGACCGTGGCTTGCTGACGGCCGTGCAGTGGAGCGACGACCCCGTGGGCCGCCCGGACGTCTTCACCACCAGCGGCGTCGGCGAAATCGGCCTGCCGATGCGCCTCTTCAATCCGCCCGCCATCGACCTGTTGCTGCTTTGAAGTCGCGCAGGCGCTACACTCCCGGCTTGTGACCCTACTCACGGCAACCCTTCGCCCATGACCCGCACCTTACTGGCTCTTTGTCTCGCCTCGCAACTGGCCGCCTGTTCCACCATCGCCTCGGTGTCGACCTACTTCGACCGCGGCTACCGCATCCGCCAGGAAAACAGCGAAAACGTGGTGATCGAATACGACACCGAGAAATTCAGCGACGTGGCCATGCTGGAAAAGGCCAGCGGCACCTGCGCCGCCTACGGCAAGAGCGCGGTGTTCAACAAGAGCGACCTTGAAAGTAATACCGGCCACCGGGTCACCGTCTATCGCTGCCTGACCCAATCCGAGCGGCGTGACCGCGACGCCGCTGAAAAGGCCGGCGAGCCGGTTCCCCTGCGCCGCCCGTAAACGGGCCGGTTGTGCCGGGGCTCGACTGATCAGCGCCCGGCGGCCGGCTCCATCCCGCCTTTGGCGAATGCGCGTCCGGCTTCCGGGCTGGTGAGGAAGCGGATCAGGGTCTTCGCGGTATCCGCCTGCCTGGTACCTTCGAACAGCCCGGCCGAGAACACGGTGTACATCTGCAGTTCGCCCGGCAGCGGGCCGAGATAGTCCGCACCCGGCGTGCCGCGCAACTCGCTTTCCATTTGCACGCCGATCTCCGCTTCGCCCGTCGCCACCAGTTCGGCGACATGGCCGCCGGCCTGGGTCTTGGCCTTCGCCCGCACTTGCGGCGCGATACCGAGCTTTTCGATCACCCCCGAGAAATATACGCCGCTGGCGCCGGTGGTCGTATAGGTCACCGACCTGGCGTTGAGCAGGGTCTTTTTGAAAGCCTCCACCGAACTGATGTCGGGCTTCGGCGCGCCCGAGCGGATCGCTACGCCGATGCCCGAGCGCGCCAGGTCGGCGCGGCTGCCGGCCACCACCTTGCCCTGCTTGGCGAGCGCCTCGATCTGCGGGCCGGTGAGGATGATCAGGTCCGCCGTTTCGCCTTTTTTCACCCGCTCCATGATGATGTTCGAGGTGTCGTAGCTGATGTTGAGCTTGTTGCCGCTGCTTTTCTCGTAGGCCGGTCCCAGTTCCTTCATCACGGTGGAAACGCCGGTGGACGAAATCACCTTGATCTCGGCGGCGCCGGCCGTGGTGTGGGCCAGCGCGAGCGCGGCGGCGATGCATGCGATGCTTCTCATTGCGGTCTCCTCTTGTTTTGATGCCTCCGGGCCGCGCCGATGCCGTGGCCCGAAGAATCGCGCATGTTGGCGGAAAATCCGTCCCTGGCGCAAACATGGGCAGCATAAGTGTTTCAGCCAAGTGACAGCCCGCACCGTGCATCACGCGCCCTCAACGGCGGCGCCCTATGGCGGCGGATGCTTGGCGCTGCATGCGTCCGGGGTGCATACTCCAGCTTGCAGGGAGAGGCCGAAAAGCAAAAGGGTGTGACTGATGAAATTCCGATGGAAACGCTGGGCGGCGGGGGCCGCCGGCCTGCTGGTGGTGTATGCACTGGGCGGATTCCTGCTGGTGCCTTACCTGATCCGCAACCAGGTGCCGAAAATCGCCCTGAGCGAACTGGAGCGCAAGGGCGAGATCGGCGAGGTCAAGTTCAATCCCTTCACCCTGCGCCTGGAACTGCACGACCTGCGCCTGTCCGAGACCGCCGGCGCGCCGCTGTTCGGCGTCGGCGCCCTGACGGTGGACCTGGACTGGATTTCCCTGCCGCGGCGCGCCTGGAGCTTCGGCGAAATCCACATCGTCTCGCCCAGCGCCAGCCTGGCCGTCGCCCGCGACGGCAGGTTCAACATCGCCGAATTGCTGGCAACGATCGAGAAAAAGAAAAAGCCGGAGGAGCCTTCCTCCGGCATGCCGCGCCTGGTGATCGACCACTTCGCCCTCGACCAGGGCAAGGTCGAGATGAAAGATGAGCGCGCCGGCTACAGCAATGCGCTGACGCCGATCGAATTCGCCCTCGACAACTTCAGCACCCTGCCGGACCGCACCGGCCCCTATACCTTCAGCGCCAATTCAGCGCGCGGCGGCAAGATATCGTGGAAGGGCGAAGCCTCGGTCAACCCGATCCACGGCAGCGGCGAGCTCTCGGTGGAAGGCGCCTCCCTGCCCGAGTTGGCGGTCTATCTCAAGACCTACGCCAAGTTCACGTTGGCCGCCGGCAAGCTTTCGGTGAGCCTGCCTTATCGCTTCGCCTACAGCGACGGCAAGTTCGAGGGCAGCCTGAACGGCGCCAAGCTGGCACTCACCGATTTTGCCGTCGCCCATGAAGGGGCCAAAGACTCCTTCGCCACCCTGACGCGCCTGAACTTGAGCGGCATCAACGCCGACCTGGCGCGCCGGGAAGCGACGGTGGAGTCCGTCACCGCCGGCGGCGGCAAGTTCGCCGTCAAGCGCGATGCCCGCGGCCAGCTCGATGTCGCCAACCTGATGGCCGAAAGCCCGGCGCATCCGGTCAGCGCCGGCGCGCAGATCACGGTGAGCCGCTGGAAGCTCGGCGTCAAGCAAGTGGCTTTCGAAGACGTGGGAGTGAGCGTGGTCGACGAGACCGTCACCCCGCCGGTGAAGGTCGAAGCCGGCAAGCTGCAATTGCACCTGGCGCTCGACGCCGAACAGAACGGCGCCGCGCCGCAGGTCAAGATCAGCAACGCGCAATTTTCCTTAGGCGACCTGGCGATTACCAGTGGTCCGCAATCACTGGTAAAAGTCGCGCAACTCGGCTTTGCCGACGGCGAAGTGGACCTGGCGGCGCGCCACGCGGTGCTGGGGCGCGTATTCATCGACGGCGGCGAGGTCAAGGTGTTGCGCGATGCCAAAGGCCAACTCAATTTGATGGCTGCGCTGCCTAAACCCGGCGGCGGCGAAAAGGCGGTGGCCGTGACCGCGGCCCCTGGCGTGCCGGCGCAACCCTGGAGCGCGGTGATCAAGACCGTTGAACTGGGCAAGCTCGCTGCCGATATCGAAGACGCCGGCAGCGGCATCCACCTGCATGCGCAAGACATCAACCTAAAACTGGAGAATGCCTACAGTGATCTGAAGCAGCCGGTCAAGTTCAACGCCGGCTTCAAGCTCAAGGAAGGCGGCGAGTTCTCGGCGCAGGGCAGCGCGGTGCCGGCCAGCGGCGCGGTCGATGCCGATGTGAAGGTGAAGCAGCTGGCATTGGCCAGCGCCCAGCCCATGCTGGCCAAGTTCATCCACCTCAAGCTGGCGCGCGGCAGCGTCAATGCAGCGGGCAAGGTTTCGGTGGGCGGCAGCGGGCCCAAGGCCGCCGCGCTGCGCTACACCGGCAGCTTCGAAGTCGCCGGCCTGTTGTTGAACGAAGACAGCGGCGATCTGTTCGCCGCCTGGAAGACCGTGGGCGCGGAAAAAATGCTGGTCTCGATCAGCCCGAATCGCCTGGAGATTCCCGAGCTGCGGGTGGTCGAGCCCAA
>DATAZV010000067.1:0-3536 GCA_036271855.1 Burkholderiales bacterium
GGTCCAGTACACCTGCAGCACCCGGTTGTTGGTGAAGGCAGTGTTGTTGACCACGCTCAGCAGGTAGCCGCCTTGCGCGCTGGCGCCGGCCGACAGCGGGGTGGATGGGTTCTGGGACAGCAAGTGCGAATAGCCCGCGAACAGCCGCACCTTGTCGAGATCGTACTTCGCCGACAGCGTCCACGCCGTGTTGTCGGAAACGGTGCCGGAGAGCGAATTGGTCGGCAGCGTCAATACCTGCGTGGCGGAAAGCGAGGCGGCGGCAATCGCGTCGTACACCTTGCTGTAAACGGCATCGACCGAGAGCGCGCCGGCATCGGTGCCGACATTGAGCTGGTAGGCGCCACGGCCGCTATTGGCGGCGCCGGCGAACTGATACAGGGTGCCGATGCGCGCCGGGCCGAGCTTGAAGCGGTACTTCAGCGCCGAGTCCAGGCGTGCCGATTCGGTGCTGCCGCCGCCGCCGGTCGCCCCCTGATTGCCGATCAGCGAAAACGCCGGAGCGCCGCCTTGCGGGTCATAGGCAATGACGTTGTCCAGGCCGAGCGAATACTGGCGCCCGAAAGTCAGGGTGCCGTAGGTCGGCGAGCTGACGCCGAAGTAGCCCTGATTGTTGAACAGCTGGCCGGCGCGGCTGGAGTCCGCGTTCCCATTCTGGTTCGCCAGCGCCACGCCGTTGTTTTGCGTCAGCGCTTTCAGCGGGTCGGCGCTCTGCCCCGAGGTGGGGATGAACGCGGTCTCCAGCTTGAACACCGCGGCCCAGCCGGGGACCAGCGAGATATCGCCCTTCAGGCCGAGATAGGAGTAGGAGAGCGCGTTGGGCGCGGCCAGGAAACGCCCCTTGGTGGAGTTCTTCGAGATGAAGTAGCTGTCGCCGTAGCTCTGGTTGGTCGGCGTGCCGTGGGTCTGGTAGGTGAGACCCAGGTCGATCGCGCCATACAGCGTGACGCCGTTCCAGGTCAGGCCGTCGTCGCCGGCGGCCGGCGCGGTGCCGGGCGCGCCTTCGAGCTTTTGCTGGCGCTGCTCGATCTGGTCGATGCGCTTGATCAGCTCCTGGTTTTGCCGGTTCGCGGCTTCCGATTGTGCTTTCAGGTCCGAAAGCTCGTCTGCCCGCGCGACGGTAGCGGCGCCGGCCAGCGCCGCGACGCACACCAATGACGTAGCCCGGAGGCCGCGCTGCCGATAGAAATTGCTGAAGTCCATGTAAGTGTCTCTCTCGTTTTCAATTTGGAATCGTCCCCGCACGCAGCGCATGAATCGGCCAATCACTGCCATCCCGCCCCTGGTTCACCCGCGACCGGTACCTGCTGCTTCCGAAAGCGGCGTTGAACGCCGCGCGGCAGGTGTGGCGCAGTTGTTTGAGATAAGGCGTCAGGCTCATGGCCGGAGAAATTCAGCGATGCAAAGTGGCGGAGCCCGAAGATTCAAAGGGCGGCACGCACACGAGCTCGCGCGCGACGGCGTGCCGCTGTTGCAGTTTCATGAACGGCCGTGGCTGGAGTCCGGCGCGCCGTTGCTCTGCGCGAATGCGCCGGTGGCGGCGAGGAGGGTGCTTGCTGCGAGGATCGGTTTGATCCGGACCATGGAATTGCCTTTCGTGGTTGGGGTTGTGTTCATCCGGTGCCGCACTGATCGGCAGGACCGTGACGACGCAACCGAATTTAGGCGCCCCGCGCGCCCACCGATGTGCAATTACGCACAGCGCGATGCAAATAAAAATGAATCCGCAGATGCGGTCGGCCCGCGGCATTGCTTGAGCCTGCGTTCATCCGGTGCCGCGGCGGCCGGCTTTGCTTTCCATGAATACCGCGAGCGCGTCGCCCTTGTTCCGCTTTTTCTTCGGTATGGCGAAAAGAACCCCGGAATCGGCCGGCACAAAAAAGCGGGAATGAATTGAACGCCCCGTTGCGCTCCTATTTGTGCCGCGCTGTGCGTAATTGCACATCGGTGGGCGCGCGGGGCGCCTAAATTCGGTTGCGTCATCCCGGCGCGTTTCGCCCACCACGGTGCCGGATGCACCCGACCTCAACCACGAAAGGCAATTCCATGGTCCGGATCAAACTGATCCTCGCAGCAAGCACCCTCCTCGCCGCCACCGGCGCATTCGCGCAGAGCAACGGCGTGCCGGACAACGACTGGCTGATGAAAACGCCGGTGCCCTCGGGGCAGTCCAGGTCCGCCAAACAGGAACCCGGCTCCACCTCCACCGAAACCGGCGCCGCCGCCTCGGCCTCGTCCCGGAGCAGGGTCGCGCCGCCCGCGGTGGGCTCGCTGGACTCCAGCTACGGCCGCCCCTGAGCAGCAGCGGGCGGCCCGCCGCCGCATGCAATGCCATGTGACGTATTTGCAACCCCGGTGCTTTTCTGCCGCTGCCTTGCCCGGGCAGAAAAAAGCCCAACCAGGTGTCATCAACATGAATCTCACGCATCACCTCAAACAACTGCAGCATGGCTATCGCGCGGCGTTCAACGCTGAATTCGACCCCCAGGCCTTCACCGCCGACCGTTTCTATGCCTCGCAGGTATTGGAGAAGGCGCTGCGCAATGGCCCGCATCACCTCTGGCGCCTGGCCGCGCCGCTGGAGGCGATGCTGCTGCACAGCCTGAATATCGGCGAGGCGCCGGGCGCACGCGCCTCCGCCGCCTGGCTGGCGATCGAGGCGACGACGATTCCCGGCCTGCATCCGCCCCCCGCGGCGCGGCCGCGCAACAGCCGGCATGGCGCCGGCGAGCGCCGCGGCCTTTACCTCGCCGGCCACGCCCGCATGGGCGACCGCGAAATCTTCATGCTGTCGAAACTGCGCCTGCAATACCGGCGCGCCTTCGGCATGTTCTTCGACATCCTCGAATTCACCGCCAACGACCTGTATGCGCGCACCCTGCTCACGGTCTGCGCGCAATCAGGCGACGGCGCCCTGCGCGAGCTGGCCGGCGAATTCCTCAATCAGGACGGCACGCCGCGGTTTCACCGCCGCGCAGGCCGCGCCGACCTGGAGCTGGCCGGCGCCGCCCGGAGCGGCAATGCCAGGCCCGCGCCGCGCAAGGCTGGCGCCCGCCGCCCGTCGCGCAGCGCAGGGTTTGCTTCGCAACTGCACTCCCTGTTCCATTCGATCTTCCCGGCGAGGGCGATGAGCGCGCCCAGCCATGCCCGCACCACGGTGCTTTATGATCTGATGGAAAATTCGCTGCAACAGCGCCACCACGGCAGTGCGCACTGAGGCCGGCCGCGCGGCATCCTTTTATGGTTCGCCGCCGCCCGCCCTGCTCATTGCCCCGCAAGCGTGAAATAAAAAGTCGCGCCGTGCCCGGCTTGCGCCTCGGCCCAGACGCGCCCGCCATGCCGGTCGATGATCCGGCGCACCGTCGCCAGCCCGATGCCGGTGCCCTCGAACTCGCTGCCGCTATGCAGCCGCGAAAACACGCCGAACAGCTTGGCCGCGTATTTCATGTCGAAGCCGGCGCCGTTGTCGCGCACGAAAAACACCGGCACCGCGCCCGCATCGTCGCGGCCAACCTCGATCACCGCGTGCTCGCAAC
>DATAZV010000068.1:0-10511 GCA_036271855.1 Burkholderiales bacterium
TGTCGGAGCCGGCCACCATGGATGCGCGCATCTGCGAGGTGCTGTCGCGCGCCTGCAAGGAACGGGGGGCGGCCTTCGAGATCATTCCCAGCGGCGCCGGCCACGACGCTTCGCTGTTCGCCAACGCCGGCATTCCCAGCGGCATGCTTTTCATCCGCAACCGCAACGGTTCGCACAATCCGGACGAGGCGATGGAAATCGACGACTTCATGCAAGGCGTGCAGGTGCTTTCCGACGCGGTGGACCAGCTCGCATGAGGCCGGCGCGCCGCCATGCAACGGGTGGTACGCGCGCCGCCCATGCGCACGGGCCCGGCCGGCCGGGCGGTCCGCGGCAGGCGCCCACTATAATCGCGCCTCCCGTGCCCTCCACCCGCCCCGCAGACATGCAAGACCAGCTTGCCTCGTTGCCGTCGTCGATCGACTACGCGGCATTGGGGGACCGTTTGCGCGCCTACCGCATGGGCGCTTCACTGCAGGCCGAAGACGTCGCCGCCCGCCTGGGGGTGTCGCGCGCGGCGGTGTACCGGATGGAAAAGGGCGAGATCATCAAGATCGAAACCCTCGAACGCCTGGCGCCGCTGCTGGGCACCTCGGTGGCCTCGCTGCTGGGTGTCGAAGTCGAGTACTACTCCACCGCGCTCGGATTCATCGAACGCATGCGCCAGCTGGAGCAGGATTCGGAGCGCATTCTCGCCCACTTCGAGCCGATTTCCCTGCTGCTCACCTCCGGCGAATACCTGGATTACCTGCGCATCATGCTGCTCGAAGGCGCGGCCTCCAGCGCCAGCCCGGATGCCGGGCCGGGCGAGCAGCAGGTCGACGAGATGCTGCGCGTGTTGCACGAGCGCAAGGCGGCCTTCGCCCGGCGCGGGCCGCACATCGTCAGCCTGATCGGCCTGCGCGACCTCGAACGCTTCGTCCATACCGGCCTGGTCGGCCGCCTCGACCTGCCGCAAGCCGTGCGCCGCGAGCGGGTGGCGGCGGCGCGACGCGAAGTCGAGCGGATTGCCGAGCTGATGGAAAGCGAGTCCCTGCAGGTGCAGGTCGGGCTGGTGGACGACGCCATGCCGGCGGCCACCTTCCAGGTGTTTGGCGGCGCACGCCGCGCCACCCTGGCGGTGAGCCCGTTCCGCTTCGGCGAACTGCCCAACGTGCGCAACGGCATTGCCACTGTCACCGCTTCGCATGAAGCCGTCAGGCTGTATGAGGAAATGATCGCCCGCCTGTGGAAGGGCGCCTACAAGGGCCGTGCCGGCGCCGCGCATTTGCGCGCCATGCTCTCGCGCATGCCCTGAGATACCGGAGACCGATGTGACCGCCCCCCATTCCACTCCCGGCACCCGCGAAGCCGCCGCCCGCGTGGTGGCGCGCGCGCTGTTCGACACCGGCTGCGTGCAGGCGCGCCATGACGAGCCGTTTCGCCTGCCCTCGGGCTGGGCCAGCCCGGTCTACATGGACTGCCGCAAGCTGATCTCGTATCCGCGCATTCGCCGCGAGCTAGTGGCGCAATGCCTGGCGCTGCTTGAAGAGCGCGGCGTCACCGGCCTGGAGTCGGTGGCGGGCGCCGAGACCAGCGGCATCGCGCTGGCGGCCTGGCTGGCCGAGGCGCTGGATTTGCCGATGCAGTACGTGCGTAAAAAGCCGCGCGGCTTCGGCCCGGCAACCCAGGTCGAAGGCGTGATCAAGCCGGGCAGCCGGGTGCTGCTGGTGGACGATGTGATGGCCGGCGGCCAATCGCAGGTCTCATTCTGCCGTGCGCTGGCGGCGGCGGGCGCGCCGGTCAAGGACGCTTTTGTGATTTTCGATTACGCTGCCTTCCCCACCGCCGAACTGCTGGCGCCTTTGGGGGTGACGGTGCACGCGCTGGTCAACTGGCGCGACATGCTGGCGCTGGGCCGTGAAAGCGGCGCGCTGGCGCCGGCGGCCCTGGACGAGCTGGAAGAATTCCTGCGTGACCCGGTGCGCTGGTCGCGTGCCCATGGCGGCATCCCGCAGGCTTCCTCCTAGGGCACCGTGGTGCCATGAACCATTGGAGACTCGCATGACTTTTCAGCAAATCGCAGCGCAATTCGAATCGGCCGAATCCGGCACCGAGTCGTTCAAGCGCCTGTACAAGGACGCCTTTCACCTGGCTGAGACCAGTGCGGAAAATGCCGGCTCGTATTTCATCATCGCCACCATCGCCCAGGCCTATGTGCGGCGCTATGAGGACGAGGCGGTGCCGAGCGAACTGGCGGACCGCGCCAAGGCGTTGGTGATGCGCTTCAACGCGAAGATCGTGCAGGGCCTGGGCAGTGACGCGGCGACCCATTTGCGCCTGCTGGGCGAAGTGGCGCACGAATACCAGGCGCAGGTCCACGACTTCTAGGGGCGGCGGTGCTCAGAGCATCGCCAGCGCAGTCGCTCCCTGGGGCGGAGGAAATAATTTGTCGAGTTCGGCACGCTGGGCGGCGTCGAACTCGATGGCCAGCGCGCCATGGTTTTCGCGCACGCGCTCGCGCCGGCCGGTTTTCGGGATGGCGATGACATCCTTGCTGTCCAGCAGCCAGGCCAGCGCCGCCTGCGCCGGGGTGATGCCGTGGCGCTTGGCAAAGGCCGCTAGGCCGGGATGGCGCAACAGGCGCGCCTGCTCGATCGGTGAATAGGCCATGACCGGCACCTGATGCTGGCGCAGCCACGGCAGCAGGTCCCACTCGATGCCGCGGCGGCCGAGGTTGTACAGCAACTGGTTGGCCTGCACGCCGCGCCCGGCCTCGCCGGCCCAGAGTTCGCGCATGTCGGAGAGGTCGAGGTTGCTGACGCCGTAATGCCGAATCTTGCCTGCCTGCTGCAGGCCCTGCAGCGCCTGCATGGTTTCGTCCAGGGGGATGTTGCCGCGCCAGTGCAGCAGGTAGAGGTCGATGCGGTCGGTGCGCAGGCGCTTCAGGCTGCGCTCGCAGGCGGCCACGGTGCCGCGGCGCGAAGCGTTGTGCGGGTAGACCTTGCTGACGATGAAGGCGGCGTCGCGGTGCCCGGCCAGCGCTTCGCCCACCAGTTCTTCGGACTGCCCTTCGCCGTACATTTCGGCGGTGTCGATCAGGGTGAGCCCCAAATCCATGCCCAGTTGCAGGGCGGCCAGTTCTTCGGCGCGGGCGGCGGGATGCTCGCCCATGTTCCAGGTGCCCTGGCCGAGGGCAGGGAGGGTGGCGCCGCAAGGCAGGGCAACGGTTTTCATCGCCTTCAGAGCAGCACCGGGTTGGGCGGTGTCTTGCCGGCGAAAAAGGCGTCGAGATTGGCCATCACCATCGCTTCCATCGCGCGCTGCGCCTCGCTGGTGGCGCCGCCGACGTGCGGGGTGAGCGCGACATGGCGCAGGCCGAACAGCACCTCGGGCACCTTGGGCTCGTGCTCGTAGACGTCCAGGCCGGCGCCGGCGATCACACCGCTTTGCAGGGCCTCGATCAGCGCGGCCTCGTCGGTCACCGAGCCGCGCGAAATGTTGATCACATGGCCTTCATTGCCCAGCGCGGCGAGCACCTCGCGGTTCACCGCATGGCGGTTTTCCGGCGCGGCGCGCACGGCGATCACCAGCACGTCGCACCATCGCGCCAGATCGAGCAGGCTGGCGTGATAGGCGTAGGGCGTGTCGCTGCGCGGCTTGCGGTTGAAATAGCCGATCTCCATTTCGAAGGCGGCCGCGCGCAGCGCGATTTTCAGGCCGATGGCGCCCATGCCGTAGATCCCGACCTTGCGCCCGGTCAGGCCGCGCAGGGGCACGTTGGGCTCGGCGGAAAGGCCGCCCCAGGCGCCGCTTTTCAGGCGCTCGCGCCCGGCGGGCAGGTTGCGCACCGATTCGATCATCAGGCCCATGGCGAGGTCGGCGACGCTGGCCGCATTGCAGTTCGGGCTATGGGTGACGGTTATGCCGCGCGCGTTGGCGCCCGCGATGTCGACGCCCTCATAGCCGCTGCCCAGGCAACTGATCAATTTGAGTTTGGGCAGCGCCGCCATGCCGGCGGGGGTGATGCGCACCGCGCCGACGGTGGAAATGGCGGTGATGCGCGCCAGGTCGGCGGGAAGCAATTCCTTTACCGCATCGTCGAAATTGCCCAGCACGGGGCCGATCAGTTCATAGCGCTCGGCCAGCATGTTTTGCAGCGTGGCGGGCAGGCGGGAGGCGAGGAGGAGGGGCGGCTTCATCGTGGAGTGGGGACGGTCGGAGTGGGGGCGGGGAGGATCGAAAACCCGGGAAGCGGGATTATTCTGCGCCGGCGCGCGCCCGTCCAGCGCTCATGCCTGATGCAGTCCAGCGTTTTTGCGCATGAAGCGCGGACGGCGCCAAACAAAAGCCCCGCCGGGGCGGGGCTTTTGGGGCGGGCAGGGACTGGTTGCTTACCTGGCCGGGCCCTTTACCTCGACCACCACGCGGCGGTTCGGCGCCAGGCAGGCATGCAGTTCCTTCACCGGCAGCTTGTCGTCGCAGGACTTGATCGGCATGGTCTTGCCGGCGCCGAGCACGTCGGCGGCGCTCATGCCCTTGGACTTCAGGTAGTCGGCCACGACCTGGGCGCGCTTTTCCGACAGTTTCTGGTTGTATTGCTGCGAGCCGATGCGGTCGGTGTGGCCGGTGACCAGGATCAGGTCGATCCTGGCACAGGAGGCGGCGCGGCCGACCACGTCGCGGTCCAGCCGGGCTTTCGCGGCGGGCTTCAGCACGGCTTTGTTGAAGTCGAAGGTCTCGTCGTTGGCCAGGGTGAGGCTGAAATCGCAGGCCTTGGGGGCGGGCGCCGGCGCGGGCTTGGGCGCCGGGGCAGGCAGCGCAACCGGCGCCGGCGGACGCGGCTTGGGCGCGATGTCGGGATCGCACTCGGCGATGGATTGCGCCGGCGTCCAGTAGCCGGTGCGCCAGCAAAGGTTGCCGATGCGCGGATCGCCGAAGTTAGAGTTGCGCACGATGACGCCGCGGCCGTCCTGCAGGTAGGCGTCCTTGACGGACTGGGCGGCGGCGGCGGTGGCCGCGCAGCCAAGCAAAACGGCCAGCGCGACAGAAACTTTTTTGTTATGCATGAAGGTCCCCTGGGTCATTTTCGTTGTTTGGTGAAGTTATCCGGCTTGGCTCGCGGGTTTTGGCGGCAAGTCGCTTGTTCTGCAAGTTATTCGCCATATTAAAACATATTCGCCCGGCCCCTCACAAAGGCGGCTTTACATGCTCCGCTGCCGGCCGGCCGAAAGCGGGTGGCATGCTAAAATTGCGTGCTTTGAAACCGTGTTGTGCCCCGTTGCGCGAAAGTTCATTTTCGGCATGCCCGAAGTGCGCTTTTTGGTGCGCTTTTTGACGGCGGCGCCCCGCCCCTGACACACCCAGAAACGCAGTGCCGTTGCTGCGAGCGAGACCGACCCAGCCGTGAATCCTCCGTCAGACCAGTTCGCCAAAGAAACCCTCCCGATCAGTCTCGAGGAGGAAATGCGCCGTTCCTACCTGGATTACGCGATGAGCGTGATCGTGGGAAGAGCGTTGCCGGACGTACGAGACGGGTTAAAACCCGTGCACCGGCGCGTGCTGTTCGCCATGCACGAGCTGAACAACGACTGGAATCGCGCCTACAAGAAGTCGGCGCGGGTGGTCGGCGACGTCATCGGTAAATACCACCCGCACGGCGATACCGCGGTGTACGACACCATCGTGCGCATGGCGCAGGACTTTTCGCTGCGCTACATGCTGGTCGACGGCCAGGGCAACTTTGGTTCGGTGGACGGCGATAACCCGGCGGCGATGCGCTACACCGAAATCCGCATGGCAAAGATCGGCCATGAGCTGCTCGCCGACCTGGATAAAGAGACGGTGGATTTTGGGCCGAACTACGACGGCAGCGAAAAAGAACCGCTGATTTTGCCGGCGCGCATTCCTAACCTGCTGATCAACGGCAGCTCGGGCATCGCCGTGGGCATGGCGACCAATATTCCGCCGCACAACCTGACCGACGTGGTCGATGCGTGTTTGTTGCTGTTGAAGCGCCCGGAGACGACGATCGATGAGTTGATCGAAGTGGTGAAGGCGCCGGACTTTCCTACCGCCGGCATCATCTACGGCGTGGGCGGGGTGCGCGAGGGCTACCGTACCGGCCGCGGCCGGGTGGTGATGCGGGCCAAGACGCATTTTGAAGATATCGGCAAGGGCGACAGCCAGGCGATCATCGTCGACGAGCTGCCCTACCAGGTCAACAAGAAGACCCTGCTGGAAAAGATCGCCGAGCTGGTCAACGACAAGAAGATCGAGGGTATCAGGCACCTGCAGGACGAGTCCGACAAGGACGGCATGCGCGTCGTCATCGAACTCAAGCGCGGCGAAGTGCCCGAGGTGGTGCTGAACAACCTGTACAAGCAGACCCAGCTGCAGGATACCTTCGGCATGAACATGGTGGCGCTGGTCGACGGCCAGCCCAGGCTGCTCAACCTGTGGCAGATGCTGGAGCTGTTCCTGCAGCATCGCCGCGAGGTGGTCACCAGGCGTACGGTGTTCGAACTGCGCAAGGCGCGCGAGCGCGGCCACGTGCTGGAAGGCCTGGCGGTGGCGCTGGCCAACGTCGACGAGATGATCGAGCTGATCAAGGCGGCGCCGACCCCGCCGGTGGCCAAGGAATCCCTGATGGGGCGCTCCTGGAATTCGCCGGTGGTGAGGGAAATGCTGGTGCGCGCGGCTTCCGACGCCTCGCGCCCGGACGGCCTGCTCGAGGCCTATGGCATGAAGGAAGACGGTTACTACCTGTCCGATGTGCAGGCCACCGAAATCCTGCAAATGCGCCTGCAGCGCCTGACGGGCCTGGAGCAGGACAAGATCGTCGGCGAGTACAAGGATGTGATGGATGTGATCGCCGACCTGATCGATATCCTGGCCAAGCCGGAGCGCATTACCTCGATCATCGCGGATGAACTGGCGAAGGTGAAGGACGAGTTCGGTGACGCGCGTCGCTCTGTCATCGAAATGAACGCCTTCGACATCGACATCGAAGACCTGATCACGCCGATGGACATGGTGGTGACCTTGTCGCACTCCGGCTATATCAAGTCGCAGCCGCTTTCCGAATACCGCGCGCAAAAGCGCGGCGGGCGCGGCAAGCAGGCGGCGGCGACCAAGGAAGACGACTGGATCGACCAGCTGTTCGTCGCCAATACGCACGACTACATTCTTTGCTTCTCGAATCGAGGCCGGGTGTACTGGCTCAAGGTTTATGAAGCGCCGCAGGGCAACCGCGGCGCGCGCGGCCGGCCCATCGTCAACCTGTTCCCGCTGGCCGAGGGCGAGAAGGTCAACGTGGTGCTGCCGGTGAAGAGTTTTGTCGAGGACAAGTTCATTTTCATGGCGACCCGCCAGGGCACGGTGAAAAAGACCTCGCTCGACGCGTTCTCGCGGCCGACCAAGCGCGGGATCATCGCGGTGAACCTGGAAGAGGGCGACTACCTGATCGGTGCGGCCGTCACCGACGGCAAGCACGACGTGATGCTGTTCTCGGATGCCGGCAAGGCGGTGCGCTTCGAGGAAAACGACGTGCGCCCGATGGGTCGCGACACCACCGGCGTGCGCGGCATGCAACTGGAAAACGGCCAGCAGGTGATCTGCATGCTGGTGGCGCCGCAGGAAGGCGAAGTGGTGGGCGAGGGTTCTCACGCACAGTCCGTGCTGACGGCGACGGAAAACGGCTACGGCAAGCGCACGCCGATCGCCGAGTACACCCGCCACGGCCGCGGCACCAAGGGGATGATCGCCATCTCTACCTCCGAACGTAACGGCAAGGTGGTGGCGGCGACCCTGGTGGACGTGAAGGACGAGATCATGCTGATCACCACCGGCGGCGTGCTGATCCGCACCCGCGTTTCCGAGATCCGCGAGATGGGCCGCGCCACCCAGGGCGTGACCCTGATCAACGTGGATGAGGGCACCAAGCTTTCCGGCTTGCAGCGCGTGGTCGAGTCCGACGTAGACGTCGAGAATGGCAATGGCAACGGCAACGGTGTCAGCGATGGCGTCGAAGGCGGCGAAAACGGTGAAGCCGGCGAAAGCACGCCGGACGCGCCCGCGGAAGAGTAAATGGCCCGCGTGTTCAACTTCTCAGCCGGCCCGGCGGCACTGCCGGAGCCGGTGCTGAAGCTGGCCGCGGCGGAGATGCTGGACTGGCACGGCTCGGGCATGAGCGTGATGGAAATGAGCCATCGCGGTCCGGAGTTCATTTCGATCTATGAAGAAGCGGTCGCGCTGCTGCGCGAACTGCTGGCGGTGCCGGCCAACTACAAGATACTGTTCATGCAGGGCGGCGGCCTGGCCGAAAATGCGCTGGTCCCGCTCAATCTGCTGGGGCCATCCGCCAAGGCCGACTATGTTGTCACCGGGTCCTGGTCGAAAAAGTCCTACAAGGAAGCGCAGCGCTACGGCGATATCCAGCTGGCTGCCGACGCCGCGCAGGATGGAAAATATCGCGGCATTCCGGCGGTGGCGGACTGGAAGCTGCGCGCCGATGCCGGCTACGTGCACATCTGCAACAACGAAACCATCGACGGGGTGGAGTTCTTTTTCACCCCCGACACCGGCGCTGTGCCCCTGGTGGCCGACGTCTCGTCGCATGTGCTGTCGCGTCCGCTCGATGTGTCCAGATATGGCGCGGTCTACGGCGGCGCGCAGAAAAACATCGGCCCGGCGGGCCTGACCATCGTGATCGTGCGTGACGATCTTCTGGGCCGGGCCCATCCGCTCACGCCCACCGCCTTCGAGTTCAAGACCGTGGCGGAAAACGACTCCATGTACAACACCCCGCCGACCTACGCGATCTACATCGCCGGCCTGGTATTCAAGTGGTTGAAGGCGCAGGGCGGCCTGGCGGGCATGGAGCAGCGCAATATCGAAAAGGCCACGCTGCTGTACGAGACCATTGACGCCAGCGGCTTTTACAGCAATACGGTGGAAAAGAGCGCGCGCTCGCGCATGAATGTGCCGTTCTTTCTCAAGGACGAGTCGCTGAACGCGGAGTTTCTCAAGGGTGCGAAGGAGCGCGGCATGGTGCAGTTGAAGGGCCATCGCTCGGTCGGCGGCATGCGTGCTTCGATTTACAACGCGATGCCGATCGAAGGCGTACGCGCATTGGTCGCGTACATGCGGGAATTTGAAAAGGCGCACGCATGAGTGACCTCAACCAATTGCGCCTGGATATCGACCGGCTCGACGACGAACTGGTCAAGCTGCTGAACCAGCGCGCCGAGATTTCGCGCAAGGTGGGCGAGGCCAAGCGCGCCGAGGACCCGAACCCGGCGATTTATCGCCCGGAGCGTGAAGCGCACGTGCTGCGCCGCCTGCGCGACAGCAATCCGGGGCCGTTGCCCGCGGAAGCCTTGAGCAAGATTTATCACGAGATCATGTCGGCTTCATCGGCCCTGCAGCGGCCGATCCGCGTCGCTTATCTCGGGCCGGCGGGAACGTTTTCCGAGTCGGCGGTGATCAAGCAGTTCGGCCGCTCCTGCGACGCGGTAGCCTGCGCCAATTTCGACGAGGTGTTTCGCCGCACCGAGACCGGCGACACCGATTTCTCGATGGTGCCGGTGGAGAATTCCACCGAGGGCATGGTGCCGCGTGCGCTTGACCTGTTGCTGAACAGTCCGCTGAAGGCCTGCGCCGAAGTGGTATTGCGCGTGCACCAGAACCTGATGCGCAAACGGCCCGGCACAGACGGCATCACCAAGGTGTATTCGCATGCGCAGTCCCTGGCGCAGACCCAGGGCTGGCTGGCGCGCAACCTGGCCGGAGTGGACCGGGTGACGGTGGAATCGAATGCCGAAGCCGCGCGCCTGGCCAGCCTGGATGAGAACACCGCTGCGATCGCGGGCGAAAATGCGGCCGAGAACTACGGCCTGACCATTCTTGCGCCGAAGATCGAGGACGACGCTACCAACCGCACCCGCTTCATTGTCGCCGGCAATTACGACGCCGCGCCTTCCGGGCGCGACCGCACCTGGCTGGTGATGTCCGCGCCCAACAAGCCGGGCGCGGTGCACGCGCTGCTCACACCCTTTGCCAAGCATGGCGTGTCGATGACCAAGCTGGAGTCGCGGCCGTCGAAAATCGCGTCGATGCCGGGTTCCTGGGAATACCTGTTCTACGTCGATATCGAAGGCCACCAGAACGACCGTGTGGTTGCCAGCGCCCTGGCCGAACTGAAAGCGATTGCGCCTTACCTGAAGATTTTCGGCTCCTACCCGGTGGGCGACTACTAGGCGCTTTTCGCCAAACCCCGGCCGTTTTTTTCTCGCGTTTCGCCTCTCTCATCTGCTGATCGAATTGCCATGAACTACACCGAACTCGCTCCCGCCTATGTGCGCGCCATCGCGCCGTATTTGCCCGGCAAGCCGATTTCCGAGGTCGCCCGTGAACTGGGGCTGAAGGAGTCGGAGATCATCAAGCTGGCCTCGAACGAGAATCCGCTGGGCACCGGCGAAAAAGCCAAGGCGGCGATGCTCAAGGCGATGCAGGAGGTGCACCTGTACCCG
>DATAZV010000069.1:0-6371 GCA_036271855.1 Burkholderiales bacterium
GGCGCTGTTGCGCTCGTGCGCCAGGATGGCCTCAGCCACCACGTCGTGCGGCTGCACCGTGCGCGCCTTGTCGGCGGCGCCGTAGGCGGCCAGGGCCTTTTCCACCGCGTCGGGGTCGAGCACCGAAATCGGCGCCTGGCAAAAGTTGCACACCGTGTCGTGCGCCAGGTCGATAGGCGCGCCGCAGCCGCTGCAGCGGATGGTCGGCATCCGCGCGGCCAAAGCGATGCGTTCCACCGCGCTCAGGGTGCGGATGAAGCCCTTTTCGATCATGAACTGGGTAAAGGGCGTGAAGCGCCCGTGCTCGGCCGGGCAAAAGTAATAGGCGATGTGCCCGCCCTTGGTGATGTCCTGGCGGTACACCAGCTTTTCCACGCAGCGGGTGCATTTGAGCACGCTGCCAAGCGGGCGCGCCTGCGCGCGGTTTTCGTGGATCGCCTGGAACAGCTGCACCACGCCGGCCGGCGCCAGCTGCACCGCCTCGCGCGCGTCGAACCAGATGCCCTGGCAATTCCAGCAGACGTCCAGCGTCTCTTCGCCGCCGTAGTTTTTCGGGTAGGCCCCGGAAGCCATCGGGCCCAGGCACGAAGGGCAGCGCAGTTGTTCTTCCATCGCTCGTTCACCTCACCTTGATTTTTTGTTCTTCACCTTCATGCCTGCGGCGCCGGCAGCCCATCCATGATATCGGTCAGCGCCAGGCAGTTCTCGCGCTCCGTCATGCTGTGGCCGGCCGGCGTACGGTGGTAGTCGATGCGCGTATTGCCGGCGCGCTTGAGCGCCGCCACCAGCTCGTCGGCCTGGAACATCGGGCACACCACGTCGAAGCGCCCGTGCACGATATGCACCGGTATGTCTTTGAGCCGCGCCGCGTTGTCGATCAGGTAATTGTTGTCGCGGTTGCCCTCGCCCGCGCCGCCGCCGAGAAACGCCCCGTTCATGAAGTAATGGTTCTCGATGCGCGCAAACGCCTTGGCGAAGCCGGCGTCGGCGAACTTGCCCGCGTCCGACACGTCCTGCGCCAGGTAGCTGGTCATCCCTTCCCACACCGACCACGCCCGCGCCGCCGCCACCTGGCGGTGCAGCCCGGCCTCGTCTTGCGGCGTGGCGGAAAAGATGCGGTCATACGCTGCCACCATGTCGCCGCGCTCGGCTTGCGGAATGACGCGCACGAAATCGCCCCAGGCTTCCGGAAACACCATGTAGGTGCCGGGCAGGCGGGTGTCGTCGGGCGCCTGCTCGAAGGTGGCGGCATTGCCCTGGTAAAAATAATCGATGTCCTTGCGCCGGCACAAAAAGATGCCGCGCAGAATCAGTGTCTGCACATTCTCCGGATGCGCGATGGCGTACGCCAGCGAGAGCGTGCTGCCCCAGCTGCCGCCGAACAAGTGGGCCTTGCCCGTGAGGCCGCGGTCGGCGCGCAGCTTGTCCATATCCCCGATCAAATGCGCGGTCGTGTTGTCCGTCAGCGCCGGGCGCGCATCATCGGCCGTGGCCGAAGGCGTGCTCTTGCCGCAGCCGCGCTGGTCGAACAGGACGACGCGGTAGCGCGCCGGGTCGAAATAGCGCGCCATGAAGGGCGCCGTGCCCCCGCCCGGCCCGCCGTGCACGAACAGCACCGGCTCGCCCTTGGGGTTGCCGTGCTCTTCCCAGTAGATCTTGTGCCCCGCGGGGCTCGCCACATCCAGGTGGCCGGAGAGATAAGGGGCGGATTTGGCGTAGCGCCAGTCCGCCTCGGTGGCTTTGCTGCGATAGACCATGCCGGATTCTTCGAATGTAACAGCGCCCAGTATATGCCCGGGCGCGCCCGCGCCTGGGGTTACGGGCAGCATAAGGCCGGCTTCTTTGCGCGCGGGTGCAACTAGCGCCTTCCGGCATGGTCCATGCTGATGTTGGAACTGCGTAGCCCAGCGCCGATCCCAGGAGCCACCGATGAAAGCCGCTAAAAAGCCCGCGCCACCCAAACAAGCCGCCCCCGCCGGCCGCAAGGGCGCGCAGGAAGCCCCCGCCGCCCCCGCCGCCGCCAAAAAGCGCGCGGCCCCGGCAAAAAGGGCGGTCAAACCCGGTGCATCGGCGAAGCCCGCTGCACCAGCAGCAGTCAAAAAAGCCGCCAAGCCCGCCCCCGCGCCCGCCGCCAAGGCCGAAGCGCCGCCGCCCGCCGCCGCCAAAAAGCCGGCCAAGGCCGAGACGCCGCCGGCAGCGCCGCCCGCCGCCGCCAAAAAAACCGTGCGGGCTGCATCCGCCCCCGCGCCCACCGTTGCGCCCGCCACCGGCAAGAACTACGCACTGCCCCCGCTAAAAGCGCAGCCGCCCACGCCGGCCACGGCCGCCGTGCTCACCCCCTCGCCGGTGCCGCAAGGCCTCGACCCCGCCACCCTGATCGGCACCGTGCAAGGCGAAGTCCCCACCCCGCCACCCAGCGCCGCCATGCAGTCCGACCCCGGCCGCGCCCCGCCCACCATGGACGAAGCCACGCGCCGCCACCACATCGCCATCGAGGCCTATCTGATCGCCGAATCGCGCGGCTTCCCGCCGCATAGCGAGCACGAGCACTGGCTGGAAGCCGAGCGCAAGCTGTTCGGCAAGCGCTGAAGCAGGCGCGCGCACCGGGTGCCGGCCCGGCGCGTCGCGCGCGCGTGGCCATGCAGAGCGCGCCCTACGCGTCCTTCAGCATGAAGTCCGCAACTTCCGGCGTCAAAATCACGTTCCACCCATCCGGGTCGGGAATCACGCAAGCGCCGTGGTGCTCCCAATACGGGTTCACCGGCCGCGTGCTCGCGTAACCCATCTCCGCCATGCGCCGCGCCAGCGCCGCAATCGCCGCGGCGTCCGGCATATACAGCACCAGGTTATTGTCCGCGCCAGGCGCCGCCCCCGGGCTGCCGCCGTCCTCCTGCGTGAACTCCAGGTGGCAGGCCGCCCCCGGCAGCCCGTACAGCGCGCCGCTGAAACCCTCGTGCCCCTCGAAAGAGCCGATCAGCCGCAAGCCCAGCCCCTCGCCGTAAAACCGCATCAGCGCGCGCAACTGGTCGGTCGGCCGCGCCATGCGCACGGCGATCACGGGCAGGGCAGCATCCCAGGGGGGATTGAGTTTTTGCGGATCAAGATTCATGGCGCGGTGGATTCATAACGTAACGAAGGCCACCCAGATACGCGCCGCGCGCGCAAAGAGTTTCGCCGCGCCGCCTTGTTCTTCGTTGTGATTCCGCGCGCAGCCTGCCCCGCGGGAAATGGCCTCGGGGCCACGCCCGCAGGCAGTGGCCCGGACCAAAGAACCCGCTGTAGCGCACGGCCTACGCCGGCGCGCACTCCCGCACATGCGTGAGCAACTCGGTTAGATACGCATCCTCGATACCCAAATGCGCCAGTTGCAAGGCCAAGTCCTCGATGTACTGCCGGTTGGTCCCCAGCACCCCGCAGCCGCGCGCGATCATCCGCCCCGCCTCGGGTAGCGGCAACTCGCCCACATAATCCGGATGCGCATGGTTGCACGCAAACACCAGCGCGCTCACCGCGCCCTGCGGCGTGCTCACCGGCACCAGTGTCGGCACATAGCCGCCGCGCAACATCTCGCGGCGCCACAGGATGGTCGACTCCGCTTCCGCCCTGTTCGCCTCGATGCGAAACGCCAGCCCGGTGCACGCCCCGTCGCCACGTTCCAGCGTCAGCATCAGCCCCGGCGCCTCGGACGAGCCGCGGCCCATATAAGTGCGATACGAAAAGCGCCGCACATACCCCGGCAACTGCGCCAGGCGCACCTCCGCGAAATGAAACCCCGGGTCCCACATCAGCGAGCCGTAGCCGAAAATCCACAAATCGCGCGCCGCCCCCGGGTCCGCATCCAGCTCGCCCAGGCAAGCCCGCCGCGTCCGCTCGCGCTCGCCATCGGCCATGCGCCAGTTCGCCGGCCGCCCCAGCTTCATCGCCCGCTCGTCCCACATCGCCATCAGCTCCGGCGTCAGGCGCAGCTTCGACTCCTCCGGCGCGACAAGCTTGCCGCGCAGGCCGGGCAGGTGGGTGAAAGCGTCCGAACTCAACTCAGGCTCCGGAGGAGGGGAGTAGGTATTCTGGCCCCAATTTGTGCAGCGCGCAATACGGGAAAAAGACCCGCATCCCACCACTCTCATTCTGAGCGCAGCGCGCCCCGAAGGAAGTGGCCTTGGGCCAAAGGATCTGCTTTGCAGTCAGTCGATCCGCTGCAACCAATATGCTGGCCGCCTGCGCTGGTGGCTCACGGCGACGATCAGCAATTCGCCTTCAGCGACGCGATAGACGATCCTGAACGGAAAGTCCTTCACCAATCGACCGCGAGTGCCTTTGTAGGACGGCGCGCCGCCCCCGGGATTCGCAACGGCCTTGCCGATCGCGACCATCACGGACAACTGGAATCGAATGCCTAGACCTTCGCGGATACCCGAGTAGTACTCGATTTCCTTCAGGAATTCCGCCTCCGCCGCCGGCAGGAAGCGCGTCGCGCTCACCGGGCGATGGCGCGCGCTTTGGCAAACACTTCCTCGGCGTCGATGGCCTGCACTTCGCCCCGATCATATTCCGCAAGGCGCCGCTCGATTTCCGCTTCCCATGCAGCCTCTACCTCGGCCACAGGCGGCTGGTGCAGCGACTCCAGAAGAAGGTCGACCAGGCGCGTGCGGTCATCCGGCGCCAGGGCTTTGCCGCGTTCGGCTAACTCAATGACTTGATCCGGCATAAAACCTCCATCGAAGATGAATCATTTTACTGCCACGCCGAGTTTAATCGGGGTCAGCGTAAAAATCCATTCACGGCCAAGCCCCCGTCCCCCCGCCCCCCGCCTTCGGCTTTTCCAGATCCTCCTGCTCCGCCACATATCCCTCGCGCCGGTCGATCTCCTCGAACGGATCGGCGCGCAACTCCTTCAACACCCCGTAGGCCAGTGTCGCCAGCCGGCTGCAGATCGCCGCCGCCAGCCCGCCCGCGACCACATAGGGAATCGCCGCGCCCGCGCCGCTGGAAAACGCCTTGCTCATCGTGCTCAAGCTCGCCGCCTGGAACGGCCACAGCAGCGCGCCCAGCAGCAGCGCAAAGCCGTCCAGCACCAGCGCCGGCGTGGTGTGCAGCGCCGCCGCCATGCGCTCCTTCACGCCCAGGCGCTGCAGCAGCGCCAGCACCAGGCCGATCGGCAGGGTCACCGGCACGCAGCTCACCGTCGCCGAAGCGCCCAGGTAAAGCGCGCTCATCAAATAGCGCGGTAGTTGCCCGAAGGCCGCGCCCCCGCCAAAAAGGCCCAGCGTAAACAGCACCAGCAAGGCGCCCACCATCGGGCCGAACAGCACCTGGCCGAGCACGATGCAAAGGTAACGCAGGGTGGGGCGGGAGGAATCCATGGGCGATTCAAAGTAAGCAGTGAGCCAAGTTTCTCACGTCGCGGCATCGTCGGCCTATTCCTACAGCAGCCTCGGCGCCGCGCCGATGGACGCCACGTGCGCGCGGGCGCATCTTCGAGGCCAGAGAAAGGACCCCCGCACATGTCACCGAACACCAGCACCGCCGAAGCCCCTCCCCCCACGGCGCCGCCCGCCTCCACGGCAACGCCCGCGCCGGCAGTGCCGCCGTCGCCCCCCGCACGGCAAGCCTTGCTCGTCGGCGGCCCCCTGCACGGCACGGTCATGCCCTTGGCCCGGCCGCTTGCCGTCACCCTGATGCCGGAAAGGGATGGCGAGCAATATCTTTACGTACGCCGCAACATCGGCAACCCCGGCGCCGAAACCGCGCTGTACGTCTACGGCGGCCAGCCCTCGCCGGACCAGGTGCAGGACGCCCTCAGCCGCGCGCCCCTGACGCAGACGGCGAAAATGCGCGTGCTGGGGCCGCTGCCGCTGTAGCCTGCCGGCCCCAGACGCCACGGCACGACCTGAAGAAAAACGGAAGTTGCCGCTTAGCAGGTCTCCTCCCTTTCAAGGGGAGGAACAAGGTGGGGATGGGGTTAAGCCACCTTCGCCCACATCAGCCCCTCACCCCGCCTCGCGTCAAGCAGCACCCCGCCTCACTCAACGCCCCAGCGCAAACGCCACCACCACGAACACAATCGCCCCCGCCAGCAACAAAAACACCAGCCAGTTCCAAGGCGCCCGCAAACGCCCCGCGCTGCCCGGCGTCCACCCCGGAATCACGATCATGTAGAACAGGAAAAACAGCACCGGCACCGCCGCCACACCCAGAAAAATCTTCCGCCCCAGCGGCGGCAAATGCGGCAACACCAGCGCCACCACCAGCACGACCACCATCAGGAGAATCGGAATCTCCAGCATGTATCCGCGCTGCAAGCGGCGCCACGAACGGTGAACCATGGGCGACTCCCTCCCAGGTGGGCGTTGGGTCCGCGCGGTGCAAGGCCG
>DATAZV010000070.1:0-2074 GCA_036271855.1 Burkholderiales bacterium
GGCTCCTTGATGCGCGAGAGCAGGTCGTAGAGCACGCCCAGGCGCAGCGAGTTGTCCGACACCTGCATCGAGGTGATGCCCAGCTCGGCGAAAATCGCCGAGAGGATGGCGAAGCCGCCCGGCAGGTTGAGCGCGCGGTCGGTTTTCAGGCCGGCCAGTTTCAGGGCCTCGATCTTGCCGGCCGACAGCATCATCTTGCGCACCCAGCGCAGGCCGTCGATGTCGATGGTTCCGCTTGTCGTTGTCGTATTGGCGCCGCGGTTCTCGCGCAGGATGCGCGACAGCGCGCGCGCGGTGCCGGAGGAGGCGATGGCGGTGTGCCAGCCCGAGACCATGATGTCGGCGGCGATCACCTGCACCTCGCGGCGCGCCGCCAGCTCGGCCTGCTTCAGCGTAAAGTCGTCGATGAAGCCGCCGGGGAAATGGTCCAGGGTATAGTTGATCGAGCCCATGTACAGGCTTTCCATCAGCTCGGGCTCGAAGCCGGTGCCGACCGAGAATTCGGTCGAGCCGCCGCCGATGTCCACCACCAGGCGCTTGCCGTAGGGGGTGGGCACGCTGTGGGCGACGCCGGAAAAGATCAGGCGCGCTTCTTCGCGCCCGGCGATGACTTCGATCGGAAAGCCGAGCAGCTTTTCGGCGCGGGCGATGAACTCGGGGGCGTTCTTGGCCACGCGCAGGGTGTTGGTGCCGACCGCGCGTACCCGGGTCGCATCGAAGCCGCTCAAGCGCTGGGCGAACAGGGCGATGGCTTCCAGGCCGCGTTCCATCGCTTCGGCCGTCAGACGCTTCTCGGAATTCAGGCCGGCGGCCAGGCGCACATTGCTGCGCAGGGAGTCGAGGACGTAGATCTGGCCGCCATCGGCGCGGCCGATCTCCAGGCGGAAGCTGTTGGAGCCCAGGTCGATGGCGGCCAGTTGGAGTGAAGTGATCAATTCGTTATCCGTAGCGCAGGGTATGCGCGGCGCCCGTGTGTGGGAAATGCCGCGCCCCATGCGGGCAGGCGCGGTAAGCTAGTGTAGGACCGTCATGTGACATGTTCGTGAACCTTATGCCGGCATTTTCATCAAACTGTCACAATTCAAACCTATACACTGGCAGGATGACCGCAAAAGAGAGTACCGGCGCATCGCCCGCCAGGCAGGAGCCGGCTGTGCGCAAGGCCTCGACCAAAAAAGAACAACCCGGCCAGGTGTCGAAACGGCGCAAGGGCGCGCGCACGCTGCCGTATTTCAACCGCGAGCTGGGCATCCTCGCCTTCAATGAGCGGGTGCTGGCGCAGGCCGCCGACGAGCGCAATCCGATCCTCGAGCGCCTGCGCTTCCTGTGCATCGTCAGTTCCAACCTGGACGAGTTTTTCGAGATCCGCCTGGCCGGCCTGAAAGAGCAGGTGCGAATCGACCCGGCCCACCGCGAGGCCGACGGCATGCCGGTGGGCGAGGTGCTGGGCGCGGTGCGCGTGCGGGTGCAGGCCCTGCTGGCGCGGCAATACCAGTTGCTCAACGACATCATCCTGCCGGGACTGGAGGGCGCCGGGGTGAATTTTCTCTATCGCCCGGAATGGACGCCGGCGCTGGAAACCTGGGCGCGCAAGTATTTCGACGAGCAGATTTTCCCGGTGCTCACGCCGATCGGCCTGGACCCGGCGCACCCGTTTCCGCGGGTGCTCAACAAGAGCTTGAACATCGCCATCGAGTTGGAGGGCCGTGACGCCTTCGGGCGCGACGCGCGCCTGGCGATCGTGCAGGCGCCGCGCGCGCTGCCGCGCCTGATTGCGCTGCCGGCCGATTTGTTCGGCGCCAACGCCTTCGTGCTGCTGTCGACCCTGCTGATCCGCTTTGCCGCCGATCTGTTTCCAGGCATCACCGTCAAGGGCTGCCACCCCTTCCGCGCCACCCGCAACAGCGACCTGTTCGTCGATGAAGAGGAAATGACCAACCTGCGCCAGGCGCTGCAGGGCGAGCTGCCGCAACGCCACTTCGGCGATGCCGTGCGCCTGGAGGTCAACCACGACGCGCCAGACCATGTGGTGAATTTCCTGCTCGAGCAGTTCGCCCTGGACGAGGCCGACCTG
>DATAZV010000071.1:0-12654 GCA_036271855.1 Burkholderiales bacterium
AGGGTCACGGCGATGCCGCGCGCACGGCTGATCAACTCATCGATGGTGGGAGCGCCGGCCACCGGGGAGAAACGGCCGGGCGCGTCGGCGTAGTCGCGCTGCCAGTGACCAAAGCGGGCTTCCGTGGGGGCGTTCATGGCATTTGTCTCCGAAGGGCCGGGATGGCTATAATTTCGATCCCGCTTGCAAGCGAATATAAGCTATATTTATTTGCAATTGCAAATAAATATGTGTTGCATCGCAGTATCGGAGGTAATTTTGAAAAAAACCGGCACACCCCCCGCCAAGGCGGCCGCGCGCGGCCCGGGCAAGGCACCCGCCGCCAGCCCGGCGCCGGAGCGCACCAAGCACCGCCTGGACAACGCGATGCCCTACCTGCTGGCGCGCGCCGGCGAAAAGATGGGCGGCACTTTTTCAAAGGAGCTGCGCCCGTACGGGATGACACTCAACGAGTGGCGCGTCAGCTCGGCCCTGCAGCAGCGCCCGCACCAGCGCCTGTCCGACCTGGCGAACCACACTTCGAGCGACATCTCCACGCTCTCGCGCGTGGTCGATGGCCTGATCAAGCGCGGCCTGGCGCAGCGTGACCGCTCCCCGGAAGATGCACGCGCGATCGCCGTCAGCCTGACGGCCGAGGGCGCGGTGCTGACGGAAAAAATCATTCCCCTGGCCCAGGTCTATGAGCGGGTGGCACTTTCGGGAATTACGGATGAAGAGGCGGTGCTGTTGCGCCGCCTGTTGCGCAAGATCTACGACAACATCAATATCCTGGATCGCTGAGCCGCCCGTGCCAGGCCGCCATTGCGCCGGCAGTGCGGCTCCCGTGCATGAAATGCACGAAGCTTGCATAATGGCTGTCCACTTAAGCTGTTTCGCCATTTTTGCGGAGTTTCCATGGCCTTTGCCTACGAGCACACGCCACGCGGTGGCTCAAGCTCCCTGGAGAGCTACTGGAATGATCCTGCCCGGAAAGCCGCCATTTCGAGGGTGATCGGTTATCACGCCGGTGCGGACAGTGGCAATGAGGCACAAAAAAGCGGTACCGTGCTGGTGCAGGCACAGAAAAACGACGGCAACGAGGGCTACCTGTTCCTGCGCAGCCTGTGTAGCGCATCGTCTTGCACCGACCTGGGGCGCTTGCTCAACATAGCACTCGGACTGGCGGGTTTTCAGGAGTTTCGCCTGGTCTTTATTGCCGCGCCGGCCGCCGGACATCATGGTGCGGGCTCGCAATGTACGGTCATCAGTTCGGTGCCGCAATACGAATATCGCGCGCAGAACCCGCAGACCGCATTGCGGCGCATCCCCGGGTATGAGAAACCCACCGGCATTCCCCAGCTGTGGTGCAATCTGCGGGAACTGGATATCGAGCCTGAAGTGGCTCGAGCGGTGTTCCCGCTGCCCGGGCGAGTCGTCGGGATCACTTTCGTTTCGCAGGGGCGGGGACTCGAGCGCCTTTATCTTTGTGCCGCCGCCAATCCGGGCACCGTCGCGCCACTGGGCTACCTGGTGCCGCGCATCGCCAGCATCGCCATGCTGGCTTCGATGTGTCACGCCGGCATGCGCGCCCTGGCCGAGCGGGCGGGACGCTCGATGGCCCTGGAAGACCTGACCAAGCGGGAATTTCAGTGCCTCTATTGGGCCGCCGCCGGCAAGACCGCCCTGGAAACCTCGAGCATTCTCAGCATTGCGATGCGTACCGCCAACTTCCATCTGCAAAATGCGATCGAGAAGCTGGGTGCCGCCAACAAATATGAGGCCATCGTGATTGCCACACGACTCGGCCTGATGGACGATGAGCTTGAAGATCCGCGCGGCCTCGAGGAGTAGCATGCGCGCGGCATACACGTGGTCTCTGCGCAGCTACCTGCGCGATCTTTACCAGGAAGGCGCGCAACTGCCGCTTTCGCGCATGGAGATGATCGGCTGGTTCGGTTTCATTTGCATGCCCTTGTTCTACTACGTCTGGCACGATCTGGCGCCGCAGCCTTACGAGTCCCTGGCATTGCGCCTGTTCTCCCTGGTTTTTTCGGTGCCGCTGGTGTTGTCGCGCTGGCTGCCGAAATCGTTTCGCGCCGCCTACCCGGTTCTGTTCTGGGGGCTGGTCACCTACTGTCTGCCGTTTTTCTTCACCTTCATGCTGCTCTCCAATCGCGGCAGCGAGGGCTGGGTGCAATCCTGCATTTCCGGTGTGTTCCTGTTCTTTTTCCTCGGCCACTGGCGCTACATGTTGCCCCTGACCATTTTCGGCATTTTCGTCGGCATAGTCGCGTACACGATTTTCGGCGCGGGCGAATTCACGCTCTCGCCGGAGTTCATCCGCGGGCTGCCGGTGATCCTCTTTTCGCTGGTCGCCGCCGGCTTGTTCAATGTCTGGAACTCGCGCGACACGCATCGGCGGCTTACCGCGGTCTGGGCGGCTTCGAGCACCGTGGCCCACGAATTGCGCACGCCCTTGCTGAGCCTCAAATTCAACGCCGAAACGATACTCGACACCACCTTGCCGACGATCGCGCCGGTGGCACCGCCCGGCGGCACCCGCGAACTCGACGAATCGTTGCACCGGATCATCAGCGAAGTCGACCAGATGCTGGTGAACATCGACCTGCTGCTGGCCAACGCGAGGACGCCGGAAGGCTCGATCAATGTCGAATTCATCGAATCGATCCGCGCCCTGGTCGACCGCGCCATTGACTCGTTTCCGTTTGCCAGCGCCAAGGACAAGCGCATCGTCTCGGTCGAGGCCGGCGGTGAAGACTTCGCGACCCGGGGCAATCCGCAGATGCTGCAATTCGTGTTCTACAATCTTTTGAAGAATGCGATCAAGGCGGTGAAGAAAAAAGGCGGAAAGCGCACGATTGAAGTGCGCATCGTCGCCGCCAGCCACTCCATCGTGGTCCGCGACTCGGGCCCGGGGATTCCGCCGCAGGCGATGGGCCGGATCTTCGAGCAGTTCTACAGTTTTCCGGAAGGCTCAGGCACCGGTATCGGCTTGTCGTTCTGCCGCCAGATCATGGCTGCGATGGGGGGCGAAATCCGGGCCGAGAGCCCGCCGGGCGAGGGGGCTTCCTTTTTTCTCAGATTTGACCGCGTATAGTGCGCCCACCACAATGAACATGACCCTGATGAGCTGGCCGGCGCGCATCGCCTGTATCGACGACAGCACCAACTTCCTGCAAAGCATTGCCAGCAGGATCACCAGCATGGGGCCGAACTACACCTGCGACCTGTTTGACGAAGGCCGCACCGCCATCGAAGTCCTGCTGGAGACGATTCCCGAGAACAACGGCGGCCGCACCTCGGAGGTGTTTCGCGATTTCGATGCTGCCCGTGGAAACTTCGACGTCAAGCTGGATGACCTGCATCGCATTTCCCAGAGCATCGAACGCTTCATGACGCCGGCCATTGTCCTGGTCGACTACTCGATGCCGGATATCGACGGACTGGCGGTGTGCGCGGCTCTGCGGGAAAAGGCGGCGCAGTTGATCCTGTTCACCGGCCAGGCGGACGAAAGCGTCGGGCTGGCCGCGTTCAACGACGGCCTGATCGATTACTTCCTGCCGAAGGGGCCGGACGCGGGAAAAATGCTGCCCAAGGTGCTGGAGCGATCGATGCGCAAATATTTCCAGGGCCAGTGCAAGTTCGCGGCCGACCTGATCCGCATGAATCCCGGCTCCGTGCTCAACGACAGCGCGCTTGAAGTGCTGATCGACCGGGTGAAGGGTGAGGGCGGGTTCACCGAGCACTACTACGTCAGCAATCCCGAGGGATTCCTGCTGGTGCGCGCGGACGGCTCGGCCGGCCGCCTGATCATCGAAACCGACGAGAGCATGCGGGCGCATGAGGAGGCGGCGGTCGACAACGGCGCGCCGCACTCCCTGATCGAAAGCCTGCGGCGGCGCCTGTGCGTGCCGTATTTCTGGAAATCCGGCGGCCTGTACACCGTGGCCTCGCTCGACTGGAAGGCCTATACGCTTCCCGCCACCATGTACACCGGCGGCGAGACCTTTTACTGGGCCTTGACCGACAACCTCGGCAACCTCGATCCCACACTGATCGCTTCCTACGTCTCCCTGCCGGAGCAGGACCGCATCCGCTCCTATTTCTAGGCGGTCTGGGCGGCCAGCCGGGCAGCAGCGTTTCCACTCCCCGCCGCGCTGCCCGTCGCGGCCTCTGCGCGTGCCGCCCCTTCAGGGCGGGACTTTGCATGCCGCCTGCTCGAGGACCAGGACCCGACGTCGATTTCGCCGCGCAACTGGTCGCAGGCGGCGATGATACGGTCCAGATCATCATCCGACAGGCCGCTGTTCAAGGTCATGCGGACCAGCGCGCGGTTTTTTGCCGTCGCCGGCGGCATGAATACCGAGCCGAAAATCCGGCGCTTTTGCAGCGCGTCCCGCAGTTCGATCACTTGCTGCTCGGTGCCGGCTTCCAGCGCGACGATTTGCTCGCTGCCATCGACGCAAAAGCCGAGGGCGGTCAGCGCCGATCGCAAGCGGCGGGTCATCTGGTGCAGCCGCTCCCGGCGTTCGGCCGCGGCCATGATGATGTCCAGCGTGGTTTCGAAGCCGGCGATTTCATGGGGTAGCAGGGAGGAGCTGAAAATCGCCGGGTGCGACTCGAGCAAAAAGTAGTCCTTGAATTCTTTGGTGCAGGTAATGAAGCCGCCCCGGCCGGCAAACGCCTTGGCCAGCGAGGCGGTGACAAAATGCACCTGGTCGGTCAGCTGCAGCGCGGCGACCAGGCCTTCACCCATGCTGCCGTGCGTTCCCAGGGAATGCGATTCATCGACAATGATGACGCAGTCGTAGTCCTTGCCGGCCCTGACGATTTCCTCCAGCTTGCACAGGCTGCCGTTGGTCGAATAGACGGAGTCGACCACCAGCACGCCGGTGCCGTAACGCTGGATCTGGCGGCGCAGGTGCCCGACGTCGTTGTGGATGAACGGCCTGGCCTGCGCGCCCGCGGTCTGGATGCCGTCCCAGAGCGACATGTGGGCCATCATGTCGATGTACACCGGCACGTCTTTGGAAGCCACACTTTGCAGCAGGCCGACGTTGGCGGCATAGCCGCTTTGCGCGACGATGCCGTCCTCCGCGCCCATCAAGCCGGCCAGACGTTTTTCGAACCGCCCCTGCGGGCTGCCTTCGTGCAGAAACACCGCCGACATCAGCACGCCGTTTCCACATTGCTCAAGGCTGCGTGCCTGGGCCCGCACGATCTCCGGGTGAAACGACAGGTTCAGGTAGTCGTTGCTGCTGACCACGACCGCGCCATCGTCAGGGGGCAGCCCATGCAGGATGTGGCCGCCCTGCCAAGTGTCCGCCCGTTCGTAATAGCGGGCTACCCGATTGCTGACGAAGGGCGGCAATTGCGGCGGAGGGGAGGGCGAAGCAGCCGCCGAAAGGTCGGAATTCTGCAGCCGGGGCGTGAAGACAGGGGGCGAGGACATCGCAGTCCTTTTCTCCGAGATTGGAAGGAAGGCAATAGCGCTACCCCGAAAACCGGACAGGACCCCGGCATCCGGGTAATAGCGAACGGCGTGAATCGCATTATGAATGGCCTTCCGCGCCCGCAGCCTGTCAAGGTTGACAGGTTGCGCCGGCTTTTTCGCTATTTCCCTGATAAATCTGCCAGTTATCAGGAACGGCAAATGGTCGTAAGTTCTTCACTGGCCGGTTCTTTGTGCCGGCGGGGGTATTTGCGCCATGTTCTTCCGTGGCCGCGAGATTTCCGGGCGTCCCGGTTCAATTCTGCAACGGAGCGAAAATTGAAGCACGGCGGATCCAACACGCTGGGCAGCGTAGATGCCGGAGCCAGACGGCTACCCGGCGAAGCGCCTCGATTTGCCGGTGATGACAACCCGGTCCAGATCGATCCTCGCTTGTTCCAGCAGCTGGTTGATGCTGCGCCGGACGGTATGGTGATGCTTTGCGATGGATGCATCGAATACTGCAATCGGGCCTTTGTCCAGCTGGCAGGCCTGTCCACCCAGGGGGCGGCGCTGCACAAGAACATCCTCGAATTTGTCTATCGGAGCGATCACGCCGCGCTCATGGCCTTTTTGCGCAATGACGGCGCGCGCGATCAGCGGAACCCGGCCACAAGCGATTGTGCACAAGTGCAATTGCTTCGCGCGGACGGCAAGCCACTCGACGTCGAACTGTCCAGCGCGGCTGTTTCCGCGCCGGCCGGATTCGGCAGTTCAATGGCGTTCCTGTTGATTCGCGACGCCTCCCGACGCGTGGCGGATTATCGTCAAGCGGCGTTCAACGATGCCCGCGAGATGGCGGCAATCTTCTGTCATGACCTGAGGGCGCCGGTGCGGGCGATCAATGGCTTTGCGTCGATGGTGCGCGAGCAGCTAGCGGATTTCCCGCATCCTGATTCGGTTGCCGGCGACCTTGGACAGATCGTCGAGGGCTCCACCCGCCTGGGCAAAATGATCGACGGCATGCAGACGCTGGTCCAGATGAAAAGGCCGGTGAAGAGTGAAGAGCGGCTGGTCGATACCGGCAAGCTCGTTGCCAGCATCCTCGACGAACTGGATGTCCCGCACAACGTCGCGCTTTACCGGCTGCCGCTCTATCCGATGGTGGGAAACCCGACGCTGCTGCGTCAGGCGATTCACAACCTGATCTCCAACGCGGTCAAATTCAGCCGCAATCGTCCCGCACCCATGATCGAGGTGCGATGCGAAAAAGCCGGGGCCGAAGTGGTGTTTTCGGTCAAGGACAACGGTGTTGGGTTTTCGGAAAAGCAGCGCGAACGCCTGTTTGCGCCGTTCAGCCGCCTGGATACCTCCTATGGATTCGAGGGGCTCGGTGCTGGCCTTTCCATCGTCAGCCGCATCGCGGACTACCACGGCGGCCGCGTCTGGGGCGAAGGGCATGAAGACGAAGGGGCAATCTTTTATTTCGCGGTGCCCCTGCCGCCGGCGGGCGCGTTTCTCGACTGAGTCCGGCAGTTGCCGGCTGCGGCGACCCGGCCGGCTCGCGCCATGTCCGAGGCTACATCGTTCGTCCATGGACTGACCCAAGACCCGATGTCCCGATCAGGGGTGCCTTGCCATGACGGTGCAATGGTGCGCGGCTGTCCTGTTTTAAGCCCTCCTCGGGATGCCCGCCGAGCCTGGCTTGCAGAATCATAATTCGTTGATTTTATTGCCAACTGCCGCCTTATCTGGCAGATTGCGGCACCAAGTGTTTGTGCATCGGCTGAATCCGCAAAAGTGATTCGATATCAACGATCGGCCATCCAGGTTGTGACCACAATGGGCAGATCCTCGGAACGAAACCTTTTTTACACGCGAAGGCCCAATGCCTGGCCGGGACTGTGGCGGCAAGTGATATCGCGATAGTGTTGTGCGGGCGCGGTGCCGATTTGCCGCACATCAAACCCAAAATAAGCTTGAAAAAGGGAGTTTGGTTGCACGATCCGTTACCTTTGAATCGGGATGAACGCGCCAGGTTATCGGTCGTGCGCTCGCTCGGCATATGGGATGCCGAGCCCCACGCCCGGCTCGACCGTCTGGTCGAGCTGGCGCGCTTTGTTTTCGAGACGCCGATGGCGGCAATTTCCGTCATCGATGAAGATCAGTTGTTGTTCATGGCCAGGGCCGGCGTCGATATTGTCACGATGCAGCGCGCGGACACCTTTTGCGCCTATGCGATTCAGCAGGCGACGCCGTTCATCGTGCTGGACACCGCCGCGGATCGCCGGTTTGTCACCAATCCGCTGGTGCTCGAGCCGCCCCATATCCGCTTCTATGCCGGCGCGCCGATTATCACCCGCGAAGGTGCGGCAATCGGCACACTGTGCATATTTGCGGATCGCCCGCGCAGCCACTTCGGGGCCGAGGACCTCAGGGTATTGCTGCAAATCGCCCGTATGGCTACCGACCAGATCGACTCTCTGGTCCGGAACTCCTAGGCAGGCCGGCGCCGGAAGACGTGTTCATGCGGCTTTTTTTGCGCGCTTCGCAAACATCGGCGACCCTGCGCTTGCAAGCGCCAGATCGGCCGCTGCGTTGATTAACAATGGGCCGATCGACAACATGCGCTTCTCGGTGAAGCGCACCAGCGGGCCGGCGATGGTCAGGACGCCGATCGCGGGTTGTCCCTTGCGTTGAATTGGTGCGCCGACAGAACTCATCGCGGGCGCAAATACTTCGCTGATCATGCTGAAGCCGCGTTCGCGCGCTTCGGCGATGTATTTTCTTACGGCGCGAATGCTGGTGGGAGCCTTGGGGCCGAATTTCTCCGGTGAGCCAAGGCCATGGCGTTGCAGGATATCGAGCACCTGGTCGTCGGGCAGGGTCATCAGCCAGGCATGCCCCGCCGCGCTGCAGGAAAGCATCACGTCCAGGCCCATGTCCGGGTCGTAGCGCAGTCCCGCGCGCGCGCCTTGCGCTTTGGCGACGAAGGTCAGGCGTTCGCCGTCGATGATGGATAGGCGCACCAGTTCGCCCGATTCCTGCGCCACCTGGTCGATGATGGGTTGCGCCATGTCGACGATGCCGGTGTTGGTCAGGTGACTCAAGCCGATGGCGGCGATCTTGGTCGTCAGCGCGTAGTCGCCGAATTCCCTGTCCTGTCTTACAAAACCGCAGCGGATCAATTCCGTCAACAGGCGATGGCACGCACTGGCCGGCAATTCCAGTCCGGCCGCCAGCGCCGCCAGGGAAGCACCTTCGGGGAAGGACGACAGGTGCTCAAGGATCTTCAGCGCGCGTTCCAGGGTACCGGTCATGACTTCGATCCAGGTGGGGAGTCAAAGAGTTTAACGAAATGGCTGCAAATTTAAAACTGGAATCTGATTCCAGATTCTGATAATGTCCGGCTCCACGGACTTTTGGCATTCCGCCAAACCGAAAAAATACGAGACAAGCTCCTTTTGAAGGTTTGCCCATGAGCACTTCCGTCTTCGTCCTGAACGGACCGAATCTCAACATGCTCGGCACGCGCGAGCCGCACCTGTATGGCAGCACGACCTTGCCGCAGGTCGAAGCGCTGTGCCGCAAGGTGTGCGACGAATTGAAGCTGGCCTGTGAATTCCGCCAGACCAACCACGAAGGTGTGCTGGTCGACTGGATCCAGGAGGCGCGGCAGCGCGATGCGGCGATCGTGATCAATCCCGCGGGGCTGTCCTTTCGTTCCATTCCGCTGCTGGATGCGCTCAAGCTGATCGAGCGGCCGATCGCCGAAATCCACATCACCAATATTCATCGGCGCGATCCGATTTACCAGGATTCGCTGGTCTCGCTGGCGGCCACCGGCGTGATTTGCGGCTTTGGCGCGTTCGGCTACGAGTTGGCGTTACGGGCTGTGGCGGAAAAGCTGAAAAACCAGTCCTGAACCGGTCCTGCAGGGACTTTATTAAAACCGTTGGGAGACAAAGATGAGCAAATTTCTGTGTGCGCTGTTCGCGCTGTGCTTCGCCGGCGGCGCTGCTGCGCAGGACATCCAGGAGCGGACGATTCGTTTCGGGCACCTGAACAATCCGGACCACCCGGTCAGCTTCGGCGTCAAACGCTTTGCTGAAATCCTCGCCAAAAAGACCGGTGGGAAATTCAAGGTGCAGGAGTTCCCCGCCTCGCAGCTCGGCAATGAGATGCAACAGCAGTCGGCCCTGCAAGGGGGCGTGCAGGAAATGTCGGCACCGGCCACCACTTCGCTGGCCGGTATCGTCAAGGAATTCGGCCTGGTTGATTTCCCGTTCGCGGTCAACACGTTTGCGCAAGCCGATGCGCTGCTCGACGGCCCGTTTGGCCAGGCGCTGATTGCCAAGCTGCCGGAGAAAGGCCTCGTCGCACTGGGTTACTGGGACCTCGGCTTTCGCAACGTCACCAACAGCAAGAAGCCGATCACCAGGGGCGAAGACCTCGAAGGCCTGAAGATCCGCGTGATCCCCAATCCGGTTTTCCTCGAGACGTTCAAGGCCTTCAAGGCCAACCCGGTGCCGATGCCGTTTGCCGAACTTTACGGTGCGCTCGAAGCCAAAGCGGTCGACGGGCAGGAAAATCCCTATGCCGTGATCCTGTCGAACAAGTTCTTCGAAGTGCAGAAATACCTGAGCGCGACCAACCATGTCTATGCGGCCAACATCGTCCTGGTCAGCAAGAAATTCTGGGATCGCCTAAGCCCGGCCGAACAGAAGATCATGCACGAGGCGGCAGACGAAGCCCGGCAGTATCAGCGCCAAGTCAGCCGCGCCGCCGCGCAAAAATCCGTCGGCGATCTGCAGGCCAAGGGCATGCAATATAACCAGCTGGCGCCCGCGGAACTGGCGCGCATGCGCCAGACCGCCAAGGCCGTGACCGACAAGTTCGCCGCCACTTACGACCCAGCCATCGTCAAGCTGTACCAGACCGAACTGGCGCGGGCAACCAAGTAAGCCGGCTGCAGCCCGCCGGGTTCCCGGCGGGTGCTTGCGATCCTGCATAAGCAGCATTTTGATCAATTTCAGCGAGTACCCCTTGTATGTACGAACTGGTTCGTATACATTCGAGCAGCAGTCAAAAACCACAATCCGGAGACAAAATGAGGCAACCCGACTTTGGCCTGCCGGCCAGCCACAACTCCGCCGCCTGGAGCTGACATGGGGCGCTGGCTGGATCGTCTCTGCCGCCTGATCGAGGCCATCATCGCGCTTGCCCTGGCGATCATGGTCGTGCTCGTCTTCGGCAATGTGGTGCTTCGCTACGGCTTCAACTCCGGCCTGACGGTTTCCGAAGAGGTTTCGCGCTGGCTGTTCATCTGGATGACCTTCCTGGGCGCCGTGGTGGCGCTGCGGGAGCACGGCCATCTGGGTGTCGACATGGTGGTGCAAAAGCTGCCGCCGATCGGCAAGAAGGCCTGCCTGATGATCAGCCACGCCTCCATGCTGTTCATCGTGTGGCTGCTGTTCAAGGGCAGCGTCGTGCAGGCGAAGATCAACTGGGACAACGCCGCACCCGTCACCGGCGCTTCGATGGCCATCGTCTATCTCTCCTGCACGGTGTTTGCCGTGCTGGCATCGATCATCCTGGTCTACGACCTTTACCTGCTCATCTCGGGGCGCCTGACCGACGCTGAACTGGTGATGGTCCAGGAGTCCGAAGAGGCCGTGCAACTCAAACAAATCCTCGACGAGCAAGGCGAAATAGACGGCAAGGGAGCAAAGGCATGACCATCGCCGTCTTCGTCGGTTCGCTGTTGATCGCCATGGCGCTGGGCATCCCCATCGCCTTTGCCCTGCTGGTGAGCGGGGTCGCGCTGATGTGGCACCTGGACCTGTTCGATGCCCAGATTCTGGCGCAAAACATCATCGGCGGCGCCGACAGCTTTCCCCTGCTGGCGGTACCCTTTTTCATGCTGGCCGGCGAAATCATGAACGTCGGCGGCTTGTCCAAGCGCATCGTCAATTTCGCGCTCGCCGTGGTGGGGCACATCAAGGGCGGCCTGGGTTACGTCACCATCATGGCGGGCTGCCTGCTGTCGGCACTGTCCGGCTCGGCGGTGGCTGACGCCGCCGCCCTGACCGCGCTGCTGTTGCCGATGATGGTCGCCGCCGGCCACGACAAGGCACGCGCCGGCGGCCTGATCGCCGCCACCGGCGTGATCGGTCCGGTGATTCCGCCGAGCATCGGCCTGGTGATTTTCGGCGTTGCCGGCAATGTGTCGATTTCCAAGCTCTTCCTGGCCGCGATCTTCCCCGGACTGTTGATCGGTCTGGCGCTCTGGATCACCTGGGCCTGGCTGGTGCGGCGCGAAAACATTCCGTCGCCGCCGCGCAAATCCGCCCGGGAGATCCTGGTCGCCGCACGCCAGGCCTTCTGGGCACTGATGCTGCCGATGATCATCCTGGTCGGCCTGCGCATGGGGGTGTTCACGCCGACCGAAGCGGCCGTGGTTGCCGCGGTGTATGCGCTGTTTGTCTCCACCGTGATCTATCGCGAACTGCATTGGCGCCAGCTCTACGGCGTCTTCGCCGGCGCCGCCAAGACCAGCGCCATCGTGATGTTCCTGATCGCTGCGGCCATGGTCAGCGCCTGGCTGATCACCGTCGCCGACCTGCCGGGCAAGGTGGTGAGCCTGCTCAGTCCGTTCATGGGCAGCCCGATCCTGTTGATGGCCGCGATCATGGTCCTGGTGATGATCGTCGGCACGGCGATGGACATGACGCCGACCATCCTGATCCTCACCCCGGTACTAATGCCGGTGATCAAGGCCGCGGGCATCGACCCCGTCTATTTCGGCGTGCTTTTCATCATCAACAATTCGATCGGCCTGGTGACGCCGCCCGTGGGCACGGTGCTCAATGTAGTTGCCGGCGTAGGGCGGATGAAAATGGACGACGTTACACGTGGCGTGGTGCCTTTCATGATCGCGGAATTCATCATCATGTTTGTCATGGTGGCCTTTCCGCAACTGGTGATCTGGCCGGCAAAATTTCTGCATGGGTAAAGACGCCGTAAGGCAGCGGGACGAAGCTTTTCGCGCAAATTGCCACGGTGCCGGGCAAATAGAAACGGGGTGATTCGCTGTGGCTGTGGCTGAGACGGATTCTTTCGAAGGCATAGGCGACGTCAATTCGTCCAAGCTGCTGGTCGGCCTGATCGGCGAGGGCATCGCGCAGTCGCTTTCCCCCTCCCTCCATGAGGAGGAGGCGAGG
>DATAZV010000072.1:0-24407 GCA_036271855.1 Burkholderiales bacterium
GGTCGATTTCGACCGTTTCGCCGACGGCGGTGATGCCCCCGTTCTCCAGGGGCAGCTCTACACCTGGGACAAACGCAAGTTCCGCGACAGCGCCTACGGCCTGCTGGAAAGTGCGGCGCGGCCCTTGCGCGCATTGCTGCAGCCGCCCAGGGCCTTCGTCAAGCGGCCTGGCCATACCCTGGGCATCGTCTCCGGGATCGGGCCGATCAAGCAGTTCGATCTGCTGTTCCAGCGCATCGCGTCCATCATCGCCGCCGTGCCCGATGTGTCGCTGGAAATTTTCGGTTGGGGCGGTTACCGCTCGGTGGCCGATTTGCGCGCGGCGCTAAAGCCCTTGGGACAGCGGGCACGTTTCTGGGGCTATCAGCAATATCCACAGCGCATCTACCCGCAACTCGACTACCTGCTCTCCGGCCTGCCGGAAAAGGAAGCCCTGGGGCTAAACCTGCTGGAGGCGCAGGCGCTGGGCACGCCGGTGCTGGCGGTGGATGCGCCGCCGTTCACCGAAACCGTGCTGGACGGCGCTAGCGGCTTTCTTTACCGCGACCCCCGCGAGGATCAAGGCGCCGATTTTCGCCGCGTGCTGGCGCGGGTCGTCGCGGGCCCACGCCCTGATCCGCGTACGGCAACCGAAAATCTGGCGCGCTTCTCGCGGCAGGCCTTCGGGGCACGCGTCGCGCGCATGCTCGAGGCTGCCCGGCAGGCGCTGTAAACTGGTACGTCAGCGACCGCATAAAGAGACAAAACCATGAGCCATCCCATCAGCCGATATCCGGTGCCGGAAATCCGCGACCTGCCGGAAGACATCCGCGCGCGCATACTCGAAACCCAGGAGAAGGCCGGCTTCGTCCCCAACGTCTTTCTCACCCTGGCGCACCGGCCCGCCGAATGGCGCGCCTTTTTCGCCTATCACGACGCGCTGATGCTCAAGGAGAACAGCGGCCTGACCAAGGGCGACCGAGAGATGATCGTGGTGGCCGTCTCCGGTCGCAACCATTGCATTTATTGCGTGGTGGCGCACGGCGCCATCCTGCGCATCTACGAGAAAAAACCGCTAGTGGCCGACCAAGTGGCGACCAATCACCTGAAGGCCGACATCACCCCGCGCCAGCGCGCGATGTGCGATTTCGCGGTAAAGATCACCGAGGAGTCCTACCGCATCGGCGACGAGGATTTCGCCACCTTGCGCAGCCATGGCTTCTCGGATGAGGACGCTTGGGACATCGGTGCGATCGCGGCGTTTTTTGGCCTTTCCAATCGCATGGCCAACATGATCGCCATGCGCCCGAACGACGAGTTCTACCTGATGGGCCGGGTGCCAAAGGAAAAAAAGTAGCCGCCCGTTTTTGGTGCCGGCGAAACGCCGGACGCATGCAAATGGCCCGTTCGCGGGCCATTTTCTTTTTTCCGTCCGCCTTGCGCGATCCGGCGCCGGTGCGTGCAGCCTTTGGGTAAAACTATTGATGCATCAATCATTTAGTTGATATATCAACAGTTCGGCCGATTCGCAGTGGCTGGCGTATTCGCGCTGGCACGTGCTTTGCAGTATTGGAATCGCGGGCGGCTGATCTCAGGCCGCGTTTTCAGTGCACCAAATTGCGAAAGGCCGGCCATGCGACTTCTCAAACAACTGACAACTTTGCTTGCGGCCCTGGGCTGCGCGGGCGCCCTCGCGGCCGAGCCGCTCAAGGTTGCGTTCCTTCACAACACCGCCATCTCCAGCGGCGGCTGGACCTACGCGCACGACCTCGGCCGCCAGTACGTGGAAAAGAAATTCGGCGACAAGATCAAGATCGTCAGCGTCGACAACATCGAAGGCGGCGCGGATGCCGATCGCGTGCTGCGCGAGTTCGTCTCCGGCGGCAACAAGCTGATCTTCACCACTTCCTTCGGCTTCATGGACAGTACCGTGAAAATGGCCGCCAGCACGCCCAAGGTCGCCTTCTATCACTGCTCCGGTTATAAGACCGCGCCGAACCTGTCGGTATACAACACGCGCATGTACCAGGCGGTCTATCTCTCCGGAGTGATCGCCGGGCACATGAGCAAGAGCGGCAAGCTGGGCTATGTCGCCCCTTTCCCGATTCCGGAAATCGTGCGCAACATCAACGCCTTCGAGGCGGGCGCGCGCAGCGTCAATCCGAAAATCACCACCCAGGTGATCTGGGTCAACACCTGGTTCGACGTCAGCAAGGAAAAGCAGGCCGCCGAGGTGCTGATCGGCCAGGGCGCAGACGTGCTGATACAAAACACCTCGTCTTCCGCCGTCATCAAGGCCGCTGAAGACAAGGGGCTGTACGCCTTCGGCATCGATTCTGATCGCAGCAAGCTGGCGCCCAAGGCGATCCTCGCCTCCACCGTGCCGGTGTGGGGCCCTTACTACGAGAAGGTGATCCAGGCCACACTGGACGGCAAGCCGCTGCAGGCGCCGGTGTTCGGCGGCTTCGAGCTGGGCATGGTCGACGTGGTCGGCATCAATCCCGCGGTGCCCGTGGCCGTCACCGCGAAGGTAGCCAAGCTGAAGGCCGAACTCGCTGCCGGCAGTTTCAATGTTTTCGCCGGCCCGGTGAAGGCACAGGACGGTACGGTGAAGGTTCCCGCCGGGCGTAACATGGGCGATGACGAGCTTAACAGCATCAACTGGCTGGTCGAAGGCGTGAACGGCCAAATGCCGGGCAAGTAAGCCAAGCCCGCTGGAGCATGTAATGCAGGTACCGGTAATCGACATCGCCGCCTTCCACGGCGGCGATGTGCAAGCGCGCTCGGCGCTGGCGCGCCAATGGGCCGAAGCCTTCGAGAGCATCGGCTTTGCCACCCTGGTGGGTCACGGCATTCCCGAGGATCTGCTGGACGAGATCCACAGCCTGGCGCTGGAATTTTTCGACCGCCCGCTGGAGGAAAAAATGCGCTGCAGCTTTCGGCCGGAGAAAACCGGCCAGGGCTACGTGCCGCTGGGCATCGAGGCGGTTGCGCGTACGCTGAACGATGAGGCGGCACCGCCGGACATTTGCGAGGCGCTGACTTTCACCGGCGTCGAATGGGAAAGGCGCCCGCCGCACAATGCGGTGGACCAGACACTATTCCGCGCCAACCTGTGGCCGGACACGCCACTGCAATTCCATGAGCGTCTCACGGAGTATTTCGACCGCGTCTATGCGCTGGGCCAGACCCTGATGCGCCTCTCCGCTCCCGCGCTCGACCTGCCCGAGGGCTATTTCGACGACTACTACGACCGCATGGCAAGCTCGCTGCGCCTGGTGCACTACCCCGACCAGGCACAGGACCCCTTGCCGGGCCAGTTGCGCTACGGCGCCCACACCGACTACACCGGCTTCACCCTGCTGCGCCAGGACGACGCGCCGGGCGGCCTGCAGGTGCTCTCGCCCGATGGCGCCTGGGTCGATGTGCCGCCGCTGCGCGGCGCCCTGGTGGTCAATGCCGGCGACCTGCTGGCGCGCTGGAGCAACGACCGCTGGAAGTCCAACGTGCATCGGGTGATCAATCCGCCGAAAAGCCTGACCGGGTCGACCCGCCGCCTGTCCATCGTGCTGTTCACCGGACCGAATGCGGATGCACGCATCGAATGCCTGCCGAGCTGCCAAGGTCCGGACAAACCCGCCAAATATGCTCCTATAATCGCGCACGATCATTTGATGGCAAAAATAGGCGCGAGCATGACGGCCTGAGCCTGGCGTCGAAGGCACCTTCCGGACGACGCGCGGCAAAAAGAAAAACCCATGGACTATCTTCTGCAGGATGCCTTCGGCTACCAGATCCGCATCACCGGCATCGTCCTGCGGCGGCACTTTTTGCAGACCTACGCCGCAGCGGACATCGAGATCACGCCCGAACAGCTCACCCTGCTGGCGCTGCTGGCGCGCCGCGACGACTGGACGCTCTCCGAACTGGCGCGCGCCAACAACCAGGACAAGGGCGCGGTGACCCGCATGACCCAGGGCATGCAGGCCAGCCGCTGGATCCGGGTATCACCGGACCCAGCCAGCGGCCGCAACAAGACCATCCGATTGACGGCCAAGGGGCGCACGCTACTGGAGCGCTCGGAGGAAATTTCACGGCGCCGGCAAAAGTTTCTGGAACAAGCCTTGAGCATGGAAGAGCGCCGCCAGCTGATCGACATGCTGGAGCGCATCCGCGAACACGCGCTTGGCTGAGGGCGCCGCGGCTGCCCTCAGGCGCGCTCGGCGCGCCACATCATGAAGCCCGCCAGCAGCAGGAACATCACCGAAGGCACCACCGCAGAGAGAAACGGCGGCCAGGTGTTGATCGCCCCGAGGTGGGCGAACAGGTTGTTGAGTAGGTGGAACAGCAGGCCCAGCATGATGCCGGCAAAAATCTTCAGCGAAATGCCGCCGGCGCGCACCTGCATGTAGGCAAACGGCAGGGCCAGCATCATCATCACCAGCACGGCCATCGGATATACCGCCTTTTTCCACAGCGCGATTTCGTAGCGCTCGACCTTTTGCCGGTTCTCGCTCAAGTGGCGGATGTAGAGGTAGAGATTGACGATCGACATCTTGTCCGGCTGCACCAGCAGCACGCTGAGGATGTCGGGGTTCAGCTCGGAGGACCACTCCATCTCCGGTACCGCTTCCAGGCGCGTGCCGACCGGCGTGAACACGGTGCGCTGCACCTGGGTCAGGCGCCACTTGTTGGGCGGCAGGTACTCGCCTTCGGCGGCATAGCTGATCGAGCGCAGGCGGTCTTCCTTGTCGAATTCGTAGATCTTCACCCGCAACAGCTTGGTATCGGGGCGGACTTCGCCGACGTTGACGAAGCGCCCCTCGTCGCGCACCCACAGGCCGGAACGGAATTCCTGCGCGATCGAGGAACTGGTGGCGCGAATGCGCAGCGTTTGCGCCGCGCGCTCGGAAACCGGCGCCACCAGCTCGCCGAACAGGAAGGTGATGGCGACGAAGGTCAGGCCGATGGTGGCTACCGCGCGCAAGGCCAGCGGCGTGGACAGGCCGGAAACGCGCATCACCGTGATCTCGGAGTGCGAAGCCAGCTGCGCCAGGGCGTACACCGTGCCGATCAGGGCGGCGATCGGCATCAGCTCATACACGTGGCCGGGCACGGTAAGCAGCACGAACAGCGCGGCGTGCTGCAACTGGTAGGAACCCTTGCCGATGTCGCCCAGTTCGTGGATCAGGTCGAAAAAGGCGAACAGCCCGAGAAACGCCACCAGCACCAGGGTGGTGGAAGCGTAAATCTCGCGGGCCAGGTAACGGCGGATGATTTTCATGGCTGACCGGACCCTAGCGACGCAACATCCGGAACACCGAATTGACCGCCAGGCGATGGCAGAACAGCAGGATCAGCACCGCGAACATAATCACGTGCACCACCCACCAGCCGAAGTGGAAGCCGATGCGCCCCTGCGCCACCCAGGCCTGGGTGATGCTCAAGGCGTTGCTGTACACCATGTAGGTGAGCAGGGCCAGCAGCAGGTTGGCCGAACGCCCGGCACGCGGGTTGATGAAGGAAAGCGGGATCGCCAGCAGCGCCAGGGTAAAGGCCGACAGCGGCAGGCCGATGCGCCAGAGAAACTCCCCCTTGTTGGGATTGGTGCGGGTTTTCAGCAAATCCAGCGTCGGCGTCTGCTTTGGGGTGGTGCCGGTATCCACCCGGTCGGACTTCGATTCGATCCGCACCGCGTATTTTTCGAAATCCATCACCCGGTAGTCGAGCTGTCCCGGCTCGCCCTCGTAGCGCCGGCCGTTGACCAGCACCAGGAACTTGTCGCCATTGGGCGCCACTTCGGTGTAACCGCGGCGGCTGACGATGATGCTCACCCGCCCAGCCTGGACGGTGTTGACGAACACATTCTGCACATTGGCCGATTCGCCGATCTGCCCTTCGACGAAGAAGACCCGCTCGCCATGCGCCGATTCCTGGAACGCGCCGGGGCTGACGTGGGAGGCGTCGTCCTGCCCCTCCAGGCGCTCGCGGTAGCGGTCGCTCTGCTCGACCGCCCAGGGCGAGACCAGCAGGGAAAGGCCGCCGATCATCACCACGAAAGGCAGGGCAAAGCCCAGTACCGGCCGGATCCAGGCCGTCAGCGACAGGCCGCTGGCGAACCACACCACCATTTCCGAATCCTTGTACTGCCGCGAGATGGTCAGCAGCACCGAGACGAATACCGTCAGCGACAGCAACACCGGCAGGTAGTTGAGCGCGGCAAAGCCGATCAGCGCCAGCACCGCCTCGGAGGCCAGCTTGCCGCCCGCGGCCAGGCCGAGCAGGCGGATCGACTGCGTGGTCACCATGACGGTGAACAGGGTGACGAACACGGCGCCCGCCGATTCGGCGAACTCGCGCTGCAAGGCGCGACGGAAAATCATGGATATGGGGGAGAAATGCGGTTACGCGACAGGCGCTGCGTAAAACAGCGCCTGCCGCGACCCGGTTGGGCCGTGGACAGCGTCAAAACGGAGGGGATCGGGAGTATAAAATGCCATGCGACCGGGAAGAAAACCGTCAAAATGCAGCAATATTTGAAATTTGTCCCGAAATCGGGTCATAATTCAAATTCATACCCCGTGTGTGCCGGAGACGCGAACCATGGAATTTAGCATAAAGAGCGGCAGTCCCGAAAAGCAGCGTAGCGCCTGCATCGTCATCGGCGTGTTCGAGCCGCGCAAGCTGACCGCTCCGGGAGAACTGGTCGACCAGGCCAGCAAGGGCTACTTGTCCGACATCATTCGCCGCGGCGACATGGAAGGCAAGTCCGGCCGCACCCTGCTGTTGCACAACGTCCCGGGCCTGCTGGGCGACCGCGTGCTGCTGGTCGGCCTGGGGCGCGAAAAGGATTTCCGCGAACGCGAATACCGCGAAGCCATCCGCGCCGCCGTTACCACCCTGAATGAAACCGGCGCCTTCGACGGCGCCGTCTACCTGACCGAAGTGCCGGTGAAAAAGCGCGACGCCGCCTGGCGCGTGCGCCAGGCGGCCCTGGTGGCGCAAGACGCGGTGTACCGCTTCGACCAGATGAAAAGCAAAAAGGACGAGGTGCGCCGCCCCTTGCGCAAGCTCACCCTGACGGTGGAGCGGCGCAACGAGCTGCACCTGGCCGAGCGCGCTGCAGCCGAAGGCCAGGCGATTGCGCATGGCATGGCCCTGGCCAAGGACCTTGGCAACCTGCCCGGCAACATCTGCACCCCGACCTACCTGGCCGAGCGCGCCATGGCGATGTGCAAGGAATACGGCCTGGAGTGCAAGGTGCTGGAGCGCCGCGACTGCGAAGAGCTGAAAATGGGCTCTTTCCTCTCGGTGGCCACCGGCTCGCGCCAGCCGCCCAAGTTCATCATCATGGAGCACAAGGGCGGCAAGCCGGAAGACAAGCCGATCGTGCTGGTCGGCAAGGGCATCACCTTCGACACCGGCGGCATTTCGATCAAGGGCGGCGAAGGCATGGACGAGATGAAGTTCGACATGTGCGGCGGCGCCTCCGTCATCGGCACCATGCAGATCGCCGCCGACCTGAAGCTGCCGCTGAACATCGTCGGCCTGGTGCCGGCCACCGAAAACATGCCCGATGGCCAGGCCACCAAGCCCGGCGACATTGTCACCAGCATGTCCGGCCAGACCATCGAGGTGCTCAATACCGACGCCGAAGGCCGCCTGATCCTGTGCGACGCCCTGACCTACGCCGAGCGCTACGACCCGGCCTGCGTGGTCGACGTCGCCACCCTCACCGGCGCCTGCGTGATCGCCCTGGGCCACGTCGCCGCCGGCCTGTACAGCAACAACGATACCCTGGCCAAGGAACTGTTCCATGCCGGCGAGGATGCTTACGACCGCGCCTGGCACATGCCGCTATGGGACGAGTACCAGGAGCAGCTGAAGTCGAATTTCGCCGACATGGCCAACATCGGCGGGCGCCCCGGCGGCAGCGTCACCGCCGCCTGCTTTTTATCGCGCTATACACGCAAATACGACTGGGCTCACCTGGACATCGCCGGGGTGGCCTGGAAAAGCGGCGCCGCCAAGGGCGCGACCGGGCGTCCGGTGCCCCTGCTGACGCAATTTTTGCTCGGGCGGGTGAACTGAGCCGGGCGGCAATGGTCTGTGCATGCAGGCGTTGAGCATGCCCGCGCTGCCGCCACGTTTCCACTTCGTTTCGCCGCTGACCACACCTGACGCGCCATGACCCGGATCGACTTTTACTTCAATGCGCCGGACAAGCTGGCGGTGGCCGCCCGCCTGGCGCAAAAGGCCTACGGCGCACGCGCGAAGCTTTTGATTTTCACCCGCGATGCGCAGGTGATGGGCGCGCTTGACCGCAAGCTGTGGGAGGTGCCGGCGACCGGCTTCCTGCCGCACTGCCGCGCCAGCGACCCGGCGGCGGCGCAAACCCCGGTGCTGCTCACCAGCGACCCGGAAGCCCTGCCGCACCATGACGTGCTGCTCAATCTGGACGACGAGCGCCACGCCAATTTCAGCCGTTTCGAACGTGTGCTGGAGATCGTCAGCCGCGACGACGAGGACGACCGCGCCCGCGCCCGCGCCCGCTTCAAGTTCTACAAGGACCGCGGCTACGAGATCAAGAGCAACGACCTGTCGAAGGAGGCCGGCGCATGAGTTCCCTGCCCGACGACGGCATCCCGGTGCTCACCGATATCGTCGATTCGCAGGTGCCGGCGCTGCCGGCCGCCGCGCGTCCCGCCGCAGCGCCGCGCGGCACGGCGCCGAACGCCGGCCCGCCTTCCGGCTTCGGGCCGGCTTCGATCCCGGGAGCGGTGCCGCTGACGCGTAGCGGCCCGCCCTCGCTGTCCGAGTTTGGCAATTCAGTCACCGATGGGCATTTCTCGGTCGCCCCGCATCCGAATTCCGCGGAGGCCTTTGCCGAGCGCGTGCAGGAGGCGGTGCTCGAGCGCCTGCTGGCACGCATCGAACCGGCGGTGGAGGCGCACCTGCGGCAACAGTTGCCCGAGCTGCTGGAGACGGTGCTGGCGGAAATGGGTACCGAACTGAAACAAAGCGCCGCCGCCATCATTCGCGAAACCGTGGCGCAGGCGGTGGCCGATGAAATCACCGCGCAGCGCGAACGCGACCACCCTTCACAGTAGGGCTCGGGCCGGTAGCGGGTCCGGCTTCAGAGCTCGGCCAGCGCCTTGACGTGCGCCACCGCGCTGCGTCCCAGGGCCGACAGGTTGTAACCGCCCTCGAGCATGGAGACGATGCGCTTTTGCGAGTGGCGAGCCGCCACCTTCATCAACTCGGCGGTCATCCAGGCGTAGTCGGCTTCGACCAGCGCCAGGCCGCCCAGCAGGTCTTCGCGATGGGCATCGAAGCCGGCCGAGATCAGGATCATCTGCGGCCCGAACTCTTCCAGCGCCGGAAGGCAGACTTCCTCGAAGGCCTTGCGCGCCGCCTTGCCGTCGCTGCCGGCGCGCAGCGGCACGTTGACCATGTTCGGCGCCGGCCCGTCGGTGCCGCTGTAGGGATAAAAGGGGTGCTGGAAAAATCCCGCCATCATCACCCGGTCCTGCCATTGCCCGTCGCCGAACATGTCTTCGGTGCCGTTGCCGTGATGCACGTCGAAGTCGACCACCGCCACCCGCTCCAGGCCCTTTTCCTCCAATGCATAAGCAGCGGCCACGCCGATATTGTTGAAAATGCAAAACCCCATCGAACGGCCGCGGGTGGCATGGTGGCCGCAGGGGCGCACCGCGCAAAAAGCGTTTTCCGCCGCCCCCGACATCACCTCGTCCACTGCCAGCAGGCCGGCGCCGGCGGCGCGGCGCGCCGCGTCCAGGCTGTACTGGTTCATCGCCGTATCGGGGTCGAGCTGCATATAGCCCGAGGCGCCATGCTGCGGCGCGTTCTCGAAAATCAGGTCGACGTAGTCGGCACGGTGCACGCGCTTGAGATCGTCGGCATCGGCCAGCGGCGCCTCCAGGCACAGCAGGTGGTCCAGAACGCCGGAGGCGCGCATCTGGTCGTTGACGGCGGCCAGGCGGTCCGGGCACTCGGGGTGGCCCTCGCCCATTTCGTGGCGCAGGCAGTCGGCATGGGTGATATAGGCCGTGGTCATGGCAATTCCTGAAAGCGTTATCTGGGGGCATCCGGCGAAAACCGGGCGCCTTCACCCTATATGGGGGCCGGTTATTGCTATGATCGACTTTTTCATCCCGCAGTGCAACCTGGCGCCCTCCGCGCCCGTAACTACTGCGGAACCCGAAGCATTCAGTCTCAGTTCAGCCTCCAGAATCCCGAATAATGGCCGCCCTCCCCATCGCCAGCGCGCATCCCAAGCTGCATTCCCTGATCGCCCAGCTCAACCAGATCATCCTCGGCAAGGACCGGCAGATCCGCCTGGCGGTGTCCTGCATGCTGGCACACGGCCATTTGCTGATCGAAGATGTACCCGGCGTGGGCAAGACCACCCTGGCGCATGCCCTGGCAAAGTCGCTCGGCCTGCAGTTCCAGCGGGTGCAATTCACCAGCGACCTGCTGCCGGCCGACGTGCTGGGGGTATCGATCTATGACCGTGAAACCGGCAAGTTCAAATTTCACCCCGGACCGATCTTTTCGCAATTCCTGCTGGCCGACGAGGTCAACCGCGCGACGCCGAAAACCCAGAGCGCGCTGCTGGAGGCGATGGAAGAGCAGCAGGTGACCATGGATGCGGAAACCCATCCCCTGCCGCAGCCGTTTTTCGTGATTGCCACGCAAAACCCGTCGAACCAGGTCGGCACCTTTCCGCTGCCCGAGTCCCAGCTCGACCGCTTCTTGATGCGCATGGAAATCGGCTACCCCGACCGCGCCGCCGAGCGTGCCCTACTGGCCGGCGCCGATCGCCGCGCCATGACCGCGCAACTGCAGCCGGTGATGAGCGTGGCCGATTTCAGTTCGTTGCAGCGCCAGGCCACCGCCATGCATGTGGCGCCCGCGCTGCTCGACTACATCCAGGCCCTGGTGGAGTCTTCGCGCCGCGCGCCGCAGTTCACCAGCGGCTTGAGCCCGCGTGCCGGCCTCGGCCTGATCGCCGCCGCGCGCGCCTGGGCCTTCGTCGCCGGGCGCGAGGCGGTACTGCCGGAGGACGTGCAGGCGGTGCTGCCCTCAGTGGCCGGCCATCGCCTGAAGCCGGCGCAAAACGTTTCGCGCGCCGCCGCGCATGAGCTGCACGCGGAGTGGATCAAGTCGGTGGCGATCCCCTAAGAGGCCCAATCAAGACCGGCCCTCGACCCATCATGGAAGCCACCGCCGCCAGCAAGCTGTTCCGCTTTTCGATGATCTACAACTGGATCTTCCAGCCGCGCGGGCCGGAGACCGGGGAGATCTTCCTGCATCAGCGGCGGGTGTTCATTTTTCCCACGCGCTACGGCTTTTTTTTCGCTTTTTCCCTGCTCGGCTTTCTCGCCTCGTCGATCAATTACGATCTTTCGCTGGGCTTCGTGCTGACATTTTTCTTGGGCGCCGCCGGGCTGGTGGCGATGCTGCACACCTTTCGCAACCAGTTGCATCTGTATCTCAAGCCGCTGAAGGCCGAGCCGGTGTTCGCCGGCAGCGAGGCCAGCTTCGACCTCCTGCTGGAAAACCGCAAGGGCTATGAGCGCGCCGCGATCTGGCTGAGAACCGCGGATGCCGAAACCGTCACCGACATCCCGCCGCAACAAAGCGTCAGCGTCACCCTGACGGCGCCGGCGGTGAAGCGCGGCTGGCTCACCTTGCCGCGCATCACGGTGGAAACGCGCTATCCCCTGGGCCTGCTGCGCAGCTGGAGCTACTGGCAGCCCGACCTGCCCTGCCTGGTGTACCCAAAACCCGCGCCCGCCGGCCTGCGTTTTCCCGACGCTCCCGAAGGCAGCGGCGAGGGCGCGCCCACCGGACCCGGCGCCGAGGATTTCGCCGGCCTGCGCGAACACCAGGTGACCGACAGCCCGCGGCATATCGCCTGGAAGAATGCCGTGCTGGCGATGGAAACCGGCATGCCGCTGCTGGTCAAGCATTTCCACGGCGCCGCCTCCACCGAAGTCGTGCTCGATTACGACACCCTGCCGGCCAGCACCGGCATGGAGGAGCGCTTGTCATTGCTGACGCGCTGGGTGCTGGACGCCGACGCACTGAAATTTACCTACACGCTGAAGCTGCAGGAAACCGTGCTCGGGCCGGCGGGCGGCGACCCGCAACGATTGTCCTGCCTGCGCGCGCTGGCACTGTTCGGAGTCGCGCCGTGAAAATGCCTGCCTTCTTTCGCATGACGCGCGAGTCCCTCACTTCGGACCGCAAGGCGCAAAGCCTGCCGGCGGGGCGCACCGCCATCATCACCCTGCTGGTGGCCCTGGTGCCGGTGCTGGGGCCGCACGTGGCGCACCTGCCCGCCTGGTGCTCGGCCTTCGCCGGCCTGATGTTCGCCTGGCGCGCCTACATCACCTGGCGCGAGGTGCGCCGCCCGACGCCTCTGCCGAAAACCTGGCTGTTGATGATTCTCCTCGTAGTGACTCTGGCCGCCACCCTGTACACCCACCGCACCCTGTTCGGCCGCGATGCCGGCGTGACCTTCCTCACCATCCTGTTGTCGCTGAAGCTTCTGGAAACCCGCACCAAGCGCGACATCGTGGTTGCGATCTCGCTTTCCTATTTTCTGATCCTCACCAATTTCTTTTATTCACAGTCGATCGCCGTGGCCGCGCTGATGCTGGTGGCCCTGGTGCTGATCACCTCGGCGCTGATCGCCGCCAACCGCGACGCCGCCGCCATGCCCTTCGTCAAGCAGACGCGCCTGGCGGGCGTGGTGATCCTGCAGGCGTTTCCGATGATGCTGGTGCTGTTCGTGCTGTTCCCGCGCGTGCCGGGGCCGCTGTGGGGTTTGCCGGCGGACGCCAACGCCGGGGTCACCGGGCTGTCGGACAGCATGTCGCCGGGCATGATCACCTCGCTTTCGCTTTCCGACGGCATTGCCTTCCGGGTGGTGTTCAACGGCGCGGAGCCACGCCCGGCCGACCTCTACTGGCGCGGACCGGTGCTTTCAGCGTTCGACGGCCGCAACTGGCGGGTCCAGCCGCCCGACGCCAATCACGCATCGCGCTTCGAGCCGGCCGGCCCCATCGTCGACTATTCGGTGACCCTGGAGCCTTCCAGCCGGCCGTGGATCTTCGCCCTCGAAATGCCGACACGCCTGCCGTCCAACGCCCACCTGACCCCGGACCTGCAGCCGGTCATCGACAAGCCGGTGACCAGCCGCCTGCGCTACGACGCACAATCCTCACCGCAATACCAGTCGGTCGCCTACGAGACGCGCGAAGATCTGGCACCCTACCTGGCCCTGCCGGAGGGCAGCAATCCGCGCACCCGCAACCTGGTGACGGGCTGGATGTTCCAGGGCCGCAACCCGGGGCAGATCGTCGACATGGCGCTGAATTATTTCCGCACCGAAGAGTTCTTCTACACCCTGGAGCCGCCGCTGCTGGACAACAACCCAATCGACCAGTTTTTGTTCATCAGCAAGCGCGGCTTTTGCGAGCACTATTCCTCCGCCTTCGTGGTGATGATGCGCTCAGCCGGCATTCCGGCGCGGGTGGTCACGGGTTACCAGGGCGGCGAAGTCAACCCGGTGGACAACGTGTTCACGGTGCGCCAGTCCGATGCCCACGCCTGGGCCGAGGTCTGGCTGCGCGGCCGCGGCTGGACCCGCGTCGACCCGACGGCGGCGGTGTCGCCGGCGCGCATTTCCGCCGGCATGCACGGTGCCATGCCGCAGCGCTTTGCCCCGCCCCTGATCACCCGTTTCACCGGCGCCTGGAGCGCGGCCTGGCTGGACCGCGTGCGCTTCGACTGGGAGGCCGTCAGCAACCGCTGGAACCAGCTGGTGCTCAACTACAGCCCGGACCGCCAGCGCGAAACCCTGGAGCGCCTCGGAATGAAAACACCAGACTGGCGCGACATGGCCATTGCCATGGTCACCGGCGTCGGCCTGATCTGCCTGGTGGTCACTGGCTGGATGCTGCGCGCGGTGCGCGAGCATGACCCGGTGGAGCGTGCCTGGCGGGCCTTTTGCAAGCGCCTGGCGCGCGCCGGCGCACCGCGCGAATCTTTTGAGGGGCCGCTGGATTACGGTAAACGGGCGGCAGCGCTGCTGCAGCGCGAAGGCCTGCCCCGTACAAGCGCGGTGGAGACCGTCGCCGGCGCCTACGCGCGCCTGCGCTATGGCCCGAAACCGGATAAAGTCCGGGTGCGGCAATTCACCCAACTCGTCCGGGATTTTCAGATTTGAACCACGCCCCGCTGCGCGCCGCCCTGTTGTTGCTGGCGCTGCTCCTGGCAGCGGCGCCCGGCCCGGCTGAAGCACGCAAAAAAATCGCCAGGCCCGCCGCCGAGCCGGCCGGCGGCAACGTCGTGCAATACCAGAATCGCCCCGAGGTGCAAGCCTTCATCACCGAGATGGCGCAAAAACACGGCTTTGTCGAGGACGAACTCAAGTTCCTGTTTTCGCGCGCCCGCTACTACCCCAGCATCGTCGACCTGATGGCGCCGCCGACCAATCCGCGGGTGCGCTCCTGGCAGGTTTATCGCTCGCGCTTTCTCGACCCCATCCGCATCGACGGCGGCGTCGCCCTCTGGCGCAGCCATGCGCGCGCGCTGGCGCGGGCGGAAAAGGAATTCGGCGTACCGGCGGAGATCATCATCGCCATCATGGGGGTGGAAACCGTCTACGGCCGCAATACCGGGGGCTTCCGGGTGATCGACGCGCTCACCACCCTGGCCTTCGACTATCCGCGTCGCGGCGATTTTTTCCGTGACGAACTGGAGAATTACCTGCTGTTCTCGCGCGACGAAAACATCGACATTTTCACCCTCAAGGGCTCGTATGCGGGCGCCATCGGCATCCCGCAATTCATGCCCTCCTCGTGGCGCAAGTGGGCGGTGGATTTCGATGGCGACGGCAAGATCGACCTGCGCAACAGTTTCGACGACGCCATCGGCAGCGTCGCCAACTTCCTCAAGGGGCACGGCTGGGTGGCGGGCGCGCCGATCGCCTTTCCGGCGCGCGTCGAAGGCAGCGCCTGGCGCGAACTGCTGGACCGCGACATCCTGCCTTCAGTCAAGATCACCGAATTGCCAGCGCTGGGCGTGGCGTCCGAAAAACTGGCGCAGCAGGGACTGCCCGACGACACCCTGTGCGCCCTGATCGACCTGGTCACGCCGGACGCGCCCACCGAATACTGGGTCGGCCTGCAGAACTTCTACGTCATCACGCGCTATAACCGTTCCAGCTTTTATGCGATGAGCGTGATGGACCTGGCCCGGGCAATCAAGAACGCGCGCGGCACCTGAGCCGCGCGCCCCGCCTCAGGCGGGAAAAATCCCGGTCGACAAATAACGGTCGCCGCGGTCGCAGACAATGAACACGATGGTCGCGTTTTCCACTTGCTCAGCCAGACGCAGCGCCACCTGGCAGGCGCCCGCCGCCGAGATGCCGCAGCAAATACCCTCGACAGCCGCCAGCTTGCGGCACATCTCCTCCGCATCGGCCTGGCTCACATACTCGATACGGTCGACCCGCGCCTTGTCGTAGATCTTCGGCAAATAGGCTTCCGGCCATTTGCGGATACCGGGAATCTGCGAGCCCTCGCTAGGCTGGCAGCCGACGATTTCCACGTCCGCGTTTTTTTCCTTCAGGTAATGCGAAACTCCCATGATGGTGCCGGTGGTGCCCATCGCCGACACAAAATGGGTGATGCCGCCCTGCGTGTCACGCCAGATTTCCGGGCCGGTGCCCTCGTAATGCGCGCGCGGATTGTCCGGGTTGGCGAACTGGTCGAGGATGCGGCCCTTGCCTTCGCGCTGCATTTTTTCCGCCAGGTCGCGCGCGTACTCCATGCCGCCTTCCTTAGCCGGCGTGAGGATCAGCTGTGCGCCATAGGCCGTCATGCTCTGGCGCCGTTCAAGCGACAGGTTGTCGGGCATGATCAGGATCATCTTGTAGCCGCGCATCGCCGCCACCATGGCCAGGGCAATGCCGGTGTTGCCGGAGGTCGCCTCGATCAGGGTGTCGCCCGGCTTGATTTCGCCGCGCTCCTGTGCACGCGCAATCATCGACAGCGCCGGACGGTCTTTCACCGAGCCGGCCGGATTGTTCCCTTCGAGCTTGCCGAGGATGACGTTGTTGCGTTTTGCAATGGCCGCGCCGGGCAGGCGCTGCAGGCGCACCAGCGGCGTATTGCCGATGGCGGCTTCGACGGTTGGGTACATGGGGATAGATAAAGCGTTGCGGTCGGTCACGATTGTACCCGCGCGCCAAAAAACAAAACCCCCACCGGCGGCGGGGGTTCATGGGTTGCGGTGGCGCTACTTCTTGTCTGCTTTGGCGTCGGCCTTGGCAGGTTTTTTGTCGCTCTTCTTGTCGGCCTTGGCATCCGCCTTCGCGGTCCCGCCGCCGACGACAGCCGAGCCGTCCTTTTTCCAGGCCGCCACGGTGGCCGGGCCGATGCCCTTGACCCGCGCCTGCACGTCATCGAGGTTCTTGAACGGGCCGTTTTTCGCCCGCTCGTCGGCAATCGCCTTGGCCTTGACCGGGCCGATGCCCTTGAGCCCGTCCAGCGTCGCCTGGTCGGCACTGTTCAGGTCGACCGCCGCGAAGGCCATGCCCATGGCCATGAAAAAGCCAATGAAGGCGAGTATCAGTTTATGCATGTCTTTCCCCTATTGAGTTTGTCCGGCAACCTGCTTCTTTTGGAAATTCCGCAGCACTGGCCGCGAACTGCCTTGCTACACCATCACCACTCGTTTCCTCGCGGATGCCGCTCAGGCCGCCTGCAGCAGGCTCTGCACATAGCGCCCCACGCCATCCTCAACATTCAGGAAGGGCGCGGCATAGCCGGCTTCACGCAGCAAACCGATATCGGCCTGGGTATAGCTCTGGTATTTGCCCTTGAGGGCTTCGGGAAAGGCAATGTATTCCAGCAGCCCTTGCGCCAGGCACTCCTGCAGGCTCAGGGCGCTCTTGCCCTCGGCCTGGCGGCAGGTGTTGATCACCGCGCGGGCGACGTCGTTGAACGGCTGGGCGCGGCCGGTGCCGAGGTTGAAAATCCCCGAAGCCTCCGGATGTTCCAGAAAATACAGGTTCACCGCCACCACATCCTCGACCGAAACGAAATCGCGCGACTGCTGCCCGGCCGCGTAGTCGCCGTAACCCTCGAACAGCTTCACCTTGCCCTCGGCGCGGAACTGATTGAAGTTGTGGAAGGCCACCGAGGCCATGCGCCCCTTGTGCGCCTCGCGCGGGCCATAGACATTGAAATAGCGAAAGCCGGCGATCTGCGCGCTGGCGTCATCCATGCGCCGGCGCACGATCTGGTCGAACAGGAACTTGGAGTAGCCGTAGACGTTCAGCGGCTTTTCGAAACCGCGCTCTTCACGGAAGGTGCGGGTGGCGCCGTAGACCGCCGCCGAGGAGGCATAGATCAGCGGCACCTCCTCCTCCTGGCAATAATCCAGCAGGGTGACGGAGTAACGGTAGTTGTTCTCCATCATGTAGCGGCCATCGGTCTCCATCGTGTCGGAGCAGGCGCCCTGGTGCAGGATGGCCTCGACCTCGCCGGCGAAATGGCCGGCCTGCAGCAGCTCGGCGAATTCGGTCTTGTCGAAATAATCGGCGATCTCGCAGTCCACCAGGTTGGGGAATTTGTCCGCCCGCGTCAGGTTGTCCACCGCGATGATCTCGGTGATGCCGCGGTCGTTCAGGCCCTTGACCAGGTTGGCGCCGACAAAGCCGGCCGCGCCGGTGACGATGTAGTAGCTCATTCAGGGTTCAGTGATTCATTGCGTAAACAACTCGTCCGGGCTCACCACCGCGGTGCCCAGCTTACCGACGACGATGCCGCCGGCGCGGTTGGCCATTCTAACCGCGTCCTCCAGCGAGACCCCGCCCCCCAACAACGCACCCAGCGTGGCGATCACGGTGTCGCCGGCGCCGGAAACGTCGTACACCTCGCGCGCCTGCGCCGGGATGTTCAGGGTGCCGGCCGCGGTGAAAAGCGTCATGCCCTCTTCCGAGCGGGTCAGCAGCAGCGCTTCGAGCCTGAGTTTCTTGCGCAAGGCCTCGGTGCGCTCGGCCAGGTCCGCTTCGGACTTCCAGGCGCCGATCACCTGCTTCAATTCGCTGCGGTTGGGCGTCAGCACGGTGGCGCCGGCATAGCGCTCGTACTCCTCACCCTTGGGGTCGACCAGCACGATCTTGCCGGCGGCGCGCGCCGCGGCGATCATCTCGGCGATGTGCGTCAGGCCGCCCTTGCCGTAGTCGGACAGGATCACCACATCGGTGGTGTCGAGATAGCCCTTGAAATCGGCCAGCTTGCCGTGCAGCACTTCGTGGCTGGGCCACTCTTCGAAATCGATGCGCAGCAATTGCTGCTGGCGGCCGATCACCCGCAGCTTGACGGTGGTCTTGAACTCGCGGTCGATGTGCAGCACCGCGCGTATGCCCGCCTCTTCCAGCATGCGTTTCAAGGTCACGCCCGGCTCGTCGTCGCCCACCACCGAAAGCAGCGTGGTATTGGCGCGCAGCGCAGCGGCATTGCGCGCAACGTTGGCCGCGCCGCCTAAGCGCTCCTCGCTTTTTTCCACTTTCACCACCGGCACCGGCGCTTCCGGCGAGATGCGATGCACGTCGCCGAACCAGTAGCGGTCCAACATGACGTCGCCCACCACCAGCACGCGGCCGCGGCCGGCGGCTTCGCGGTAGGCCTGCAGGGAAACCGCCTGGTTCATGCCGCCGCTCCCGGGCGCAGGTCGGGCCGACCGATCGGGAAATAGGCAAAGCCGAGGTCGCGCACCATGCGCGGGTCGTAGAGATTGCGGCCGTCGAAAATCGTCGCCTGCTTGAGCTTGGCCTTGATGGCGGCAAAGTCGGGGCTGCGGAACTCCTTCCACTCGGTGACGATCGCCAGGGCGTCGGCGCCTTCCAGCGCGGCCATCGGGCTGTCGGAAAAATCGACGCCGGCCGTGCCCTGCAGGATGCGTCCGGCCTCGTGCATGGCGACTGGGTCATAGGCGGTGACGGTGGCGCCGCGGCCGACCAGTTCGCGGATCAGCTCCAGCGAGGGCGCCTCGCGCATATCGTCGGTGTTCGGCTTGAAGGCCAGGCCCCAGAGCGCGAAATGCTTGCCCTTCAGGTCGGCACCGAAGTGCTTGACGATTTTCTGCCCCACCACGAGTTTTTGCGCGGCGTTGGCGGCTTCCACCGCGTCGAGGATTTTCGAGCCCAGGCCGGTATCGTTGGCCGTCTGCAGCAATGCCTGCACGTCCTTCGGGAAGCAGGAACCGCCGTAGCCGCAACCGGCGTACAAAAAGTGGTAGCCGATGCGCGGGTCCGAGCCGATGCCCTGGCGCACCAGTTCCACATCCGCCCCCAGTTTCTCGGCCAGGTTGGCAATCTCGTTCATGAACGAGATGCGCGTCGCCAGCATTGCGTTGGCCGCGTACTTGGTCAGCTCGGCGGAGCGGATGTCCATGAAGATCATCCGTTCGTGATTGCGCTGGAAGGGTGCGTAGAGCGCGCGCATCATGTCGCGGGCACGGTCGCTATCGACCCCCACCACCACGCGGTCCGGCTTCATGAAGTCGTCCACCGCCGCGCCCTCTTTTAGGAACTCGGGGTTGGAGACCACGGAGAATTCAATCCCGGCGCCGCGTTTGGCGAGTTCGTCGGTGATCGCCGCGCGTACCTTGTCGGCTGTGCCTACCGGCACCGTGGACTTGTCGACCACCACCTTGGGGCCGGTCATGTACTTGCCGACATTGCGCGCCGCGGCAGTGACGTACTTCAGGTCGGCCGATCCGTCTTCATCCGGCGGGGTGCCGACGGCGATGAACTGGATGTCGCCATGCGCCACTGCCTGCTCGATGTCGGTGGTGAAGCGGATGCGCCCGGCGGCGCGGTTGCGCTCCACCATTTCCTTCAGGCCCGGCTCGAAGATCGGGATGCCGCCCTCATTGAGAATGCGGATTTTCGCCGTGTCCAGGTCCAGGCACAGCACGTCGTTGCCCACTTCCGCGAAACACGCCCCGGTGACCAAGCCTACGTAACCGGTGCCGATCATGGTGATTTTCACGACTGATTTCCAAAAAGTTTAAAGCTTGCAAAGCTAGCACACCGCCTTGGCGCCATCATGACATCAAGGCGTCAGGTCGAATTCTTCCGCCCGCCGTGGCGGATAGGTTTCCCAGCCGCCGCAGCCCGGGCAGCGCCAGAAGAACTGGCGCGCCTTGAAACCGCAATTTTCGCACGCATAGCGCGCTACCCGGTGGGTATGGCGGTGAATCAGGTTCTTCACCAGTTGCAGGTCGGCCTGGCGCTCCGGCGGCTCCATCATCACCCGCGCCTCCAGCAGCCGGTCCAGGCCCAGCAGGGTCGGGCTGCGGCGCAATTCGTCGCGCACCAGCTTGTAGGCGGCGTCCATGCCTTCAAGCTCCAGGCAAAGCTGGAAGGCGACATCGAGCAGGTCCAGCGAAGGGTAGCGCTCCAGGTAGCCGCGCAACAGCGTCAGGCATTCCTTCTGGCGCCCCACCTTGGTGTAACTTTCGATCAGCTTGGTCGCCACCAGCGACAGGTATAGCGGGTCCTGCGATTCGACCCTTTGCCAGGCCTCGATCGCCTCTTCGTGGCGGCCGGCCTGGGCGGCGATGTCGCCCAGGATCATTTGCGCCCGCACCGCCTTGCGGTTGGCCTTGAGCGCCGCCTCGGCCTGGGCCCGCGCCTCCTCGGGTCTGGACTGCGCCATCAGGCTGACGGCGTGTTCGCAGTGGAACTGGGCGATCTCCTTTTGCCTGGAAATGCCTGTTTCGGCCTCGATGCGCGTGGCCACGGCGACCGCCTTGTCCCAGTCCTTTTCCAGCTGGAAAATTTCCAGCAGGAACACTTCCGCGCGGCCGCCATAGCTGCTGCCTTCGAGCCGGGTCAGCGCCTCTTCGGCGCGGTCCAGCAGGCCCGACTTGAGGTAGTCCTGGCCGAGTTCGTAGAGCGCGTGCAGGCGCTGCTCTTCGTTCAGGTCGGTGCGGTTGACCAGGCTGGTGTGCATGCGGATGGCGCGCTCGATCTCGCCGCGGCGGCGAAACAGGTTGCCCAGCGCGAAATGCAGTTCGATGGTCTCCGGGTCGACGCTGACGACCTCGATAAAGGCGTCGATGGCCTTGTCCGGCTGCTCGTTCAGCAGGAAGTTAAGTCCCTTGAAATAGGAGCGCGGCAGCGCCTTCGACTCGCTGACCAGGTGGCGAATGTCGACCCGCGCCGCGGCCCAGCCGAGGCCGAAAAACAGCGGCAGGGACAGCAGCCACCAGAGTTCGATTTCCACGCTTTATCTCTCCGTATTCACACGCCGGTGGCGGCGCTTTCGCGCAACACCACCGCGTCGGCCGGCGCCTGCGGCAGCACCGGCGCCGCCGGACGCTTTTTCGCTGTCGCCAGGGCCGCGGCAAGTTCGCGCCGCTGGCGGAACAGGCGCGGCAGGCAGGCCAGCACGCCCAGCGCCATGCCGCCGGCAAAAAAGATCAGCAGCAGCAACACCAGGGGGGCGCGCCATTCGAAGTCGAAATAGAACTTGAGCGGCACCACCTCGTAATTTTTCAGGGCAAACAGAAAAAGCACCAGAAACAGTAGAACCCGCAAGATCCAGGCTATGTACCGCATCCTCGCCTCCAGGCTGGAGTGATTTCATCGAATTTTTGGGTGCTGCCGGAAACATTTGTGCAGCCCCGCCGCATTATCGCCGCAAACCCCGCGCCGCGGGGCCGGTGCGATTCCTCCCGCCACGGCGCCTTCATAAAAAAAGCGGCACTTGCGTGCCGCTTTCGATATTGCAACGTATGAGCGAAATCAGTTGCCCGCCGCGGCCGCGGCCACCGGCCCACGCGGGGCCGACGCCGCCTTGGCGCTTTCTTCCTCGTTGAGCTTGGCATCGACGCGGTCGCGCAACTCCTTGCCGGCCTTGAAGTGCGGCACGTGCTTTTCCGGCACGTGCACCTTCTCGCCCGATTTGGGGTTGCGGCCCACCCGCGGCGGCCGGTAGTTCAGGCCGAAGCTGCCGAAGCCGCGGATTTCGATGCGCTGCCCGCGCGCCAGGGACTCGCCCATCGCGTCAAGAATGGTCTTGACGGCGAAGTCGGCGTCCTTGGCGACTAGTTGCGGATAACGCGCCGCGAGTCTCGCAATGAGATCCGATTTGGTCATGCGTAAAGAGCTGTGGACTTAAATTGGACTTATTTCTGGTCCATCTTCGCTTTGAGCAGCGCACCGAGGTTGGTGGTGCCGCTCGCGGCGTTGCCCGCGTCCGCCGTATTGCGCGTCAGCGCTTCACGCTCTTCCACGTTGTCCTTCGCCTTGATCGACAGGTTGATGTTGCGGTTCTTGCGGTCGACGTTGATGATCACGGCCTCGACATCGTCACCTTCCTTGAGCAGGGTGCTGGCATCCTGCACGCGGTCGCGCGAGATTTCGGAGGCGCGCAGGTAGGCTTCGACATCGTCGCCGATCATCACAACAGCGCCCTTGGCGTCCACGCTCTTGACCTTGCCGGTCACCAGCGCGCCCTTGTCGTTGGTGGCGACGAAGTTCGACCACGGGTCGCCGTCCATCTGCTTGATGCCGAGCGAAATGCGCTCGCGCTCGACGTCGATCGCCAGAACGGTGGCCTCGACTTCGTCGCCCTTCTTGAAGTTCTTGACGGCTTCTTCGCCGGCTTGCGACCAGGACAGGTCCGACAGGTGCACCAGGCCGTCGATGCCACCGGGCAGGCCGATGAACACGCCGAAGTCGGTGATCGACTTGATCGCGCCCTTCACACGGTCGCCCTTCTTGTGGTTCATCGAGAAATCTTCCCAAGGATTGGGCATGCACTGCTTCATGCCGAGGGAAATGCGGCGACGGTCTTCGTCGATCTCGAGGATCATCACCTCGACTTCGTCGCCCAGGGCAACGACCTTCGACGGATGCACGTTCTTGTTGGTCCAGTCCATCTCGGAGACGTGCACCAGGCCTTCGATGCCCGCTTCGACTTCGACGAATGCGCCGTAGTCGGTGAGGTTGGTCACCTTGCCGAACAGGCGGGTGCCCTGCGGGTAGCGGCGGCTGATGCCCACCCACGGGTCTTCGCCCAGTTGCTTGACGCCCAGGGAGACACGGTTCTTCTCTTGATCGAACTTCAGGATCTTGGCGGTGATTTCATCGCCCACCGTCAGCACTTCGGACGGGTGACGGACACGGCGCCAGGCCAGGTCGGTGATGTGCAGCAGGCCATCGATACCGCCGAGGTCGACGAACGCGCCGTAGTCGGTGATGTTCTTGACGATGCCCTTGACGATCGCGCCTTCGGACAGGGTTTCCATCAGCTTGGCGCGCTCTTCGCCCTGGCTGGCTTCCAGCACGGCGCGGCGCGAAACGACAACGTTGTTGCGCTTCTTGTCCAGCTTGATGACCTTGAACTCCATCGTCTTGCCTTCAAACGGAGTCGTGTCCTTGACCGGGCGGATGTCGACCAGCGAGCCGGGCAGGAAGGCGCGGATGCCGTTGGTCATGACGGTCAGGCCGCCCTTGACCTTGCCAGTGATCACGCCGGAAACGAGTTCGCCGGATTCCAGGGCCTTTTCCAGGTCCATCCAGGCGGACAGGCGCTTGGCCTTGTCGCGCGACAGCAGCGTTTCGCCGAAGCCGTTTTCCAGCGAGTCGATGGCCACCGAAACGAAATCACCGATCTTCACGGTGAGTTCGCCGTTGTCGGCCTTGAATTCTTCAATCGGGATGTAGCTCTCGGACTTCAGTCCGGCATTGACGACCACGAAGTTGTAGTCGACGCGCACCACTTCAGCTGTGATGACTTCGCCTGCGCGCATTTCCTGGTGATTGAGGGATTCCTCAAACAGGGCGGCAAAGCTTTCGTTCGCCATTTCGGCGGCTTGTTGGGCAACAGACATGAATAAAAGTGACCTAAAAATCCGCGACGCTTAAATGGGAGGTGAAACGTAAAGCGTGCGTGCGCGGGGTTGGTTGAACATCGGCATCCTCGGGGGAGGAATGCCACTCTTGCTGCAATTGCTACGACTTGCTGACTGCTTTAACGACTACGCAAGGACGCGTTTTGCGGGTTCTGCAACCCCCCGCTTTGAACATCCCTGTACCAGGACAGCACCTGCTGCACCGCCTGCTGGATCGACAAACCGCTCGTGTCCAGCAACCTGGCGTCTTCCCGTTGCACCAGCGGCGCTACTACCCGATTCGCATCGCGTTCGTCACGCGAGCGCAGGTCAGCCAGGACAGACCCGAAAAGGGCATCAATATTACCACTATTTTCTTTTCCGATCAATCCCTTAGGATCGCCCGGCCGGGCCGTTGCCGCCAATTGGGCGGCACGTCTGCGCGCCCGCTCGCCGACGTCGGCGGTCAAAAAGAC
>DATAZV010000073.1:0-4657 GCA_036271855.1 Burkholderiales bacterium
ACCGTCTCGACGATATCTTTGCCGGCCTTGTCCTGGAAGATCCGGTTGTCGGCGGCGCGCGTCAGGTCCCACAGGGTAGGCGACAACACCATGGTGTAGTGCAGGAAGTCGATCATGCGCCCGGGCGCGCTTTGCACCGAAGTCAGCGCGCCGCTGGTGGAAAAGCGCGTCACCACGCCGTCGATCTTGCGCTTGCCGGGCGCCTTGTCGGCGGTGCCGGAGGCATTGATTTCCAGGGTGGCGGCCTTGCCCACCACCTGGCTGAAGTCGGCGGCGCTGGCGCGTTCGCCTACCAGTTCGATGACGAATTCGAACAGCCCGGAAACCCGCTCCACCCCCTTGAAACCCAGCACCAGCAAGGCGTCCTTGCCCAGCGGGGTGGTCAGCTTGAGCAGCCGGTTGTCGTCACTGAACAAGGGCAAAATCGGCTCTCCCTGGATGGCGCGCCGGCGTCAAGCGACGGCGTAGGTGAAGTTTCCGGCGGCGTCGACATCGACGCTGATGCGCGAGACCGGCTCGCCGGCGGCCATGCGCGTGAGCACCGACTCGGCCACCTCCGGCAACAGCGTACCGTTCAGGATATTGTCGACGTTGCGCGCGCCGCTGTCGACTTCGGTGCAGCGCGCCGCCACTGCATCGACCATCTTGCTGTCGTAGGCGAACTCGGCGCGATGATTGGCGAAGATGCGCTTCTTGATCTTGTTCAGCTTGAGCTCGATGATGCGCTTGAGGATTTCGTCCTTCACCGGATAGTAAGGCACCACCGCCATGCGGCCGATGAAGGCCGGCTTGAACGTGTGGTTGAGTTCGGGGCGGATCGCTTCGAGCACGTCGTCCGGCTGCGGTGGCTGCGCGGCACCGATGTTCATGCGCATGATGGTATCGGTGCCGACGTTGGAGGTGAGGATGATCACGCAATTGCGGAAATTCACCTCGCGGCCTTCGGAGTCGTCGAGCACCCCCTTGTCGAACACCTGGAAGAACAGCTCCAGCACGTCCGGGTGCGCCTTTTCGACTTCGTCGAGCAGCACCACGCAATAGGGCTTGCGGCGCACCGCCTCGGTCAGTACCCCGCCCTCGCCGTAGCCGACATAGCCGGGCGGCGAACCCTTCAGCGCCGACACCGTATGCGCCTCCTGGTATTCGGACATGTTGATGGTGACCATGTTGCGGTCGCCACCGTAAAGGATGTCGGCCAGGGCCAGCGCGGTCTCGGTCTTGCCGACGCCGCTGGTGCCCACCAGCATGAATACGCCGATCGGCTTGTTCGGATCCTCGAGTTTCGCGCGCTGCGTGCGGATGCGCTGGGCAATGGCTTCCAGCGCGTGGTCCTGGCCGATGACGCGCTCGCCCAGGTATTTGGCCAGGTTGAGCACGGTATTGACCTCGTCGGCCAGCATCTTGCCCACCGGAATGCCGGTCCAGGCGGAAATCACCTCGCCCACGGTCTGGCCGCTCACCACCACCTGCACCAGGGGCTCGCGGCCCTGGATGCCTTCGAGTTCGCCATTGAGTTGCGAGAGTTCGTCGCGCAGCTTCTGGCGGTCGCCGTCGATGAGTTTCATCTTTTCTTCGGTGGCGCCGGCATCGTCTTCCAGCTTGCCGCGCAGGGTGCGGATCTTGTCGACCAGGTCTTTTTCCTTGACCCAGCGCTCTTCCAGCACCTTCAGTTCGCCCTGGGTCTTTTCCTGCGCCGCCTTCAGCTCGGCGATGCGCTCGTCATGCAAGCCACCAGTCGCCGTTTCACGCTGCAATACGCGCAACTCGACGGCAATCGCGTCCAGGTGGCGGCGCGCGTCCTCGATCGCCGCCGGGGTGGCGTTCTGGCCGATGGCGATGCGCGCGCAGGCGGTATCGAGCACCGACACCGCCTTGTCCGGTAACTGGCGCCCGGAAACATAGCGATGGGTCAGGCGCACCGCGTCGGTCACCGCTTCGTCGAGGATGCGCACGTTGTGGTGGGTCTGCATGGTTTCGACGATGCCGCGCAGCATGACGATGGCGCGATCTTCCTCCGGCTCTTCCACCTTGACCACCTGGAAGCGCCGCGCCAGCGCCGGGTCCTTTTCGAAATACTTCTTGTACTCCGACCAGGTGGTGGCTGCGATCGAGCGCAGCTCACCGCGCGCCAGCGGCGGCTTGAGCAGGTTGGCGGCGTCGTTCTGCCCGGCCTGCCCGCCGGCGCCGATCAGGGTGTGCGCTTCGTCGATGAACAGGATGATCGGATGCGGACTGCGCTTGACCTCGTCGAGCACGCCTTTCAGGCGGTTCTCGAATTCGCCCTTGACCGAGGCGCCGGCCTGCAGCAGGCCCAGGTCCAGGGTATGCAGGGCAACTTTTTGCAGCGGCGGCGGCACGTCGCCGGCGGCGATGCGCAGCGCCAGGCCCTCGACCACCGCGGTTTTGCCGACGCCGGCCTCCCCCGTCAGGATGGGGTTGTTCTGCCGGCGGCGGGTGAGGATGTCCACCATCTGGCGGATTTCTTCATCGCGGCCCAGCACCGGGTCGATCTTGCCGGCTTTGGCGCGCTCGGTGAGGTTGACGGTGAACTGGTCCAGGCCCGGGGTCTTGCCCAGCTTGCCGGGCTCGCCGCCGCCACCCGAGGCCGCCGCCGCGGGCGAGCTTTCGTCGAAGCTTTCAGCCTGCGCGGCTTCGCTGGAGGAACCGGTGATGTCGGCGAAATTCGCCTTCAGCTCGTCGCCCTTGATCTTGCCCAGCTCCTTGGAGGAATCGCGGATGATGCGCGACAGCTCGGGATCGGTGGCCAGCACCAGCAGCAGGTGGCCGCTGCGGATGCGCGTGGCGTTGTAGTCGACCGATGCAGCCACCCAGGCGCGCTCGAACAGCTTGGGCAGGTTGGGCGACAGCGCCGGCGTGCGGGTGTTGCCGGTCTTGAAGCCGTCGAGGGCCTCGGCCAGTTCCTTTTCCAGGCGGCCGATGTTGACCTCATAGTGGCGCAGGATCGGCTTGAAGTCGGAATTCTCGACGTCCATCAGCTTTACCAGCAGGTGCTCGATGTCGACATCGTAATGGGTGCGCGAGAGCGTCAGGCCGGCGGCCCCTTCCATCGCGCTTTTGCAGACCGGATTGAGTTTGGCGATCAGCGACTTCAGATTGATGCTCATTCATCCACTCCCCGAGTTCTTTGACGGTAATGCCACGCACCGCGGCAACCACTCGCCCGCAAGGGCTGCCACACGGCACGCAAAGGATTCTACCTTGGCAAATTGTGCCCGCGAGATGTTTTGCGGCAGATTTGTGCGCTTTTTGGCAACTGGATGGCGCACGACCCATCGGCCTGGACATCCTGCGATACCGATAAAAGCTGATTTATTACAATACAAGCGGCTACGGCGGTCAAATCCGCTGAATGCGCGGCGATATCATGGCGCGGTCATGCTGCGGTCATGGAAGACATCGCTTGCGCCTCCGGCGGGCGCCACAGGCCGACTACCCCGGACAAGCCCTCTTCGCCGGCGCGCGGCCGCCAGCGCGGCGCCTTGCCGATGATGAAAACGGCGTCGTCGGCGTCGCGCGGCATTTCCTGGCCGGTGATCCAGGTATTCCAGCCTAGGTGGGCTGCCTCGGTGCCCAGGCCGCCAAGCATGGTTTGCGGCACTTCCTGGCGCTTGACCACCAGTTGCACGTCGAAATCCAGGTCCGGCCCGGCGTAGAAATTGCCCAGCCGCCCGAGCGCGGCGAAGCCGCGGCCATTGGGCAGGAAATCGAGAAAACGCTTGTAGCTTAAGGCCCCGAGCACGACGCGGAATTTCGACTGCTGGTCCCACACGCCCTGCCCCAGCAGCGCGCCGTCGCCGAGGGCGCAATTGGCGCGGCCCAGTTCGGAGCATTGCGATTTCGGCACCCGCAGCCAGCGCCCCTGGAAGGGCAATACTTTCGCCGGCACGCGGAAATAGTCGCCGAGGATGGCCTCCAGCCCGGAAGCCGAATGCGGGCGCTGCGCCAGAATGCCGCTGTAATACACCAGCGACTGGTCGGAGACGCCGCGCTCGCCGGCGTCCAGGCGGTTGCGCAGGCCGTCGGTGCCCAGGCCGACCAGGTCAAGCAGCGAGCGGGTGAAACCGTCGCGGGTTTCGCGTTCGAGATCGAGAAAGATGTGGTACTTGGACCAGATCTCGTGGAACAGCGCGCTGAGCCGGTGGTTGAAGATATTGAGGAACGCGGCCAGCGTGTGGTCGCGGTGGCGATAGCGCCGCTCCAGCAGGAGTTCGGTGTAATGCAGCGGCAGCGCGCCGGACGGGCCGGTGAGGCCGAAGAAGTTGATCACCATCTGCGCCGGATCGGGCGCGACGTCGTCGCGGACTTCGCTTTCGCCGGCTGCGGGTTTACGCGGCGCCGGGCGGGTCAGTTCGTAGATATCGCCGGCGGGTGTGTCCAGCGACAGCCGCGTGCTGTAGCGCACCGCCTCGGTGGGGCGCTCCTCGGCCGGGGTGTGGCGGTGCAGCCATTGCAGCAGGCGCACCGCCTGGTAGAAATCGAAGGAGTACGGGCGCTCGAACAGCGCATCGACCACCGATTCGTCGTCGCGCCGCGGCTTCCTTTCCTCCTTGATGGTGGTGGTATTCATTGCACCTTCAGAGCACGATGGCGCTGCCGGAGCGCGGCTTCCACACCGCCAGCGGCTTTTCGCGCTGCT
>DATAZV010000074.1:0-11235 GCA_036271855.1 Burkholderiales bacterium
CTGCTGTTGATTGCCTGCACGGCAGCCGCGCAGGAAGGCGGCTTCGACCTCCAGGGGCATCGCGGCGCGCGCGGCCTGGCACCGGAAAATACCCTCGCCGCCTTCACCCGCGGACTGGAAGCCGGGGTCAGCACGCTGGAACTGGATATCGGCGTCACCCGCGACGGCGTGGTAGTGATCCATCACGATGAGCGGCTCAATCCCGCGATCACCCGCGACGCCGCCGGCCACTGGATCGCCACGCCCGGACCGCGCCTGTTCGATCTGAGCTTGGCCGAGTTGAAAACCTACAACGTAGGTGCCCTCAAGCCCGGCACTGCCTACGCGGCGCAGTTTCCGCAACAGGTGCAGCGCGAACACGAACCAGTGCCGCGCCTGGCCGATCTATTCGAACTGGTGCGGCTGCGCGGCGACGCGCACGTGCGTTTCAACATTGAAACGAAGCTGACGCCCGACCATCCGCAGGACACGGTCGCGCCGCAAGTTATGGTCGCGGCCTTGCTGGCGGTGATCGCGCAATACGACATGGAAAGCCGCGTCAGCATCCAGTCCTTCGACTGGCGCACACTGAAGATGGTGCAGGCGCTGCGCCCGGACATCCCCACGGTTTGCCTGAGCGCCCGGCTGCAGAATTTCAATACGGTGGCGCCGGCCTGGAACGCCGGCCTGGCGTTGACAAGCACCCTGCCGCGACTGGTGAAAGGTGCCGGTTGCGCGGCATGGTCGCCGAATTTTCAGGACGTCGACGCGGCCACGGTAACGGATGCGCGCGCGCAGGGACTGCGGGTGATTCCCTGGACCGTCAACCGACCGGAAGACATCGGGCGCATGGCCGCGCTCGGCGTCGACGGCCTGATCACCGACCGGCCCGATATCGCGCGCGCCGTGCTCGCCGCGCGCAACATCAGACTGCGCTGAAACTGCGCTAGACCCCCAGCAGCTCGACTTCGAACAACAGCGTTGCGTTCGGCGGAATCACCCCGCCGGCGCCGCGCGCGCCGTAACCCATCTCCGGCGGAATGATCAGCTTGCGCACGCCGCCGACCTTCATGCCGGCAAAGCCTTCGTCCCAGCCGCGGATCACGTGGCCCGCGCCCAGCGGAAAGCTGAAAGGCTCGTTACGATCCTTGCTGGAGTCGAACTTCGCGCCCTGCTCGCCGTCGTTGTACAGCCAGCCGGTGTAGTGCACTTCGATATGGGTGCCGGGCGTGGCTTCGGCGCCCTCGCCCACCTTGACGTCTTCGATGATCAGTCCTGCCATGACAATGCTCCTGAAACACGCTTTGGGCCGCGCAGTATAGCCGCTCCAAACGGTACGCTCAAATTAACGCGATATCAGTGCGCGCCAGGGTTGCGCCGCCGCCGCGCCGTGCTACATTAAGGCCTCGATCCGGCGCTTGTGTGGCTCGCCTTGCAGCAGTCGCTGCGTCTGAATCAGTCCCCAGCATTCCTTTTCCGCATTTCTTTTTCTTCTCGCCGCCTTTCATGCACCCCACGCGCGCGCAAAAGCAAAAGCCTTTGCGCCCCTCCCCGGAGATTGGCCTTGCCGTGGTCGCCGCGCTGGCCTTGCCGCGCCCGGCCTTTGCACGCTTGACCACCGAGCGCGGGCGGATTGCCCTGGAACTGGGGGCCGCGCTGCGCGTATGCCGCGGCGGCCGTGGGCGGATCGCCATCCAGACCCGCGACAGCCTGGTGTCGCCCTGGCGCGACGCTTCGCATCTGGAAGATATCGAGGTACTCGACACCGCCTCGCTGATCGAGCATGCCCTCAATCACGCGGCGCGCGCCCACCTGGCGCACGCGATCGGGCTTTGCGGACTGCAGGATGCCGCGCTGCCGCCGGAGCAGCGGCTCTATGCGGAGCGGCGCCTGCGCACCGACCTGTTTCCGCCCGCCGCCAGCGCGGCGAGCGCGCATCACGTGCGCGCGCTGCTGCTGGCCGAAGTGCTGGAGCCCGACTCCCTGCGCCCGGTGTTCCTGATTCACGGACGGCGCTCGCGGTTTCGCGATTTCAACGAGGCGCGCGCAGCTGGCCTTCCGGCGCTGACACGCATTACCGCGGAAACGCCGAACCTGGCGCCGCTGCTGGCGCCGCTGGTCCGCACGCATGCACGCAAGCAGGCAGGCCCGATCACCGACGGTGCCATCGGCCTGGTGCGCACCGCGCTGCTGGCGCTGCCGGCGGCCGAACGCCTGGCGCCGCGCGACTGGAAGTGGCTGGCGCGCCAATCCAACAGCGTGGTGCGCAGGCTGTGCGCCGCGGACAACGACGGCCGCCTGGACACGCTGACCGTGCGCCTGTTCGCCGCCGCCGGCGAAACCCGCCTGCCGCGGCCGATTCTCGAACTCGATCATCGCGGCGGCCCGCTGGACCGGGCGCTCGTTTCGCTCTCGCTCAACGGCGCGGCCGCCACCCCATTCGGGGAGGCTCTATTCGCCGATCTGGCACGCCTGATGCGCCTGCTGATCCGCGAGGCGCGCGAGCGCTCGCGGCGCCGCCAGTCGCTGCGTTTCCTGCGCGACGATGCCGGCTACCTGATCGACTGGTGGCTGGACGAAGCTACCCGCGGCGCCTCCCTGGTCGGGCACAACGCCACCTACGCCTCGCTGATCCGCCGCCAGCAGCGCTGGCACCAGCTGCTGATCCTGCGTTCGCCCGAATATATGCAGATGTGGCCCAGCGCCCTGCCGGCCTACGAAAGCGCCGGCCTGCGGGTGGTACCCCTGACTGACTCGCTGATGCTGGCGCGCGAGGGCATGGAAATGCGCCACTGCGTGGCCAGCTATTCGCGCGACTGCGTGCGCGGCGATACGCGGATTTTCGCCCTGGAAGACGTCGATACCGGCGAGCGCGCCACCCTGGAGTTGCGGCGCCGCTCCTGGGTCTGGTTCGCCGGACAGATCAAGGGCGCCTGCAATGCAGACGTGTCTTCCCGCCTGCGGGTTGCGGCCGAACGGCTGGCGTCGCGTTATACCGCCGCCGCCCAGCGGACCTGAGACCGGCCCTTTCCCTCCGCCGGGTCCGGAGTCGCGAAGGTTCCGGCTATAATGCGCGCCGCACCGCACCAGCGGTAACACTGCACCGCACCGGTGCGCAGAACAACCGAAACCCAGGGGTCGCCATGTTCGGCCGTTTCATGCCGCAAGAAGGCAAGTTCTTCGAGTTTTTCAACGAACACGCCCAGTATATTGTCGACGGGGCCCGCGAACTGGCGGACCTGATGGCGAAGTTCGACGATCTCGAACGCCGCGCCTATTCGATCGAGACCATCGAGAAAAAAGCCGACAAGGTCACGCACCAGACCGTCGAGTTGCTGCACAAGACCTTCATCACGCCGCTGGACCGCGACGACATCCACAAGCTGATCACCACCATGGACGACATCCTCGACCTGACCGAGGACGTGGCCCACTCGATTTTCCTGTACGACATCAAGGCGGTCACGCCGGAAGCGCAAAAGCTGGCCGACATCTGCGTCGCCTGCGGCGAAAAGGTGAAGGCCACCGTCGCCCTGCTGCCGAAAATGGAAAACTCGGCGGAGATGCTCGCCCTGTGCGCCGAGATCGACAAGCTGGAGTCCGACGCCGACCACGTGATGCGCGCGGCGATGGCCAAGCTGTTCCGCGAAGAGTCGGACGTGCGCAACGTGATCAAGCTCAAAGAGATCTACGAACTCCTCGAGTCGGTCACCGACAAGTGCGAAGACGTAGCCAACATCATCGAAGGCATCATCGTCGAGAACGCGTAAGCACGCGCATCGCTGTCGCCGTACTTCCTCACCGGCTTTCGAAATGACCCTGCATATCCTGCTGCTCCTGATCGTCCTCGCGCTCGCGTTCGACTTCATGAACGGCTTCCACGACGCCGCCAACTCGATCGCCACGGTGGTTTCCACCGGCGTGCTCAAGCCGCAATACGCGGTAGCCTTCGCGGCGTTTTTCAACTTCGTCGCCTACTTCATGTTTCCGCTCAAGGTGGCGGCGACCATCGGCCAGGGCATCATCGATATCTCTATCGTCGACCACTACCTGGTGTTCGGCGCGCTGGTCGGCGCCATCGCCTGGAACGTCATCACCTGGCTCTACGGCATTCCCTCCTCGTCTTCGCATGCGCTGATCGGCGGCCTGGTGGGCGCGGCGGTCGCCAAGGTGGGCACCGGGTCGCTGGTTTCCTCGGGCCTGGTGAAGACGGTGATTTTCATCGTGCTCTCGCCGATGCTGGGCTTTTTGTTCGGCTCCATCCTGATGGTCACGGTGTCGTGGCTGTTCGTGCGCAGCACCCCGCACAAGGTGGACAAATGGTTCCGCCGCCTGCAACTGATATCGGCTTCGTTCTATAGCCTGGGGCACGGCGGCAACGACGCGCAAAAGACCATCGGCATCATCTGGATGCTGCTGCTGGCCGCCAATCTCGCCAACCCGAACAGCCTGCCGGCGTGGATGCATGCGAACCACGACGGCCCGCCGCTGTGGGTGCCCGGTGCCTGCTACATCACCATCGCGCTGGGCACCATGTTCGGCGGCTGGCGCATCGTCAAGACCATGGGGCAGAAGATCACCAAGCTCAAACCGGTGGGCGGCTTTTGCGCCGAAACCGGCGGCGCCATCACCCTGTTCATGGCCACCGCACTGGGCATTCCGGTATCGACCACCCACACCATCACCGGCGCGATTGTCGGCGTCGGCTCGTCGCGCAAGGTATCGGCGGTACGCTGGGGCGTGGCCGGCAGCATCGTCTGGGCGTGGATACTCACCATCCCTTGCTCGGCGTTCATCGCCGCCGTTGCCTGGTACGTCGGCAAGCAAATCCTCTAGACCGGACGCTGCCTGCCGCGCGGCAATCCCGCTTCAGGGACTGACGATACGCGAACGCCGGGTAGTGACGGTGACCACGCGCGGCTGCGCCGGCGGCCCCGAGGGGGCACGATGCGCGGGACCGCCGGGGCCGGCCGGCCGCGGGCCGCCCGGACGCTTGGCCGCCATCGGCGGGCCCGGCATGATCGAAGCGATCGCATCCTTGTTGATCACTTGCAGCTCGGCGCCCTGCAGGGCAATGAAGTGCTGGTCGAACGACGCAATGCGTCCGGTCAAGCGCACGCCGCTTAACAAATAGATCACCACGTTGCGGCGTGTCTTGCGCAACTGGTTGAGGTAAGGTTCCTGGATGCGACCATCTGCAGCGCCCGGCGCCGCTGTGACCGCTTTTTGTTCTGGTGTACCCATAATGAGACCCGGTGAAACGTGCCGTTAAATTGCGGCAGCGCAACGCGAATATTACTCTTTTCGCGCAATTCAGTGTAGTTGGTATGCAACTAGCATGCCGTCAGTTTGTACGTCTGCTGGACAATTGGTTCCAACTGCCGCACCTCGATATTTTGACCGGTTCTTTTCTCGGAGGTTGCTTTGAATATGCATCATCATACGCGCGCGAGCGCGCCCGGCATGACCCGCAGGCTGGCATGCGCGCTGACCCTTTTTGCCGCCCTCGGCGCGACCGGCGAATCCGCCTGGGCGCAGGCCGATTACCCGAACAAGCCGATCCGCCTGGTGGTCGGGTTCACCGCCGGCGGCATCTCCGACGTGCTGGCCCGGGCGCTCGCCGCCAAGCTTTCCACCCAGCTCGGCCAGCAGGTGGTGGTGGACAACAAGCCCGGCGCCGGCACCACCATCGCGGCGGACTTCGTGGCCAAGTCCGCGCCCGACGGCTACACCCTGTTCCTGCAGGACATGACGACCCACGCAATCAACGTCGGCCTGTACAAGAAGCTGCCCTATGATTCGGTCAAGGATTTCACGCCCGTCGGCCTGGTAGCCTCCACCCCCTTGATGATGGTGGACAACCCCTCGCTGCAGGCGAAGACCGTCAAGGAACTGATCGCAGTGGCCAAGGCCAGGCCGGGTCAGCTGGCCTATGCCTCCTCTGGCAATGGCACGGTGCCGCACCTGGCGGCCGAGACCTTCAAGAACCTGGCGGGCATCGACGCCGTCCACGTGCCCTTCAAGGGCAGCGCCCCGGCGATCCAGGCGGTGCTGGCGGGCGACACGGCGTTCACCTTCTCGACCATGCCGCCGGCGCTCTCGCAGGTCAAGGCGGGCAAGCTGGTCGGCCTGGGGGTGACCACGGCCAAGCGCGTAGCGGCCGCGCCGGAGGTGCCGACGGTGGCCGAGTCGCTGCCCGGCTTCGAGTTCGTGCTCTATAGCGGCATCATCGCGCCCAAGGGCTTGCCGGCGGCGCTGGTGACGCGCCTGAACGGCGAGTTCGCCAAGACGGTGGGCGCCGCCGACATGCACCAGATCTACGTCAACCTCGGCGCCGAGCAGCTAACCGACACACCGGCCGAGTTCAGCGCCCACATCAACCGCGAAATCCCCAAGATGGTGCAGGCGGTTAAACTCTCAGGTGCAACTGTCGATTGACGCTTTTTTGCCACGCAGCCCGGCCCGCGTGAATCGCGGGCCGCGCCATTTTTCGATTCCGCAGTTCCGCTACGCACAACATCATGCCTCGTCCCCTGCTCCCCAGACATAACCGCTACGACTTCCACCCCCTGCCGGAACGCAAGGACTACAGCTGGCCCGAGGGCAAACGCCTGGCCCTGGTGCTGACCACCAATGTCGAATGCTTCGCCTTCGGCGCCGGCCTCGGCCACGACCCGGCCAAGACCGGCGAGCCGCAGACCCACCGCAACTATTCCTGGCGCGACTACGGCAACCGCATCGGTATCTGGCGCTTTTTCGACATGTTCGACGAAATGAAGCTGCCGGCCGGCCACAACGCCAACAGCCTGCTCTACGAATATGCGCCGCAGATCATGGACGCGATCCGCAAGCGCGGCGACGAGTTCATCGGCCACGGCCGCACCAATGCGGAGAACCACAAGGGCATGTGGGAGGCCGACGAGGAGCGCATCCTCGGCGAGATCATGCAGACCTTCGTGCAGCACGAGGGCAAGCCGATCACCGGCTGGATGGGCGCGGGCGCCTACGAGTCCGCGCATACGCTCGACCTGCTGAAGGAAGCCGGCTTCAAATACGTGATGGACTGGCCGATGGACGACCAGCCGATCTGGCTGCGCACCCGCAGCGGCCCGATCCTCTCGGTGCCCTACCCCGTAGAGCTGAACGACTCCCAGATCATCATCCACCGCAAGCAGGACTCGCAGGAATTCTGCGACATGATCACCGACCAGTTCGACGAGATGGTCGAGCAGTGCGAAGCGCACCCGCTGGTGATGAACATCTCGATCCATCCCAATGTTTTCGGCCAGCCGTTTCGCCTGCGCAGCTTGCGCCAAGCGCTGAAGCATTGCCTCGGGCATCCGCTGAAAGACCGCGTCTGGGTGACCCGCCCCTGCGATGTCGCCGATTATTGCTACAGCCTGCCGCCGGGCATCATCCCGGGTAGCGGGCCCGGCGCCTGACACCGGCGGCGCTTAAGCGCCCTTGCCGTGGCGCTCCAGCAGCGCCGCCAGGTCTTCCAGCGGCAGAGGCTTGGAAAACAGGAAGCCCTGCATCTGGTCGCAGCGCAGCAGGCGCAGCACACGCGCCTGCTCCTCGGCATCCACGCCTTCGGCCACCACTTTCAGGCGCAGCGAATGCGCCAGCGAGATCATGGTCGACACCAGGGTCATGGTGTCGGGTTCCTGCAGCATGGTGATGATGAAGGAACGGTCGATCTTCAGGGTCTGCACCGGCAGGCGCGCCAGGTAGGCCAGTGAGGAATAGCCGGTACCGAAGTCGTCGATGGCAATCGACACACCGAGCTTGCGGATCGCCTTCAGCTTGTCGACATTGCCGGCGACATCCTCCATCACCAGGCTCTCGGTGAGTTCGAGGTCGATGCCGGGCGGACCCGCGCCCTGCAGGATGGCGGTGCGCACCGTCTCGACGAATTCCGCCCGCCGCAACTGCACCGGCGATACATTGACGGCGATGCGCGGCGGATTCGACGTGAGCGCGGACAGGCGGGCATAGTCCAGGGCCGCCTGCTTCAGCGCCCACGGCCCGACTTCGAGGATCAGCCCGGTCTCTTCCAGCAGGGGGATGAAATGCACCGGCTGCACCAGCCCCAGGTCCGGGCTTTGCCAGCGGATCAGCGCTTCGGCGCCGACGATCTCGCCCGACTCCATATCCACCTTGGGCTGGTAGTGAAGAACGAATTCGTTCCTCTCCAGCGCTTTGTGCAGGCGGTTTTCCAGCATCAGCTTCTCGGCCACGCGCTCGGCCATCTTCTGGTTGAAGAACAAGTAGGGCTCAGGCACCGACTTCGAACGCTTGACCGCCACCTCGGCATTTTTCAGCAGCGTGTCGGTATCGCCGCCGTCATCCGGATAGATGGCGATGCCGATCTTGGCGCCGATGCGCAATTCGTCGCCGCCGACCGTGAAGGGCTGGCCGAAAATCGCCGCCATGCCCTCTTCCAGGTGGCGCCCGACCTCGTCAGCGGTATCGACATCGGGCATCACCAGCACAAAATGGTCTCCGCCGAAGCGCGCCAGCCGGTTGTGGTCGCCGACGTGGTCGACCGCGCGCTCGGCCACCTGCTTGATCAGCAGGTCGCCCTGCTGGCGGCCGAAGGTGTCGTTGATGGTCTTGAAGCGTACCAGGTCGATCATCAGCACGGCCAGTTTGTGCTGCTCACGGGCAGCCGCGTCGACCAGCTGGAACAGGCGCTCCTCGAATAGCCGGCGGTTGGCCAGCCCGGTCAGGGGATCGTAATAGGCAAGATATTCGAGGCGCTCCGCCTGGTCGAGATGGTCCAGCGCAAAAGTCACGTCGCCGGCCAGTTCTTCGAGCAGGCGCATCTCCTCGCTGTCGAAAAAATTCGGCGTGTCGGAGTAGAGGGAAATGATGCCCCGCACCTCCGCCCCGGCCATCAGGGGCAGCGCGATCATCGAGCGAAAGCCGCGCGCCAGCGCCTCTTCCTTCAGGATGCTCAGTTGCGAGCCGCTGGCGATATCGTTGGCCACCAGAGCGCGGCCCTCCGCCACAGCGCGGCCGGCGAAGCCCAGGCCGCCGGGTGCGCTCTGGTCCAGGCCGAGCGGCAGCAGGTTGACATAGCCTTGCGTGGTGTCGTGGGAGGCGATCAGTCGCAGGCATTTTGCCTCGCGGTCGACTATGCCAACCCAGGCCAGCACGAAGCCGCCCTCTTCCACCGCCAGGCGGCAGGCCTCGCGAAACAGTTCGACGCGGTCGCTGACGCGCACGATCAGCGTATTGATGCCGCTGAGCACCGCGTAGACTCGGTTCAGGCGGCGAATTTTCTCTTCGCTGCGGCGCTGCTCGGTGACGTCCTGGATGGTATTGAACCAGCGCACGCCGCTGCCCGGGGCCACGCTCCCCTCCACCGGTTCCATCACCTGGCGCACCGTCATGTAGGTGCCGCCGCTGCGCCGTACGCGGTATTCCAGATCGGCACGCTCGTTGCGCCGCGCCGCGGCCAGCACGTTGGCGCGAAACGGTTCGCGGTCGGCCGGATGCAGCCAGTCGAGCCACTCCTGAAAATTGGCGGGCATGCGCCCATCGGTCACCTGCAGCAGCCAGGGCAGCGAGTCCGACCAGCTCTCGAAGGTTCCATCGGTGCCGCTTACCACGTGCGCCAGGCGGGCGATCGACTGGGCGCGCTGCAAACCGGCTTCGCTGTCGCGCAGCACCTGTTCCAGGCGCACCCGCTCCTGCTCGGCAAGCTGGTGCAGGCGCCGCAGGTCGGCGTCGGCCAGGGCGCGCTGGATCGCGGGCACCAGGCGCACCAGGTTGTCCTTGAGCACATAGTCGGCCGAGCCGGCCTTGAGCGCATCGACGGCAATGTCCTCGCGGATGGTGCCTGAAACAAAAATGAAGGGCGTGTCCGGCGACAGTTCGCGGGAAATCTTCAGCGCTTCCATGCCGCTGAACTGCGGCATGGTGAAATCGGCCATGATGATGTGCGGGTGAAACTGCGCCAGCTGCAGGCGGAAGTCCGCTTCCGACTCGACGCGGCGGCATTCATGCGCCAGGCCGGCACGCTTGAGCTGATAGATCAGCAATTCGCCGTCCACCGGGCTGTCTTCGACGTGCAGTACCCTGACTACCTCGGCCATTGCGTTCTCATTCGAATCGGCACGATGGATGACCCGCACCAAGAGCCGCGGACCCCGCGCCCTTTCACCGGCAGCGGCGATCGGGTTCGCGGGATTGCCTCCGTTCACACCTGAAAAATATCCTAACCCCGCCTGGCAAAAGCAGGCAACCGGAATTTTAACGGGGGTCTGGCCCCAGTATGCGTGAAGAAAGCTGGATAAGCCAAAGCTAATCCGGCCTTGGGGGCGGCCGGTTACGCGGGTACCGGGCCTTCCGCAGTTCCCGGCACGGCAGATTCGGCGGGTTCGTCCTGGCCGGCCGCGGGCGGTAACGCCAATTCCGCCTGCAGCAACTCCTTCAGCCGGTATCTTTGCACCTTTCCGGTAGGCGTGCGCGGCAACTCACCGACACTGCGCACCCACTTCGGCCAGGAATGCGAGGGCAGGCCGGCGCGTGCCAGGGCCTCGATCTCGGGCAGGTCCACCCCTTGGTCGTCCGGTACGACATAGAGCGCAAGGCGCTCGAAACCATCGCCATCGGGCACCACCACGCAGGCGGCTTCACGTACGTGCCCGCCCAGAACCGCATCCTCCACCTCCTGCGGCCGCACCCATTGCCCGGCAATCTTCAGAAGTTCGTCGGCACGCCCTTCGTGAAACCAGTAGCCGTCTGCATCGACGCGAAACTGATCGTTGGTGCAAAACCAGCCGTCGACGAAGCTTTCCGCGGTCTTTTGCTCGCTGTTATAACGCAATGCAAGGGCAGGATGCTTCAGCCACAGCACGCCCGGCTCATCCGTACCCAGTGCCTCGCCTTCACCCGGCCGCGCATTGCGCGCCAGCAGCATTGCCTCCACCCCGGCCAGCAGCCTGCCGCAGGAGCCCATGCGCACTGCGCCGGGAAAATTCGACAGCGCATTGCAAAAAGTCTCGCTCATGCCGTAGCAGGGGATCAACTCGTGGCCGGTTGCCTCCTGCCACTTCAGCGCCACCGCATCGGGCACGCGCTCGCCGCCGGTCATGTAGTAGCGGCACTCGCGGAACGGCGCCAGCTGTTCCTCGCCCAGTGCCAGCAGGCGGCGGACGAAGGTCGGCACCGTGAGAAACACGTCGGGCGCAATCCGCGCGGCTTGCGCGGCGATGGCCTCGGGCTCGGCCCAGCCTTCGATGAGCACGG
>DATAZV010000075.1:0-16084 GCA_036271855.1 Burkholderiales bacterium
CGAGACGTGCCAGTGCACGATGCCCTGCGCGCGCAGCAGATCGGCCAACAGCGGCCCGAACTGCATATGCGGCCGGCCGTTGGCGTCGTTGAGTATGGCCAACTGGTGCCAGGTATTGGCAACGCTTGCAGGCTGGCCGAAGGCCTTGAAAAAAGCTTCCTTGGCGGCAAAGCGCTTGGCGACATAGGCGGCGCGGCGCGCCCCCGCGGGACAGGCGGCCTGCTCGGCGCTCGCCAGCACCTTGGCGCTGAAACGTTCACCATGCCGCCCGATGGCGCGGGCGATGCGGCCGATGGCGACGATGTCGGTGCCGATGCCGGCAATCATTGCGGGCGCTTCCCGGCCATGCCTACTGCGCTTGCTCGCGCGCCGCCAGCATCAGCGCCTTCATGTCGGCGATGGTCTGGCGCCAGCCGCGGAACACCGCTTCGGCCACCAGCGCATGGCCGATGTTCAGTTCGCTGATGCCGGGCAGCGCGGCGATGCGCCCGGTATTGCCGAAATGCAGGCCATGGCCGGCGTTTACCGTCAGGCCCAGCGCGCGGCCGTGGTCGACCCCGGTGACGATGCGCGCGAACTCCGCGTCGATCAGGGCATCGCCCACCGCGTCGGCATAGTGCCCGGTGTGAATCTCGATCACCGGCGCCCCGACCGCCCTGGCCGCGTCGATCTGCTTCGGATCATGGGTGATGAAGAGGGACACCCGGATGCCGGCCTCGGTGAGCATTTGCACCGCGTCCTTCACGCGGTCGAGCTGCCCTGCCACCTCCAGCCCGCCCTCGGTGGTGAGTTCCTGGCGCCGCTCCGGCACCAGGCAGACATCCTGCGGCTGCACTTTCACTGCGATGGCCAGCATTTCGGGAGTCAGGGCGCATTCCAGGTTCATCCGCGTCTTCAACAGGCCGCGCAGATCGAATACGTCGCGGTCCTGGATGTGGCGCCGGTCTTCGCGCAAATGCAGGGTAATCAGGTCGGCGCCCGCGCCTTCGGCTAACAGGGCTGCCTTCACCGGGTCGGGATAGGACGTACCGCGCGCCTGGCGCAGGGTGGCGACGTGGTCGATGTTGACGCCCAGTTTGATGGCTTCGCTCATAGCTGCTGCAGCTCGGTAAAAATCTGGCGCGTCGCCAGCGCGCGGCCGTTCAGTTGATGATTCAGGAGCTGGCGCATCAGCAGCTTGGCCTGGGTCGCCGTCTGCGCGCTCGAATAGGTGCCGCTGTCGAGATCGAGCAGCGTACGTCCGCTGATCTCGATTTCTGGATGCTCATGTGCCTCCAGCCGCCGCGCACCACGCTCGGGATGATAGACATAGCGTCCCTCGGCGACGATGGCCGCGCCCTCGCCGGCTTCATGGGTCAGGTTCAGCGCATAGCCGATTTCGCGCAGCAGCTCGCGCTCGAAGCCGCGCAGCACCGTCGCTTCGTCGCGCCCGCTTTTTTGATCGGCCAGGCCGCGCAATGCATCCTCATAGCAATCAAACAGGCGCTCGTGGGCGTCGTCGCGCGCCAGCAGCTTGAGCAGCAACTCGTTCAGGTAAAAGCCGCAAAACAGGGCGTCGCCGGAAAGCCCCGGCAAGCCGCCCAGCCATTCGGCCTGGGTCAGCGAGCGCAAGTCGTTCTTGCCGGTCCAGGAAAAGGCCACCGGCTGGAACTGCATCAGCGCGCCGCGCAGCGCCGAGCCGGAACGCTTGGCGCCCTTGGCCACCATCGGCACCCGGCCGTGCTCGCGCGTATAGGTCTCGACGATCAGGCTGGTTTCGCTGTAGGGATAGGTGTGCAGGACGTAGCCGCGCTCGTGCTCGTGGCGGCGCAACGGCGCCCGGCTTTTTGCCGGCGGGCCGGCCATGCCGGCGGCGTCGAGATTGTTGGCTTCGGCCAGATCCATGGGGCCAATACTAACGGAAATGCCCTGAAAATGCCTCGATAGAAGCGTAGTGCAACACGCGCCTCAATCTGGAATCAGGGGGTCATTAAAGGGGGTAATTCACTACCGCTGAATCGGTAGCGCTGAACGGCTACTGGTAGCCCAGGCTGCGCAGCATGGCAGTGCTGTCGGCCCAGCCGCCCTTCACCTTGACCCAGAGTTCGAGGTAGACCTTGCCGCCGAACATCTGCTCCATGTCCTGGCGCGCTTCGGTGCCGATGCGCTTCATCTTGTCGCCGCCGGCGCCGACCAGGATCGCCTTGTGCCCGGGCCGGTCCACCAGGATGGTGGCGTAGATCCGCCGCAGATTGCCTTCCTGCTCGAACTTGTCGATCATCACTTCGCTGCCGTAGGGGATTTCCTCCCCCGACAGGCGGAACACCTTTTCGCGGATCATCTCGGCGGCGAGAAAGCGTTCGGGCCGGTCGGTGAGCGTATCGGCCTCGTACATCGGCACGCCCTCGGGCAAATGCTCGGCCAGGGCGGCCAGCAGCCCGTCTTCGTTCTTGCCGGTCTTGGCGGACACCGGCACGATGGCGGCGAAATGCGCGATCTGGGCGGCGCGCTCGGCGACGATCAGCAGGTTGTTCTGGTTTTTCGCCTGGTCCGACTTGTTGATCGCCAGCACCGCCGGGTGGCCTTGCGGCAGCAGCGCGATCACCGCCTCGTCTTCGGCGCGCAGGCCGTTGCCGTCGACCACCACCATCGCGACGTCGGCGGAAGCCAGGGCGTCGGTGACGGCGCGGTTCATCGCCTTGTTCAGCCCGCTGCGGTGCTTGGTCTGGAAACCGGGGGTGTCTAGGAACACATACTGCGCGTTGTCGTCGGTGCGCACACCGAGGATGCGGTGGCGCGTGGTCTGCGCCTTGCGCGAAGTGATCGAGAGCTTGGCGCCGACCAGGCGGTTGAGCAGGGTCGACTTGCCGACGTTCGGACGCCCGGCGATGGCGATGGTGCCGGTACGCATGGTCGGGAGGCTGGCGGGCGCGAGGCCGTCGGACACTAGCGCGAGCTTCCCTTGGCCGGCAGTTTGACCACCGGGGCGGCGGCGGGAGCGGTGCCGCCAGCCGCCGGTGCCGGGGCAGCATTGCTGTCTGCGGCCGGCGTGGTTTCCTTCATTTCCTTCGTTTCGCGCGCGCCCTCCTTCGCGACTTCCTTGGGCGTTGCCTCGCGGGCGTCCTTGGCGGTTTCCTTGACCGGCTCTTTTGCGCTTTCGCGTTCGGTTTCGCGCGCCTGGTCCTTCACCAGTTCCAGGCGTACGCGGCGCCCTTCCTCACGCGGCTCTTCCTCGCGCGCGGATTCCTTGGCGTCTTTGGCTTCCTTCGCCTCTTTGGCCTCTTTGGTTTCCTTGACTTCCTTGGCCTGCGCCTCGCGCGCTTCCTTGACGGCTTCGGGCACCGCGTCCTTGCGGGCGCGCTTGGTCTTTTTCGGCGCTTCCTTGGGCGCCAGTTCCAGCGCCTTCTTGGCGGCCGCCTGCTCGGCGGCGCGGCGGCTGGCGCCGGCGCCGGTGACGCGGATCTCCAGTTTCGGGATCAGGCACTCGACTTCGAATTCCTGGTTGTGGGCGGCGCCGTGGGTGGCGACCACGTTGTAGGTCGGCAGCGCGATCTTGCGGCCCTGCAGGTATTCCTGCAGCAGGGTCTTGGCGTCCTTGCCGAGGGTCTGCGGATCCACCGTTTCCATGATCGGGTGGTACAGCTTGGCGATGGTGAGCCTGGCGCGCTCGAAGCCGCCGTCGAGGAAAATCGCGCCGAACAGCGCTTCCATGGTGTCGGCCAGGATCGACGGCCGGCGGAAACCGCCGCTTTTCAGCTCCCCCTCGCCCAGGCGCAGGTATTGCGCCAGCTCGATGCGCTGCGCCACTTCATAGAGGGTCTGCTGCTTGACCAGGTTGGAGCGCAGGCGCGACAGGTCGCCCTCGTCGAGCTTGGTGTAGCGCTCGAACAGCAGGTGGGCGATGGCGCAATTGAGGACCGAATCGCCGAGGAACTCGAGCCGCTCGTTGTGCGGCGCGCTGTGGCTGCGATGGGTCAGCGCCTGTTGCAGGAGCTTTACGGCGCTGAACTTGTAGCCAAGCCGCGTTTCGAGTCCGGGCAAATCCATGCCGGGTGATCCTTAGCGGAGTGTCGAAAAATGCCGGAATCGGCGGGATACGAATTTCAAAATGCTACCGCGGCCTTTCTGTTTCAGGCCCCGGCGCGCCGGTGCACCGGGGATAAGCACGGAGGGATGCCGCCCCTCCGCCGACACGCTTACATGTTGTTGGTGTCGGCTGCAAACTCGATCAGGATGCTGACGTTGGCAAACAGCGGAATCTTCTTGTCGTAGTGGAAGCCGACCACGATGTCGTTGCCTTCCTTGGTGATGTCCAGGTCCTTGCCCGAGATCACCGAGATGCTGTTGATGTCGGCATTGCGCTGGAATGCCTTCTGGATGTCGATCACCGTCTTGGCGCCGCTGTCCTTGGTCGCCTGCAGGGATTTCTTGATGGTGCCGTATTCCATATAGGCCGGCGTCACCTTCATCGCCAGCACCGCGACCAGCACGATGGCGGCGCAAATCAGCAGGATCCCCAGGATGCTTACGCCACGCTGGCGCGGGAAATAAGTCTTCAACATGTTCAAGCCCCTTTTTGTTCGCGCAACGCAATAAACAAGAAAATCAGTCGAAACCGCCAATTCGCGACAATTCCGGCCCGCCGTTCCAGCTCATCCAGATGCCGAATGCACGGCCGACGATGTTTTCGTCCGGCACGAAGCCCCAGAAACGGCTGTCCAGGCTGTTGTCGCGGTTGTCGCCCATCATGAAATAGTACCCCTGCGGCACTGTGCACTCCACTCCGGCGGTATTGTAGAGGCAATTCTCGAAATACGGGAACCGGACGATCGGGTTGATCAGCAAATCCCGTTCATCATCATTGAGCATCTTGTGCGGCCGGCCGTCGAGGGTCTCGATGAACTGCTTGGAATAGGCGGCGCGCTCCTTGTGCAGGTAATCGCTGGTCGCCACCGTCGGCACGGCTACGCCGTTTATGGTCAACCTCTTGTTTCTATAGGATATTTTATCGCCCGGAATGCCGATTACCCGCTTGATATAGTCGTAATTGGGCTCGACCGGATAGCGGAACACCATGACGTCGCCGCGCTTCGGATGGCCGACTTCGATGATTTTCTTGTTGATCACCGGCAGGCGGATGCCGTAACTGAACTTGTTGACCAGGATGAAATCGCCGATCAACAACGTCGGGATCATCGAGCCGGAAGGAATCTTGAAGGGCTCGACCACGAAGGAGCGCAGCCCGAACACCACCGCAATCACCGGAAAAAAGCTGGCCGGGAACTCCAGCCAGCCAGGCGCGGTACGGGTTTTCTGGTCCAGGCGCTCGATTTCGGCGTCGCGGTCGCCGGGCTTGAACGCCTCCGGGCTGGCGGCGATGCGCGCATCCAGGGCACGCACCTCGGCGTCGAAGGCGGCCTGGCGGCGCTTCTTGAAATAGAACACGTCGGCGAACCAGAAGAATCCGGTAAACACCGTCAGGATGAACAGGATCAGGGCGAAATTGAGCCCGAGGGAGTCGAGGGTGCCGCCTTCCATATGATTAACCAGCCCTTGAATGTCGATTGACGGGCGCTGTCTTCAAGCGAAGCGCGCCGCGCGTGTGCCTACCCTGGCTCATCCGTCCACCTGCAGGATGGCGAGGAAGGCTTCCTGGGGAATTTCCACCGTTCCCACCTGCTTCATGCGTTTCTTGCCGGCTTTCTGTTTTTCCAGCAGCTTTTTCTTGCGCGAGATGTCGCCGCCGTAGCACTTGGCAATCACGTTCTTGCGCAGCGCCTTCACATTCTCGCGCGAGATGATGTTGGCGCCGATGGCCGCCTGGATCGCCACGTCGAACATCTGGCGCGGAATCAGCTCGCGCATTTTCGACACCAGCTCGCGGCCGCGATACTGGCTGTTGGCGCGGTGCACGATGATCGACAGCGCATCGACCTTTTCGGTGTTGATCAGCACGTCGACCTTGACCACGTCCGAGGCCCGGTATTCCTTGAACTCGTAGTCCATCGAGGCATAGCCGCGCGAGGCCGACTTCATCTTGTCGAAAAAGTCGAGCACGATTTCGTTCAGCGGCAGCTCATAGGTGAGCTGCACCTGGTGGCCGTGGTAGGCCATGTCGATCTGCTGGCCGCGCTTGTTGGTGCACAGCGTCATGATGGCGCCGACGTATTCCTGCGGCAGGAATATCTTCACCGTCATGATCGGTTCGCGGATGGTCTCGATCTTGCCGGGATCGGGCAACTTGTCCGGATTGTCGATGCGGATGGTTTCGCCGTTGCGCAAGGTAACCTCGTAGACCACCGAAGGCGCGGTGGTGATGAGGTCCATGTCGAACTCGCGCTCCAGGCGCTCCTGCACGATGTCCATGTGCAGCAGGCCCAGGAAGCCGCAGCGGAAGCCAAAGCCCAGTGCCTGTGAAACCTCGGGCTGGAATTGCAGCGAGGCGTCGTTGAGCTGGAGCTTTTCCAGGGATTCGCGCAACTGCTCGTACTGGTTCGATTCGACCGGGAACAGGCCGGCGAATACCTGCGGCTGGATTTCCTTGAAACCGGGCAGCGCCGCGTCGGCCGGACGGTCGGCCAGCGTCACGGTGTCGCCGACCTTGGCGGCCTTCAGTTCCTTGATGCCGGAGATGACAAAGCCCACCTCGCCTGCAGAGAGGCTCTGGCGTTGCAGCGACTTCGGGGTGAATACGCCGACCTGCTCGCACAGCACTTGCGCGCCGGTGGCCATCAGGCGGATGCGGTCCTTCGGCTTGAGTGAACCCTCGAATACGCGCACCAGCATCACCACGCCGACATAGTTGTCGAACCAGGAGTCGATGATCAGCGCCTTCAGTGGTGCGGCGCGGTCGCCCTTGGGCGGCGGCACGCGGGCGATCATGGTCTCGATGACGTCGATCACGCCTTCGCCGGTCTTGGCGCTGCAGCGCACCGCGTCGTGGGCGCCGATGCCGATCACGTCTTCGATCTCGGTGATGGCATTTTCCGGATCGGCCGAAGGCAGGTCGATCTTGTTGAGCACCGGCACCACTTCGACGTTCAGATCCAGCGCGGTGTAGCAATTGGCCACGGTCTGCGCTTCGACGCCCTGGGAAGCGTCGACCACCAGCAGCGCGCCCTCGCAGGCGGACAGCGAGCGGCTCACTTCATAGGAAAAGTCGACGTGACCGGGGGTGTCGATCAGGTTGAGCTGGTAGAGCTGGCCGTCGCGCGCCTTGTACTCGAGGGCGGCGGTCTGCGCCTTGATGGTGATGCCCCGTTCCTTCTCCAGATCCATGGAGTCGAGCACCTGGGCCTCCATTTCGCGGTCGGAAAGGCCGCCGCAGAGCTGGATGATGCGGTCGGCCAGGGTCGACTTGCCGTGGTCGATGTGGGCAATGATGGAAAAATTGCGAATCTGCTGCATGGGCCTTACGCGCGCCGCGCCCGATCTTTAAGGTTCTTATCTGTCACACCGAAACCGACACCGTCACCGGGCCGGCCGCCAGCGGAGTCCTGGCGAAAAAGAAACAAGGGCGCGTTTCGTACGCGCCCTCATTCTTGGAATCAATATCCTGCGATAAGCCCTTATTTTAACTGATTTTCGGCTCGACTTATTGCCAATTCAGCGGCTTATTTCCGATCCGGCCGGATTGTTACGTATTGGGCCGTTTCGCCGCGCCGCACCAGGACGGCGACGATCTTTTTCGGGTCCAGCTTGGCCACCAGGTCGTTGAACTGCTTGACCGAGGTGACGTCGGTGTTTTGCAGTTTCAGGATCAGGTCGCCGGGCCGCAGGTTGGCGCGCGCGGCGCCACCTTCAACCGAGTCCACCTGCACGCCGCCGTCTATGCCCAATTCCTTGCGCTTGACCTCAGTCAGGTCACTGACGACCAGGCCCAGGATGTTGGGGCCGGCTTCCTCTTTTTTCGGCGTGCCCTTGCCGGGCGTGCCGCGCTGCGCCACCGGCTTGTCCGGTTCCATCTCGCCCAGGGTCAGGTTGATTTCACGGGTGGCGCCGTTGCGCCAGAATTGCACCACCACGCGCTGGCCGGGCTTGGTGTTGCCGACGATGCGCGGCAGGTCGGTGTGCTTTTCCACCGCCTTGCCGTCGAATTTGAGAATCACGTCGCCGTCCTTCAGGCCGGCCTTTTCAGCCGCGAAGCCGGGCAGGACCTTCTCGACCACCGCGCCCTGCGGCTTGGGCAGGCCGAGCGACTCCGCCACTTCCTTGGTCACCGCGCCCGGCTGCACACCGAGGAAGCCGCGCGTCACCTTGCCGCTGGATTTGAGCTGGTCGCCGACGCGGATCGCGTCGATGATCGGGATGGCGAAAGCGATGCCCTGGTAACCGCCGGAGCGGCTGTAGATCATCGAGTTGATGCCGACCACCTCGCCCTTCATGTTGATCAGCGGGCCGCCGGAGTTGCCGGGGTTGATGGCGACGTCGGTCTGGATGAAGGGCACGTATTCGCCGGTGTCGCGGCCCTTGGCGCTGACGATGCCGGCGGTGACGGTGTTGTCGAGGTCGAAGGGCGAGCCGATCGCCAGCACCCATTCGCCGACGCGCAGGCGCTCGGAGTCGCCGATGGCGACCGCCGGCAGGCCGCTGGCTTCGACCTTGATGATGGCGACATCGGTGCGCGCATCGGCGCCGATCAGCTTGGCCTTGAATTCGCGCTTGTCGGTCATTTTGACGTAGATGTCGTCGGCGCCGCGCACCACGTGCGCGTTGGTCATGATGTAGCCGTCGGCGGAAAGGATGAAGCCGGAGCCGACGCCGGAGGGCACTTCCTCGCTCTGCTCGCGGTCCGGCGCGGGACGCGCGCGCGGTGTCGGCGGGGTACGCTCGCCGCGATCACCACGATCGGCGCCACCGCCACCCCCGCCGCGGTTGGGCGGGCACATCCAGGGGAACAGCTCGCACAGGGGGTTGTCTTCGTCGGCACCGCCGCCGGGCGAGCGCGGCAGGCCGCCGCGCGCCGCGCCGGGCACCACCAGCTGGGTGGTGCGGATGTTGACCACCGCCGGGCCGACCTTGTCGACTAGGTCGGCGAAGTCGGGCAGGCCGCGGCTTTGCACCTGCGCCTGGGCATGGGCCGGCACGGCGGCCAGCGAACTGGCGGAAAGGACCACCGCGACCAGCGCGGTTTGCAGCAAACGTTGCATCAAACTTACCCCTTGAAAAACTTATTCTGCCGCCCGTGAACGGCGCGGCGCCCCAATCTGCAATCTGAATCCGGTGCCTGCGGCGGCGTTCGCGCCGCGTATTTGCGCCCCGGTCTAGCGCTGTGCCGCCGCGGCGGTGCCCGGTTCGTTGAACTTGACTCCGGTGGCGACGCGCGTCAGGCAGGCCGGCGGCGCTTCGCCCAGCACGGTTACCACATGGGCGCCCAGGCGCTTGCGAAAGATGTTGACGGCCCCCTGCGATGATAACCCCTCCATCGGCTTCTCGCCCTCGCGGGCGGGCTCGAGGAACACCGAGATCGAGGCCAGGCCGTCGGAGTAGACGATCTGCCCGACTTCGCCGACGCCGGCACCCATGCCGCGCTTGATTTCCAGCTGCTTGACGAAGCCGGGCACCGGCATCTCGACCTGCCAGCCGGAGCCGCTGAAGTTCGCTTCGGTGATCGGCGGGGTGAGGGTGCGCCAGTCGCGCCCGCCGTCACGCTTGGCCACCAGCGCGTGGTAGTGGTCGGCGCCGCCGCCGATCTCGACCTGGGTGAAGGCGATCTGTTCGACGATGTCGCCCTTTTCGTTGAAGGATTGGGCTTTGAGCAGCAGGCCGGTGCTCTTGTCGGCCCACAGCTTGCGGGCATAGCGCAGGCCGTCCTTGGCTTCCAGCAGGATCACCTGGCAATCGAGCCCGGCGACGCGCTGCTGGTCCCAGCTGCGGACGTTGTAATAGAGGGCGATACTGGCCGCGGACGAGGTGAGCAGGGCCGGAAAGCTGGTCTTGTTGCGGCGCCGTTCGACCAGGACGGTCTTGGCGTCGGGCGAATAGGAGCGAACTTCCTCGTTGGTGCGCACGATCACCACCGGGGCGCCGTCGAGCAGTTCGAGGCGCTCGCGTTCGGCGCCGCCTTCGACGACATGGGTGATGCGCGAGGTGAGCGGCTGGCCGCCCTGCTGCAGGTAGACGAAGGTGCCCGAATAATTGAGCTTTTGCGCCGATTGCTGGATCCTTGCCAGCCATTGCACTGCATCGGTGTCGGCGGCGAACGCCGCCGCCGAGTACATCGCGAGCCAGGCTGCCAGCGCCAGGGTGCGGCGCCGTATCACCCCGGCCCTACTTGCCACTGTCATGCGCAACGGTCTGCACGTACAGCGCTGTCCTTTGCGAAGCGTATTGCCGATGCGCGGCGAGGTAGGCGCCAGGCAGGCTGGCCTGCGCCATCTGGTTCGCCGGTGCCGCCGGGCCGCTCTGGCTGACCGGGGCCACCATCGGGTTGGCGGGGGACATCAGCGCGGTCGGGGCCAGCGAGCCGTTGCCGCCGCCGGCGGTGACCCACTGCTGCATGGCGACGCCGGCGACCACCGCCACCGCGGCCATCGAGGCAGCCAGCGAGGCCGGTTTGATCCAGCGTGAGCGCTGCAGCTCGGCTTGCCGGGCGGCAATCGCGCGCGCCGCGCGCGGCGCGAACACATGCGGCTCGGTTGCCAGCTTGGCGGCGAAACGCGTGTTGAAGCCGCCGGCGTGACAGGAGAGCTCGTCGCTGCGCAGGACGTCGCCGATGCAATGGTAGAGACTCCATTGCGCCTGCAGCGCACCGTCGGCTGCAACCTGCACCAGCAGCTCGCTGCGCCGCTCGGCGATCAGTTCGCCATCAATGCAAGCGGAAAGAGACTCAAGCGGGGTGTTGATGCCCGAATCAATATTGTCTTGCTGAGTGATCATTACATTCACCTTACCTGAAATGCCTCGTCCTGCCTATCCCGCCCAAACCCTGTTTTGCCCCGTACTGCCCTGCTTGCCCGTTCGCCTTACCACCGCTGATCCGCCGACGTGCCCAGGAGCGGGCGCAATTCGGCGGCAATGGCTTCGCGCGCCCTGAAAATCCGCGATCTTACCGTGCCGATCGGACAATTCATCACTTCCGAAATCTCGTCGTAGGAGAGGCCTTCGATTTCGCGCAGGCTGATCGCGGTGCGCAATTCCTCGGGCAGTTTGGCCATCGCCGCGTTGACGGTGGTGGCGATTTCCTTCGACAGCAAGATCGATTCCGGGGTGTTGATGTCCCTTAGTGCATCCGCGTCTTCAAAAGTTTCAGCTTCCTCATTGTCTTTTTCCGTCGAGGAAGGCGGGCGTCGGCCCTGGGAAACCAGATAGTTTTTCGCCGTATTGACGCCGATCCGGTAAAGCCAGGTATAAAAGGCGGAATCGCCGCGGAACTGCGGTAGCGCGCGGTAGGCCTTGATGAAGGCGTCCTGCGCCACGTCCTCGGCCTCGGCAGGGTCGCGCACCAGTCGCGAAATCAGTCGCAACAGCTTGCGCTGGTACTTGGAGACGAGCAGCTCGAAGGCCTGCTTTTCTCCTTGTTGCGCGCGCGCAACCAACTGTTGATCGATATCTTTATCCGACAACCGCCTACCCTAACTTATGTTCTTATGACGGCGGAATACGGGGCCGGCCGCGTCGGTGATTGCCAGGCGCAGCATCTTGCGCCTTTGCAAAATTTTGCAAACTGCCGCACCCACCGCGGCCTGCACGTTGCCTGGCGCAATTACGACCACTGCGCGCCCCGGGAGTTCAACTCCGCCCGCGGCGCGGCCAGCCTGAGCCAGACCCGCAGCTGGCGCATCTCTTCAGGCGTAGCGGCGTCCGGGGGCAACACCAGTACCAGCCCCCTGCCCCGCCCGGCCGGAATACGCCCGGACAGGCGCAGCACCAGCCAGCCGGCGCCACCGAACAGGCCCGCCACCGTCATTTCGAGTGCCAAAGCAGGCTTGCCCTGTGCTGTCTCTATCCATTCGCAAAAGCCTTCGGGACGCAGGCGCAGCAATCCTTGCGGCGCCTGCACGCGCAAGGCGAGCAATCCCGGCACCATCACGGCAGGAACCGCCCATAGCGCCGTTGCCGATTCGCACGCCAGCGCCAGCCAGAGGCCCAACCCCGAAGTGACGCCCGCAACAGCCCATTTCAAGGCGCTGAATCGAGGCGAAGAATGAAGCGCGATCAGTTGCATAGGCGCATCTTACCGTCGCTGGCCCCGCACTGCCGCAAACCGGCCGGGCCTGGAAACCCTGGGTTCAAACCCGTTTGAACACCAGGGTGCTGTTGGTGCCGCCAAAGCCGAAGGAATTCGACAGCGCAGCTTCGATTTTCAGGTCGCGCGCACTGTCGGCGCAGTAGTCCAGGTCGCATTGCGGGTCCTGGTTGAAAATATTGATGGTCGGCGGCGACACCTGGTTTTGCAGCGCCAGGGCGGAAAACACCGCCTCGATGCCGCCGGCGGCGCCCAGCAGGTGGCCGGTCATCGACTTGGTCGAGTTGACCACCAGCTTTTTCGCATGCTCGCCGAAGGTGCGCTTGAGCGCAATGGTCTCGGCCAGGTCGCCCAGGCCGGTGGAGGTGCCGTGGGCGTTGATGTACTGGATGCCGTCCGGGCTGACGCCGGCATTGCGCAGGGCCGCCACCATCGAGCGGCGCGCGCCGTCGCCGTCTTCCAGCGGGGCGGTCATGTGGTGGGCGTCGCCGGAGAGGCCGTAGCCGGCCAGTTCGCAGTAGATGTGGGCGCCGCGCGCCTTGGCGTGTTCATACTCTTCCAGCACCACCACTCCGGCGCCCTCGCCCAGCACGAAGCCGTCGCGGTCGATGTCCCAGGGGCGGCTGGCCGTGGCGGGGTCGTCATTGCGCAGCGACAGCGCGCGCGCGGCGGAGAAGCCGCCCATCGCCAGGCGCGTGATGGTGGCTTCGGCGCCGCCGGCGAGCATGACGTCGCAGTCGCCGTATTCGATCAGGCGCGCCGATTCGCCGATGCAATGGTTGCCGGTGGCGCAGGCGGTGACGCAGGCAAGGTTCGGCCCACGCAGGCCGAACATCATCGAAAGGTGGCCGGAGATCAGGTTGATGATCGAAGCCGGGATGAAAAACGGCGAGATGCGCCGCGGGCCGCGCTCTTCCATCACCGTGTGCTGCGACTCGATCATCGGCAGGCCGCCGATGCCGGAGCCGACATTGACGCCGATGTCATTGCGGTTGGCGTCGGTGACCTCGAGGCCGGAGTCCTTCAGCGCCTGCACCCCGGCGGCGATACCGTAGTGCATGAACAGGTCCATGTGCCGGGCTTCCTTGGCGGACATGTACTGATCGAGGTCGAAATTCTTCACTTCGCCGGCGATGTGGCAGGCGATCGCCTGCTTCTCGTCCTCGGGGTCGAAGCGGGTAAGGCGGGCGATCCCGGACTTGCCCGCCAGGGCGTTGGTCCAGGCCTCCTGCACATTGTTGCCGATCGGACAAACGATCCCCAGGCCGGTGACCACTACTCTGCGCTTGGTGTTACCGAATGCCACGAACGGCTCCTTCTGCTCTTGAAGTCTGAATACCGGCGGAAAAACCGACGACGATTACTTCTTGTGGGAGTTGATGTAGTCGACCGCCTGCTGCACCGTGGTGATCTTTTCCGCTTCTTCGTCCGGAATCTCGGTCTCGAACTCGTCTTCCAGTGCCATCACCAGTTCGACGGTGTCGAGCGAATCCGCGCCCAGATCGTCGACAAACGAGGACTCGTTCTTGATCTCGGCCTCGTTGACGCCGAGTTGCTCGGCGACGATCTTCTTTACGCGTTGTTCGATGTTATCCATTTGCTTGGGACTCCTTCCCGATTTGAAAAATAAAGGCGGCGCGATTTTAACAGCTTTGGCGGCGATTTCCCGCCACTATGCAACTAAAACCCGCGGCGAAATCAGCATGCCAAATTTACATGCGCCGCTACATGTACATGCCGCCGTTGACGTGCAGGGTGGTGCCGGTGATGTAGCCGGCGGCAGGTGAAGCGAGAAAAGCGACGGCGGCGGCGACGTCTTCGACCGCGCCCAGGCGGCCCAGGGGGATCTGCGCCAGCAGCGCGGTGCTTTGCGCTTCGGTGAGACCGCTGGTCATGTCGGTGGCGATGAAACCGGGCGCCACGCAGTTGACGGTGATGTTGCGGCTGCCGATTTCGCGCGCCAGCGCGCGGCTCATGCCAGCGACGCCCGACTTGGCGGCGGCGTAATTGAGCTGGCCGGGGTTGCCGGAGTGCCCGACCACCGAAGTGACGTTGATGATGCGCCCGCCCTTGGCCTTCATCATGTCGCGCAGCACGGCGCGCGACATGCGGAACACGGCCGAGAGGTTGGTGGCGATCACCGCGTCCCAGTCTTCGTCCTTCATGCGCATGGCCAGGGTGTCGCGGGTGATGCCGGCGTTGTTCACCAGGATGGCGACGGCGCCGACGCTTTTCTTGATCTCGTCGAGCAGCGGCTCGATCGCCGCGGCGGCGTCGACATTGAGCAGCATGCCTCGGTTCTTTTCGCCCAGCGGCTTGAGCGCGGCGGTGATGCCTTCGGCGCCGGCGGCGCTGGTGGCGGTGCCGATGACGATGGCGCCGTTCTGCGCCAGCGTGGCGGCAATCGCCTTGCCGATGCCGCGCGAAGCGCCGGTAACCAGTGCTACTTGACCTGCGAGACTCATTTGAGCGCCTCCAGAGTTTCCGCCAGCGATGCGGCATCGGTAACCGCAAAGGCGGCGATGCCGGGGGCAACCCGCTTGATCAGGCCCTGCAATACCTTGCCGGGGCCGATTTCCACCGCGTGGGTCACGCCTTCGGCGGCCATCTTTTGCACCGTCTCGACCCAGCGCACCGGGTTGGAGGCCTGCTGCGCCAGCACTTCGCGGATTTCCGCCGCGGTGCTGTGGCTCAGGACGTTGAAATTATGGATCACCGGGATTTTCGGCTCGCCGATTTCCACCCCGGCGAGCTTTTCGCGCAGGCGGTCGGCCGCCGGCTTGAGCAGCGAGGAATGGAACGGCGCGGACACCGGCAAGGGCAGCGCGCGCTTGGCGCCGGCCGCCTTCGCCCCGGCCATGGCGCGCTCCACCGCATTCTTCGAGCCGGCGATGACGATCTGTGTCTGGTCGTTGAAGTTCACCGCTTCCACCACTTCGCCCTGCGCGGCTTCCTTGCAGACGGCGCGCACGGCTTCCGCCTCCAGCCCCATCACCACCGCCATGCCGCCGGTGCCCATCGGCACGGCCTCCTGCATCGCCTGGGCGCGAAAGCGCACCAGGGGCACGGCATCGGCAAACCTGAGCGCGCCGGCGGCGGTCAGCGCCGTGTATTCGCCCAGCGAGTGTCCCGCCATCACGGCGGCGGCCGGGCCGCCCGCCTCCGCCCAGGCGCGGTACATGGCGTAGGCGGCAGTCAGCATCACCGGCTGGGTGTTGACGGTGGCGGCGAGCGCCTCGGCCGGGCCGGTCTCGGTCAGGGCCCACAAATCTTCGCCGAGCGCGTCGGAGGCCTGTTTGAAGGTCTCGCGCACGACGCCTGAATCGGCGAAGCCGGCCATCATGCCGACCTTCTGCGAACCCTGCCCGGGAAATACGATCGCCAACTTCATCTTGTCTCCAGCTTTGTTCAATACGTTGGGCCGCGCGGCCTACATCTCAACCAGCACCGCGCCCCAGGTGAAGCCGCCGCCCACGCCTTCCAGCAGCACCTGCTGCCCGCGCTTGACGCGGCCGTCGCGGATCGCATGGTCCAGCGCCAGCGGAATCGAGGCGGCCGAGGTATTACCATGGCGGTCCACCGTGACAATCAGATTATCCGTCGGCAGGCCAAGCCTTTTGGCGGTGGCATTGAGGATACGCACATTGGCCTGGTGCGGGATCAGCCAGTCGATCTGTTCCAGCCGCAGTCCGGCGCGGGCGGCGGTTTCGCGCGCCACTTCGTCGAGCACCTTGACCGCCAGCTTGAACACCGCCTGGCCGTCCATGCGCAGGAAAGGGTCGCCGCTGACCACTCCGCCGGCCACCTGGCCGGGCACGCACAGGATACCGACCTGGCTGCCGTCGGCATGCAGGCTGCAGGCGCGGATGCCGGGACGCTCAGATGCCTCCAGCACCACCGCACCGGCACCACCGCCGA
>DATAZV010000076.1:0-28497 GCA_036271855.1 Burkholderiales bacterium
TTGCATGCGGGGTGATTCAGCGGCTTTGAGTGCGCGTTCTACACCAGAACAGCCGCCCCGGGCGGCTTTTTTGCACCGGGAAGCCTTGCGTATGGCGCGGCAATATGGAGTAAAATACGCTATAGATTGTAGTGCTCACCCGGGGTACCCACGATATGTACGAATCTGAACACACCCGTTTCATGCGCGAACTGTTCCAGAAAAAGCCTGCCCTGGCCGACGAGCAGAAGAAGGGCCGTGCCATCTGGTGGGACCGAGAACTTGATCCGGACCAGGAAAAGCGCGACGCGCAATCCCGCGTCAACCAGACCCCCTACGTCTACCAGACCAAGGTTTAAGGCGTGAGCGAGACCATCGCCGTTCCCGACGCCCAGCAGGAGCAGGCCGCGCTCGGCGTCGAGCCGTCCGAGCCGCTGGCGCGCCTGTATGGCCAGCCGGTGCTGGCGATGCCGCAGGACCTGTACATCCCGCCGGATGCGCTGGAAGTCTTTCTCGAAGAAACCTTCGAAGGCCCGCTGGACCTGCTGCTGTACCTGATCCGCAAACAGAATTTCAACATCCTCGACATCCCGATGGCCGAGGTGACCCAGCAGTACCTGGCCTACGTCGAGGAAATCCGCGACCACAACCTGGAACTGGCGGCCGAATACCTGCTGATGGCCGCGATGCTGATCGAGATCAAGTCGCGCATGCTGTTGCCGGTGCGCAAGAGCGACGACACCGGCGAGGTGGAAGACCCGCGCGCCGAGCTGGTGCGCCGCCTGCTGGAATACGAGCGTATCAAGGATGGCGCGCGCAAGCTCGAAGGCATGCCGGTGGTCGGCCGCGATTTCTGGCCGGTGCAGACCACCATGGACGTCAGTATCGAAGTGGTGCTGCCGGACGTCAATTCCATCGACCTGCGCCTGGCCTGGCTGGACGTGGTCAAGCGCGCCAAGCTGACCCAGCACCACCGCATCGGCCGCGCCGAACTGTCGGTGCGCGAACACATGAGCCTGGTGCTGCGCAAGCTGCAGGGCGAGCGTTTTGTCGAGTTCACCGACCTGTTCGAGGGCTTGCCGAGCATGCAGGTGGCGGTGGTGCATTTCCTGGCGTTGCTGGAACTGGCGCGCGAGGGACTGGTGGACATCACCCAGGCAGAAGCCTACGCGCCGATTTACGTGCGCCTGGCCTACACGCCGGCGTAGTAGGCTTCGGCCGAAACCGGCAGCAAATAAAAACCGCGCCGAGGCGCGGTTTTTATTTGGGCTCAAGGCTTCAGGCCACGCCGTATTTCTGTGCCAGCGCCTCCAGCGCATTCACGTAGCAGCCCATCGGCACGCGCACGATGCCGGCGCCGATCTGGCCGACACCCGCTTCCTTGTGCGCAATGCCGGTGGTAACCACCGGGCGGATACCGGTATCGACCACCTTGCGCACGTCGATGCCGGTGGGCGCGCCGTCGAATTCCAGGTTCGGTAGCGAGAGTGCCGGGTTCTTGGTGGTGGTGATGTTGTACATCAGGCGCGAGTAGTTGGTCGCATCGGCCACGGTGCCGCCCACCAGCAGGGTCAGGGCAGGGGAGGCGGCAAGCGAAAAGCCGCCGTAGCCGGCGGTCTCGCAGATCGCCGAGTCGCCCAGGTCAGGATTGGCGTCTTCCTGCTTGAAACCCGGAAAGAACAGGCCGACCGGGTTGTCCGACGGCGCCTGGAACCACGCTTTGCCCAGGCTGGACACGCGCAGGCCGGTGGTGGTGCCGTTGCGCGCGGTAGCGGTGACCACGCTGGAGTATTCGATGCCATGGGCTGCATCCATGATCGCCTTGGAGGCGACCATGGAGAAATTGAGAAAGAACTGCGAGGTGCGGCCGATAAAGTCCAGGGTCTCCTTGATGTGCGCCTGCGGCACGTCGGTGGCGACCAGGGCCGGGGCCATTTGCATGAAATAGAGCGCGGTGGCGGCGGCGTTGCGCGAATGCACTTCGTCGCCCATCAAAAGCGCCTGCGCCTGGATGCTTTTCAGGTCGACGCCGCCTTCCTTGCCGTCGGCCGCGTAGCGCGTGGCGGCCTTCAGTGCCGGCGCCAGCACGTTGGCGAACCATTTCAGGCGTGCGATCACATCGGGGCTATTGGCGCCGAAGCGCAGGCATTTGCCGATGCCTTCGTTGAAGTTGGTATAGGCGACGTTGCCGTGGGTGGTGTTGTGGACCACATACACCGGCATCGAGGCGGAGGTGATGCCGGTCATCGGGCACACGGCCTTGAAGTCGTGGCACTGGGCGAACTTGACTTCGCCTTTTTGCAGCATCGCCTCGGCCTTCTCATGCGTGTCGGCCCAGCTTTCGTAGAGGACGGCGCCGATCATCGCGCCGTGCATCGGCCCGCACATATCTTCCCAGGCCACCGGCGCGCCGGCATGCAGCAGGATGCGCTCTCCCTTCATCTCGGGCCAGACGCCGTCGGCGCGCAGGGCGACATCGACCAGCATCGGCCGGCTGGAAATGATCTTTTCGCAGGCCAGCTTGTTGGCGGCGTCGATCTTGCTGCCCAGGCTTTGCGGGTCGGAGGCATCGCCCATCAGTTGCGCCAGCTTCCAGGCCAGCGCCGGGTCGGCATTGCCGGGCGGCTGCCAGTCGAGCTGCAGGGCGGCGCCGCCGTTGCCGATGACGCTGTCGTTGAAGGATTCGAGGCCCAGGTTGAGCACCTGGGGCGCGTTGCTGATCAGGGTGGAAGACATGGCGAAGCTCTTTTCAGTTCGGGGCGTGGTGCAGAGTCCCGGTGGCGGCGGCGATCATCCCGGAGAGCATATCCCAGCCGGAAGAATGGCCGATGGCGGTGAGGCGGCGGGCTGGTTCCAGCATTGCGGCCGTATCTCGTGCCGCGATGATTTCATGCAGGGGGGCGAAGCTCTCGCCGGTGGCGAGATCGGCGAACAGCGCGGCGCTGATGGCGTGGGTGCGGGTGTGGGTGGCCTCGGTTAACGTGTGGATCGTTTCACGCCAGCCAGCGCTATCGAATCCCATGTGCTGCAATGTGAAGAGGGCGGCGCCGACGAAATCGTCTCCCGAAGGTGTGAGCCCGCCGCCGACGCCCAGCAAACGCAGCCCGGCCTGGGCAAAGGCTTGTGCATCATCGGCGCCCGCGGCGGCAGCCAGCGCATGCGCGGCATCGACGCGATGGTCGAGCGGGAAGGGTGGCAGCGCGCCCAGGAGCAGCCGGCCAAAGCCGCGCGGTTCGCCGAGCTCGCGGCAGCGGCGCGCGAGTTCGCCGAAGCGTTGCGCGGTGGCGGCGCGGTCCAGATACGAGCGCTGGAAGGGAGGCGTCGGGACGGGATGCGGAGCATCCCAATCGAGCCGCATCTGCTGCGCCGGGCCATCGACAAATACCGCGCGCGGGTGGGCTTCGCCGCGCATTCCGACCCAGACGATATCTTCTCCCGCGTAGCGATAGGGGGTTTCGGTAAAACCGGGAATCAGGCGCAGCGTGCCGCCGCTGCGGGCCAGGGCGAGCGCGGCGCGGCTGCCGAGAGCGACAATCTGCGGCATCTCAGGCATCGCGTACGATCCTGGTTCCCGCGGTTCCGGTCAGCGCATCGAAAGCGCGCTCCAGAGAGGTGATCACCACGGTGCCGTCGTATTCGGCGAGAAAATTCAGCGCGGCATCGATTTTCGGGCCCATGCTGCCGGGCGGGAATTGACCATCCTTGTGGTGTTGCCGCGCTTCACTGACGGTCAGCCTGGCTACCGCGCGCTGGGTCGGCTTGCCGAAATCCAGCGCCACGTGTTCCACGCCGGTGAGCATGATGAAGGCGGTGGCGCCCAGGCGCGCGGCCAGCATGGCGGAAGTGAGGTCCTTGTCGATCACCGCCGGCACGCCCTTGTAATCGCCCTCCGGGTTGCGGATCACCGGGATGCCGCCGCCGCCGGCGGCGATCGGGATCAGCCCGGCTGCGAGCAGGGCTTCGATCGCCGGCAGGTCGAGGATTTCCATCGGCAGGGGCGAGGGCACGACCCGGCGCCAGCCACGGCCGGAGTCTTCGATGAAGTCCCAGCCGGTTTCCTGGCCCAGGCGCTTGGCGTCGGCTGCGGAAAAAAACTTGCCGACCGGTTTGGTGGGATTGGCGAAGGCCGGGTCTTTGGGATCGACCTCCACTTCGGTCAACACCGCCGCCACGCTGGCGTGGCAGCCGCGCTTGCGCATCACATTCTGGAAACTTTGCTCCAGCATATAGCCCATGCCGCCCTGCGAATGCGCGACGCAGACGTCCATCGGCATCGGCGGCAATTCGACTGCGGTCTTGGCCATGCGGAACAAAATGTTGCCCACCACCGGGCCGTTGCCGTGGGTGATGACGAGCTGGTAGCCGGCGTTGATCATGCGCACGAAATGCTCGCACAAGCCTTCCATCACTTCGAGCTGTTCCTCGGCGGTGCCGCGGATGGTCGGTGGGTAGGCAGCATTGCCGCCCAGCGCGATGACCACGCGCTTGCCGTTATTGGCGGTTGGGCTCATCTAGGCAACCAGTGCGGCGGCCATGCGCGCGGCCTCGGTACTGGAGCGGCCCAGTATGCAGCCGGCTTCGAGCAGTTTGGCTTCCTGCGCCGAGCGCACCTGCGGATCTTCTTCCGTGCCGCAGACAAAGGCGACGAACAGCAGGCGCCGCCCTTGCGCCTGCGCATCGGTCTGCGCCTTGCGGATTGCCGGCACCAGGGCGCCTGCCGGGTCCATGTGGCTGGCATAGCCCAGCACGATGTCGAGCAGAATCACCGCGGTTTCGGGATCGGCCGCTTCCTGCGCGATACGCGCGACGCGGGTGGAGGGGTCGATCATCGGGTGTGGGCGGCCGACGGTGAAGTCGTCGTCGCCGAGGTCGAGGACGGTGTGTTCCTGTGAGCGCTGCAAATCGGCGACGGCGCGCGCTTTGTCCAGCGGCACGTTGGACCAGGAGGCGACGCCGGCGTCGCGCAGCGCCACCTGCGCCTCGGTGCAAAAGGTGCCGCCGGAGAACAGGCCGCGGATGTACTTTTGCGTCTTGCCCAGCCCCTTCTCGTGCTGGTGCGACGCGAACTGCGCGGCCACGGCTTCTCGCTTTTGTGCCAGGGCCACGCAGGCGTCGGCGCAGTCGAACAGGTTGCCGGTCTGGTACACATTGGCTGGAGCATTGATGCGCTCGCCGCCGAGAAAACATACGACCACCGGCTTGCCGGCGCGCCCGGCGCGCTCGATCACCGCATTCATCACCGCCGGGGCGGGCGGCTTGGAGACGATGCCGATGACCTCGGTGCCGGGGTCGGCGGCCAGTAGGTCCAGCGCCATCAGCATGGTGATGCCGCCGACTTCGGCCTTGACATCGCGCCCGCCGGTGCCGATGGCCTGGCTGATGCCTTCACCCAGCAGGTGCGTCTGCACCGTGATTTCCTGCAGCCCGGTGCCGGAGGCGGCTACAAAACCGATGCGCCCGCGATTGACCACATTGGCAAAGCCCAGCGGCACGCCGCCGATGATGGCGGTGCCGCAGTCCGGCCCCATCACCAGCAGACCCTTGGCGTGCGCCAGTTGTTTGACGGCGATCTCCTGCGCCAGCGGCACGTTGTCGCTGAACAGGAAAACGTTGAGCCCGGCCTTGACCGCCTTCAGCGCCTCGGCGCCCGCATAGCCGCCGGGCGCGGAGATTTGCGCGATGTTGGCCTCGCCCAGGCGCGGCAAGGCCATGCTGAAGGTCTTGGGGGCGATCTCCTTGACGCTGCCGGATTTGACGGCGGCCGCATTGAGCGAATCGTCGACCTTGGCAAATGCAGCAGTGCCAGCGGCTTCGCTGGCCGCCTCCACCACGATGATCAGGTCGCTCGGGTTTGCCTTGGCCGCTTCGCCATTGAGCAGGCCGGCCTCTTCAAGAATTTCCTTGTTCGCCGGTGTCGCCATCACCAGGGTGGCGCGCGTGACCTCGGGGTCGGCCAGCAATTTTTCGGCGATGCGCATCAGCGCGACCGAGTCTTTGTACAGATTGGGTTTGAGTCGGGTGGAGATCGTCACGATGAACCTTCAGGGACGCGCAGGAAAATCTGCACACAATCCGGATAAATTTTGTATACAGAAATTCGATAGTAAACCAAAAGCGCGAGGAACAACTTTGCGCAACATCAAGCGCCGGTCCCAAGCCCGCAGCAGGAAGTATGCCTTCCGGGCGGCCGCGCCGGGTCGCGGCGACCTAGACGCAGGTAGTGCGCTCGTTGGTGCAATATTCGCGGGCCCAGCCGCTGAACTTTGCGCCTTGCACCTGGATGAACGGGCCCTTGCAGGCCATCACCTTGAAGCTCGGTGTCTTGTCTGGGTTGGTGCCGCCGAACAGGCGCTTGGCGCCGGCCTGCGGCGCGCCGAGAACGTCGCTTGGCCGGATCTGGATGTCGCCGACCTTGCTGCGGTGTACCCAGCCGCGCCCCTTGAAGCTGGCGCGCTCGCCGTCCTTGGCATTGTCATCGATGGTGGTCGCACCATCGATCAGGAACCACTCGCCCTGGTTGCCGGCGACGTGCACCGTGGTCCACTCACCGTCTGGCTTGAGCACGCCGACGACGTTGTCTGGCTTAACCTCGGGAGCGGCGCGCACGTTCAGTCCCTTGGGGTCGGGATCGGTGATGTTCAGGCGCACGTCGCACTTGACCATGTCGGCCGGCACTGCCGTGGCGGGTGGCGCCGCACCGGTCAGGCCGGCGGCACTCATCAGCATCGCACCGGCGAGTTTTTTCAGCATGATCTTCTCCGCCCGGAGCAGTCGAGACATCAGGCCGTCGGCATACCGCCGACGATGCGCGAAAAGCCGTTGTCCACGTAGGTGATCTCGCCGGTCACGCCGGCGGCCAGGTCGGAGAGCAAAAAGGCGGCGACGTTGCCGACATCGTCCACCGTGACATTGCGGCGCATCGGCGCGTTTTCCTCGACGAACTTGAGGATTTTCGAAAAGCCGCCTATGCCCATCGCCGCCAGGGTCTTGATCGGTCCCGCCGAAATGCCGTTGACGCGGTGACCGCGCGGGCCCAGGCTGCTCGCCATGTAACGCACCGAGGCTTCCAGGCTGGCCTTGGCCAGGCCCATGGTGTTGTAGTTCGGCACCACGCGCTCGGCACCCAGGTAGGTAAGGGTGAGCAGGGCGCCGTGGCGGCCTTCCATCATCGGCATTGCCGCCTTGGCCAGCGCCGGGAAGCTGTAGCTGGAAATGTCATGGGCGATCCTGAAGGATTCGCGCGAGACGCCCTCCATGAAGTCGCCTTCGATGGCGTCGCGCGGGGCGAAGCCGATGGCGTGTACCAGTCCATCCAAGCCATCCCAGGATTTTTTCAGGCCTTCGAATACTCCGGCGATGTCGGTGTCGCTGCCGACGTCGCAGGAGAAATACAGGGACGAGCCGAACTCGGCGGCGTAGCCCTTGATGCGCTCTTCGAAGCGCTCGCCCTGGTAGGTGAAGGCGAGTTCCGCACCCTCACGGTGGCAGGCCTTGGCAATGCCGTAGGCGATCGAGCGATTGCTCAACACGCCGGTCACCAGTATTTTCTTGCCTGCAAGGAAACCCATTATTGCTCTCCGCTAATATTTTTGACTGGCGCGGATTATATCGGGAGCCGCGCCATGCCCTTGAACCGGGGCTGGCGCAGCATGACACCAAAGCGGAGCTTTTGGTTACACTGGCAGCCATGCGAAAACCGGGCACCAGGCGGGTCGGGCGATGGGCGCGATGGGTTGCGCTGGCCTGCGTGTCCCTGATCGCCGCCTGCGGCGATGTCTGGAACAACCCCTATCCGCTGGGCGATGCCAGCGAAAATGCGCTCTATAGCGAGTTCAGCGAACGCCCCAAGCACCTGGACCCGGCGCAGTCGTATACCGAGTCGGAAGCCGTGTTCACCTACCAGGTGTACGAGCCGCCGTTCCAGTATCACTATCTCAAGCGCCCCTACGAACTGATCCCGGCCACCGCCACGGCGATGCCCAAGCCGCGCTACCTCGACAGCAAGGGCCGCGAACTGCCTGCCAGCGCCGACGCCAGGGATATTGCGTTTTCCGTCTACGACATCAAGATCTTGCCGGGCATCCGCTATCAGCCGCACCCCGCATTTGTCGATGCCAACCGGCGGCTCGGTGCGCGCGATATCGCCGGCAAGTACGTGCTCGGCGATTTCGGCAGCAGCGGCACCCGCGAGCTGGACGCGGCCGACTACGTCTACGAGATCAAGCGCCTGGCCAACCCGCGGGTCAATTCGCCGATCTTCGGCCACATGTCGGATTACATCGTCGGGCTGAAGGAGCTGGGCGAGCGCCTGCAGCGCGAAGTGAAAAAGCTCGACGCCGCCAAGGGCAAGGGCGCGTGGCTGGATCTGCGGCCCTATGACCTCGAGGGGGCGAAGGCGATCGACAAGACCACTTTCAGGGTCACGATCAAGGGCAAGTACCCGCAGCTGCTGTACTGGATGGCGATGCCGTTTTTCGCGCCGATTCCCTGGGAAGCCGACGAGTTCTACTCCCAGCCCGGCATGGTGGACAAGAACTTCACCCTCGACTGGTATCCGGTGGGCACCGGCGCCTACATGCTGACGGAGAACAACCCCAACCTGCGCATGGTGCTGTCGAAAAACCCGAACTTCCATGGCGAGAAATATCCTGCCGATGGCGAGGCCGGCGACAAGGCCGCCGGCTTGCTGGAAGACGCCGGCAAGGCCATTCCGTTCATGGACCACATCGTTTTCGTGCGCGAGAAGGAGGAGATTCCCTACTGGAACAAGTTCCTGCAGGGCTATTACGACAAGTCGGGCATCTCTTCGGACAATTTCGACCAGGCGGTGAAGTTCGGCGGCGGCGGCGAAGCGACCCTGAGCCCGGAGATGGAAGAGCGCGGCATCAGCTTGCGCACTTCGCTGGCCACCTCCACTGCGTATATGGCGTTCAACTGGCTCGATCCGGTGGTCGGCAAGCCCGGCGGCGAGCGCGCGCGCAAGCTGCGCCAGGCGATTTCGATCGCGACGGATTACGAGGAGCAGATCTCTATTTTCATGAACGGCCGCGGGATCCCCTCGCAGGGACCGATTCCGCCCGGCATCTTCGGTTATCGCGAGGGCAAGGAGAGCATCAATCCCCTGGTTTACGACTGGGTCGACGGGGCGCCCAAACGCAAGTCGGTTGCCGAGGCCAAGCGCCTGCTGGCCGAGGCAGGTTACCCGAACGGGCGCGATGCCAAGACCGGCGCGCCGCTGGTGCTGAACCTCGATACTCCGATCAGCAACAACAACAAGGCGCAGCTCGACTGGTACCGCAAGCAGTTCGCCAAGATCGATATCCAGCTGGAAATCCGCGGCTCCGACTTCAATCGCTTCCAGGACAAGATCCGCAAGGGCAATACCCAGATGTTCGCGCTCGGCTGGAACGCCGACTACCCGGACCCGGAGAATTTCCTGTTCCTGTTCTACAGCAAGAATGCCACGGTGAAAAACGACGGTGAGAACAAGTCCAATTACGAGAACGCCGAGTTCGACCGCCTGTTCGAGCAGGTCGGCAACATGGAAAACAGCCCGAAGCGCCAGGAGCTGATCGACCGCATGGTGACCATCCTGCGCAACGACCTGCCGTGGATGTGGGGCGTGCACCCGAAGAGCTATGCACTGGTGCACGACTGGGTGAAGAACAGCAAGCCGAATGAAATGGCGCGCAACAACCTGAAGTACCAGCGCATCGATGCCAACCAGCGCGCGCGCATGCGGCGCGCCTGGAACCATCCGGTGGCCTGGCCCCTGGTGTTGTTGCTGATTGCGCTCGCCGGCCTGGCATGGCTGGGCTTGCGCGCCTGGCGCCGCGCCGAAAGCGCGGCGGCGCTCAGCGGCGCGGCGGCGGCGGAAGCCCCCGCCGCGGGAGGTCCGGCATGAGCGCGTACATCATCCGGCGCCTGGGCTATGGCCTGCTGGTATTGATCGGCGTCAACCTGTTCACCTTCTGGCTGTTCTTCAAAGTCAACACGCCGGACGATATCGCCCGCATCCAGCTGGGCGGCAAGCGCGTCACCGCCGATGCGATTTCCAAATGGAAGGCGGAGCGCGGTTACGACAAGCCGCTGGTCTACAACGGCGCCGCCGCGGGAATCGCCAAAGCCACCGATACCATTTATTTCGAAAAGTCGGCGGCGATGTTCGCGCTGCACTTCGGGCAATCCGACGATGGCCGCGACATCTGGTATGAAATCCGCACCCGCGCCGGACCCAGCTTGGCGCTGGCGATCCCCACCTTCGTCGTCGGCCTGGCGGTGACGATCAGCTTTGCGTTGCTGCTGGCCCTGTTTCGCGGCAGCCGCTTCGACTTTGCCAGCCAGATCGGCCTGGTCACCATGATGTCGGTGTCCGGACTGTTCTTCATCATCGGCGGGCAATACCTGTTCAGCAAGGCCTGGCGCCTGGTGCCGATTTCCGGCTATGACACGCTGATCGACAGCTACCGCTTCGTCGTCCTGCCGGTGGTGATCGGCGTGATTGCCGGTTTCGGCGGCGCAACCCGCCTGTACCGCACCATTTTCATCGAGGAAATGGGACGCGATTATGTACGCACGGCGCGCGCCAAGGGCCTTTCCGAACTCACCGTGATGTTCCGCCACGTGCTGAAGAACGGCATGATCCCGATCTTGACCGGGGTAGTGGCGGTGATCCCGACCCTGTTCATGGGCAGCCTGGTGTTCGAATCGTTTTTCGGCATTCCCGGCCTGGGCAGTTACACCATCGAGGCGATCCAGTCACAGGACTTCGGCATCGTGCGCTCGATGGTGTTCATCGGCACTGTGCTGCTGGTGCTGGGGCTGATCGCCACCGACATTTCCTACACCCTGGTCGATCCGCGCGTGAGGCTGGAATGAATTTCACGCCGGTTCTCCTGACCACCGATGTCCTGCTCTGGCTGCTGGTGTTTGCCATCGCCGGTTACGCCTGGTATGTGCGGCGCCATGAGCACCTGCTGGTGCCGTGGCTGAAGGTAAGGCAGAGCCGGGTGGCGATGGTCTGCATCACCGTCCTCACCTTCTATGTCGGCATCGGCCTGGCCGACTCGCTGCATTTTCGCGCCGACAGCGGCGCGCCCGGCCGCACCCAGGCGGGGGTGGAAGTGCGCAGCCTGCTCGACGTGCTGCTCGGCGCGACTCTGGGGCCGATGGCCGGCAAAAGCGAAAAGACCTATTCGGCGCCCCTGGCCACCCATTCCTTCGCCAAGGAGACGGTGCAACTGCCGGGAGGTGGCCAGGCGCGCGAGTTTCCGCGCCTGGTGGTCGGCGGCGCGCACCTGAAAAACCCGGCCGACAGCGGCGCCGACATCGCCTGGCGCGGCACGCTGGGCCTGCTGGAAGGGGTGGGGCTGTTCGTGCTTCTCAACGGGCTATTGGCGCTGTGGGTGGCGCGCCAGGGTGGCGGTCCGTTGCAGGCGTGCAAAACGATGTGGCGCGATACTGCGCCGGCGCCCTGGCGGCCGATTCTTGTCACCTTGCTGCTGATCTGCCTGCTGGTCGCGGTCGCGGTATCCCTGGGCAGCCACTATCACCTGCTGGGCACCGACAAAGTGGGCAAGGACGTGCTGACCATCTCTCTGCAAAGCATACGCACCGGGCTGGTGATCGGCACCCTCACCACCATGGTAATGCTGCCCTTCGCGGTTTTGCTGGGCCTGGCGGCGGGCTACTTCCGCGGCTGGGTGGACGAGCTGATCGTCTATCTCTATACCTCGCTCAGCTCGATTCCCTCGGTGCTGCTGATCGCCGCCGCGGTGCTGATCGTGCAGGTGGGCATCGACAACCATCAGGAGTTTTTTCCGACCACCTTGCAGCGTGCCGACATGCGCCTGCTGGCTTTGTGCGTGATCCTCGGCCTTACCGGCTGGACCGGGCTGTGCCGCCTGTTGCGCGGCGAAGCGCTGAAACTGCGCGAGCTCGACTACATCCAGGCCGCGCAGGCCTTCGGCGTGGCACGCCTGCGCATCCTCACCCGCCACATGCTGCCCAACGTGATGCACCTGGTGACGATCACCGCGGTGACGGACTTTTCCGGCATGGTGCTGGCCGAGGCGGTGCTTTCCTACGTTGGCGTCGGCGTCGACCCGACCACCAACAGTTTCGGCGGCATGATCAACGCCGCGCGCCTGGAGATGTCGCGCGACCCGATGGTCTGGTGGCTGCTGGTGTCGGCGTTCTTTTTCATGCTCGGCCTGGTGCTGGCGGCCAACCTGTTTGCCGATGCGGTACAGGAGGCTTTCGATCCGCGCCGCGTGGTCAGGCGCGCGCGGCCACGCCTGTTCCAGCCTGGTCCGATGGGCGGGCCTGTCGAGGCAGCCGAACCCATGGAAAACCCTCGCGCACCGGGAGGGCGGCCGGCATGAGCGAAGTGCTCCAGGTCGTCAACCTGCATACGCGCATCGACAGCGCGGCCGGCGTGGTGCATCCGCTGGACGGGGTCGATCTCATCCTGAAGGCGGGCGAGACCTTTGCCATCGTCGGCGAATCGGGTTCCGGCAAGTCGATGACCGCGCTTTCCATCATGCGCCTGCTGCCGGAGCCGGGCTGGATCGAGCGCGGCCAGGTGAATCTCGACGATCGCAACATCCTGACCTTGCCGGAATACCGCATGCGCGACGTGCGCGGCGCGCGCATCGGCATGATCTTCCAGGAACCGGGCACCAGCCTGAATCCGGTGCTCACTTGCGGCGAGCAGATCGTCGAGGTGCTGGAGCGCCACAAGATCGAGGAAGGCGCCGCTGCCCGCCGCCGTGCCACCGAATGGTTGAAGCGCGTCGGCATTCCCGACCCCGAGCGGCGCATGGACGAGTACCCGTTCCAGCTTTCCGGCGGCATGAAGCAGCGGGTGATGATCGCCCTGGCGCTGGCTGCCGAGCCGCAGGTGCTGATTGCGGATGAGCCGACCACGGCGCTGGATGTCACCATCCAGGCGCAGATCCTCGACCTGTTGAAAAGCCTGCAGCGCGAGCGCGGCATGGCCATGCTCCTGATCACTCACGACCTGGGCGTGGTGGCGCAGATGGCGCACCGGGTGGCGCTGATGTACGCCGGCGAGATTGTCAAGATCGGGCCGCGCGACGCGTTTTTCGCCCAGCCCCTGCACCCCTATGCGCTGAAGCTGTTTGCTTCCCTGCCCGGCGCGGGCAAGCGCGGCGAGCCGCTGGCTTCGATCAAGGGCTTCGTGCCCCCGCTGTATGGGCAATTCACCGGCTGCCGCTTTGCCGACCGTTGTGACTATGCCTTTGCGCGCTGCCGTGTCGAGGCGCCGGCCTGGCACGGCCCGGCCCCGGAGCACCAGGCGCGCTGCCATTTGCTGGACCCGGCCGAGGAATCGCGCCTGGCCGACGCCCTGCTGCGCGACGACGCGCCGGCACCGGACGCAGGCGATTTCACGCCACCGGCGGATGCCGGCGACCTGCTGGAGGTACGCGACCTCAAAGTGCATTTCCCAATCCGCAAGGGCTTGCTGAAGCGGACCGTGGGCTATGTCAAGGCTGTCGATGGGGTGTCGCTGTCGATCCGCCAGGGGCGGACCCTGGCGCTGGTGGGGGAATCGGGCTGCGGAAAGACCACAGCCGGCAAGGCGCTCCTGCAACTGGTGCCGGTGACCGGCGGCGCCGTGCGCTTCGGCGGCACCGAGGTGCTGGGCCTGAAGGGCACGGAACTCAAACGCATGCGCAGCCGCATGCAGTTGGTGTTTCAGGACCCCTTCGGTTCGCTCAATCCGCGCATGCGTGTGGGTGAGATCATCGCCGAGGGCATGGCGTCTTTCGGCATTGGTGCCAATACACAGGCGCGTGCCGACCGCGTCGGCGAGTTGCTGGAGCAGGTCGGCCTGGCACAGGAGTCGCGCTACAAATATCCACATGAATTCTCCGGCGGCCAGCGCCAGCGTATTGCGATTGCGCGCGCGCTGGCGGTGAATCCGCAACTGATTGTGTGCGACGAGCCGACCAGCGCGCTCGACGTTTCGGTGCAGGCGCAGATACTCAACCTGCTGAAGGAACTGCAGCGCAGCCTGGGCGTGAGCTACCTGTTCATCACCCACAACATCGGCGTGGTCGAATATCTCGCGCACGACGTCGCCGTGATGTATCTCGGGCGCATCGTCGAACATGGCACGGCCGAAGAGGTGCTGCGCCAGCCGCGCCACCCCTACACCCAGGCGCTGCTGGCGGCGGTGCCGCATGTCACCACCGGGCGCAAGCTGCCGCCGCTGACCAGCGAGGTGAAGGAGCGCCTGCTGGCCGATGTGCCCAGCCCTGCCAACCCGCCGGCCGGGTGCCACTTCCATACGCGTTGCCCGCTGGCGGTGGAAGCGTGCAAGGCTGCCTACCCGGCCGAGGTGGCGGTAAGTGCCACCCACAAGGTGCGTTGCATCATGGTGCAACCCGAGCAGCACCGCAGCGGGGTTTGCGCATAGACTGCGCGCCGTGGACTGCCAACAAGAACAGGAGACAAACATGACCAACCGCCGCAGTTTTTTGCTTGCCGCCGGCGCCGCTGCAGGCACGGCCGCGATCAGCGGCCCGGCCCGCGCCCAGGCTTACCCGGCCCGCCCCGTCACTCTGTATTGCCCTTGGCCCGCAGGTGGCACCACCGACATCGTGATGCGCGCCTTCGCCGAGAGCGCCGGCCGCAATCTCGGCCAGCCGGTGGTGATCGAAAACCGTCCCGGCGCGGGCGGCACCCTGGGCGCCATTGCGCTGACCCAGGCGCGGCCGGACGGCTACACCCTGTCGCAGATTCCCCTGGGCGTGTTCCGCCTGCCGCATATGCAAAAGGTGCAATTCGACCCGCTGCGCGACTTCACCTACATCGCCTGCCTTACCGGCTATACCTTCGGCCTGGTGGTGCCGGCAGATTCGCCGCTCAAGAGCATCAAGGACCTGGTCGACTATGCCCGCGCCAATCCGGACAAATTCACCTACGGCTCGACCGGCACCGGCACCACGCCGCACCTGGTGATGGAGGAGTTCGCCACCCAGGCTGCCATCAAGATCACCCACGTGCCCTACAAGGGCACCGCCGACGGCATGCAGGCGGTGATGGGCGGCCACGTGATGGCGCATAGCGACGCCACCGGCTGGGGGCCGCAGGTCGACGCCGGCCGCCTGCGCCTGCTGGCCACCTACGGCAGCAAGCGCACCAAGCACTGGCCGAATGTGCCGACCTTGAAGGACGCGGGCTACAACACGGTATCCGACTCGCCCTTCGGCATCGGCGGGCCGCGCGGGATGGAGCCGGCGGTGGTCAAACGCATCCAGGACGCCTTCAAGGCGACGCTGGACGACCCCAAGGTGCTGCAGATGCTGGACAAGTACGACCAGCCGGTGATCTATCTCGATTCCGAGGGCTACACAAAATTCGCCCGCGACACCTTTGCTGCCGAAAAGGCGACCATCGAGCGCCTCGGCCTGACCAAGCAGGCTTGAGGCAAGGCCATGCGCGGCGATTTCGCTTTTTTCCATTCGCTGCGCGTGCGCTGGGCCGAAGTGGACCGCCAGGACGTGGTGTTCAACGGCAACTACCTGCTGTATTTCGACGTCGCCATCACCGAGTACTGGCGTGCGCTGATCGCCGGGCAGGAGGCGAAATACAGGGAGCAGATGGCGGGGTGGATGCAATGCCTCTATGTGGTCAAGGCCGCTGTTGAATACCACGGCTCTGCGCATTTCGACGATGAGTTGCAAATCGGCATGCGACTGGCCAGGGTGGGGCGCTCAAGCATGCGCTTCGTCCCCGAGATTTATCGCGGCGGCGAGCACCTGGTCACCGGCGAATTGATCTATGTGTACAAGGACCCTGCCAGCGGCGTGCCCGCGCCGGTGCCGGCGGAACTGCGCGCCTTGATGCTGGCCTTCGAGAAGACGCCGCCCGAGGGCAACTGAGAGGCGCTAGGCCAGCGCGCCGCCGTGCAGGCGCTCCAGCACCTTCAGCGGCGATCGCTCGGGGAAATAGAGCGCCGCGATCGGCAGGTGCATCGTCTGTTCCATCATGAACTGGCCGGCCAGGGCAGCATGCGCGGTCTGGTCGGAAAAACAGACCCAGGTCGAACCCGGCGGAAAACCGAAGGTCAGGTGCGAGGCGCGGCTCTGGTAACCCACGTCCAGCTTCATCGCATCATGGATGCGCAGCATGTAGTGGTCGTACTTGCTGCGATGCGACTTGGTGATGCGCAGAGCCTTAAGTACGTGGGCTGCTCCCGGGGTCTGCGGCGGCACCCGGTGCAGGAATTCGGCGGCGGTCTGCTCGAACAGGTCGCCGACTTTCCATACGCGCTTCTGGTCGCCGGGGTGCACATTGGTGAACACGCGCAGGATGCGCTCGCCGCGGTTCGGCCGCGAGGGAAAGGCATCGACATGCAGCAAGGTGTCGTCCTTGCGCCAGGACAGCTTATGGCTCTCGACGTTGCCCGGGCGAAAGCTGGTCGGCGCGATGCGCAGGTGCGCGGCATAGCCGGGGAAGAGCGTGCGGATCAGCGCCAGTGCGTCGGCCTGGAAGCGGCCGATCATCGCCGCCAGCCCTGCCAGTTCAGCGGGCGAGCCTTGCGCGCCGCGCACCCCGCCGGTGTCGGCCGCGCGCACCGGTTCGTAGCTCACGCTCTTGTGGGTGCCGGAGAGCCAGCGTGGATCGAGGAAGGCCGCCTCGCTCGCCTGCAGCCCGAAGCCGAGGCCGGGGAGGTACAGGACCTTGCCGAGTTCGAGTTCGCCGGCCAGGCAGCGCGACTCTTCTTCCGCGAGCGCGGGCGACCAGTCGGTGTAAGGAAGTTCAACGATGCGGTACATGGTATTGCTGCGTGTGCGGGCCCGGCTCGGGACGATCAGGCTGCCTTTACGGTACGCGCGTTTTCCTGCTCCTGCAGTAGACGCCATTGTACTTTGCCGGTTCCCGATTTCGGCAGCGTTTCGACGAATTCGACGATGCGCGGGTACTTGTAGGCCGCCATGCGCTCGCGGGCCCAGGCGACAATATCCTCTGCCCGCACCTTGTCCCTGGCCTGTGCGCGCAGGACCACATAGGCCTTGACGGTCTCGCCGCGATGACTGTCGGCGCTGGCGATCACGCAGGCCTCCTGGATGTCCGGGTGGGCGTAGAGCATGGCTTCGATCTCGGCGGGCCAGACCTTGAAGCCGGAGGCGTTGATCATGCGTTTCAGGCGGTCGACCATGAAAAAGTAACCGTCCTCATCCATGCGCGCGAGGTCGCCGGTGCGAAAAAAGGGCCTGCCGTCTTTTTCGATGAAGGCGTCGCGGGTCTTTTGTTCGTCGTTCCAGTAGCCCTTGAACACGCCCGGTCCGCAGGTGATGATTTCGCCGACTTCGCCCTGCGGCAATTCTTCCAGGGTCTCGGGATGGATGATGCGCGAATCGGTATTGCAGATCGGGATGCCCAGGCATTGTTTTTTCGGCAGGTCTGCCGGGTTGATGTGCGAAGGCGCGATGGTCTCGGACAGGCCATAGCCTTCGATGTAGTCGAGCCCGGTCAGCGCCTTGAATTTTTGCGCTACGGCTTCGGGCACCGAAGCGCCGCCGCCGCTGACCCGCGCCAGGCTGGAGATGTCGTATTCGGAGAGGCGGGGGTTGGCGAGGAAATCCACCAGCATGGTGGTGATGTTGCTCCAGTTGTTCACCTTGTAGCGGGCGATCAGCGCACCGGCCACGTCGCGGTCCCAGCGCGGCAGCACGACGATGGTGAGGCCGCCGTAGATTGGTGTGTTCATCGACGACTGCATCGCGGTGACGTGGAACAGCGGCAGGGTGCACAGCGCCACCTGGTCGGCGCACAAGCCGCCGTACCACTGGGTTTGCACCATCAGCGTGTGCATCACCGTTGCATGAGTGTGGATGCAGCCCTTTGACAGGCCGGTAGTGCCGGAGGTGTAGGGCATTACGCATAGATCGTCAGGCCCGGCTTGCGCTGGCGCGGGCACGCGGCCGGCGTCCAGCGCGGCTTGCCAGGTGACCGCGCCCGGGAGCACGGCCTCGCGCGGGGCCGCGACGAAATCGGGCACGGCGAGGTCTGTGGGCGCGCGCAGGTAATCGGAGTAGGTGGCAGCGATCACACTGGTCAGCGTGCCGTCGCCGCGCAGTTCGCCCACGCGCGGCAGCAGGTCCTGCGCGGCGAACAGCACGCGCGCGCCGCTGTCGGTCATCACATGGCGCACTTCGTCGGTCGTGAGCATGGCGTTCACCGGCACCACCATGGCGTCGGCGCGCAGGATGGCGTAATAGGCCATGATGAACTGCGGCGAGTTCTGCAGGTAGATGGCGACGCGGTCGCCGCGCTTCACGCCGCAGTCCTGCTGCAGATAGCCCGCCAGTTTGTCCACGGTATCGCGCAGCTCGGCATAGCTGATACGGGTGTCGTAGAACAGCAGCGCGGTCTTGTCCGGATAGCGCGCGGCCGAAACGTCGAGGTTGTAGGAGACGCTGGTGCGCGGCAGGCTGATTTCGTGAGGCACGTTTTTCGGCCAGTAGCGGTAGTACAGGGGAGGCTGCGAGCCACTCATCGGCAGTCTCCGGCCCGAAGCGGGGCGAAACTATATTTCATTTTGCGCTGTAGCCGTTGCAGTAGAATGCCCCGGCCTGTCTCCTTGTTTTTTTGCAGGGCGCGACCGCGCCCTTACGCGAGCCGACCACAATGAAAACCTACGACAAACTGTACATCAACGGCGCCTGGGCTGCATCTTCCGGCGGCAAAGCCATCGACGTCATCAACGCCACCACCGAAGAGGTGATGGGGCGCATTCCCGAGGGCACCGAGGCCGATGCGAATGCCGCCATCGCCGCCGCCCGGGCCGCCTTCGACGGCTGGAGCCAGACGACGCCCGCCAAACGCGGCGAGTACCTCGCCGCCATCCAGGCGAAACTCAAGGAGCGCGCCGAGGAACTGGCACGCACCATCACCGGCGAAGTCGGCGTGCCGCTGAAAATCGCACAGCGCGTGATGGTGGCCAACCCGATCCACACCTTCGGCACCTACGCCAAGCTGGCCGCCGAATTCGAATTCGAATCGACGGTGGGCAACTCGATCATCATGCGCGAGCCGGTGGGCGTGGTCGGCGCCATCACGCCTTGGAATTTTCCCCTGCACCAGATCGCGCTCAAGGTGGCCGCCGCGCTGGCGGCCGGCTGCACGGTGGTGCTCAAGCCTTCCGAAGTCGCGCCGCTCAATGCTTTCATGCTGGCCGAGATCATGGATGAGGTGAAGCTGCCGGCCGGTGTATTCAACCTGGTCTCCGGTTACGGCCCAGTGGTTGGCGAGGCGCTGGCGAAGTCACCGGATGTCGACATGGTTTCCTTCACCGGCTCGACCCGTGCAGGCAAGCGCGTCTCCGAGCTGGCGGCGCAAACCGTCAAGCGGGTAGCGCTGGAACTGGGCGGCAAGTCGGCCGCGCTGATCCTGGATGATGCCGACCTCGCCGCCGCGGTCAAGGCAACCGTCAGCTATTGCTACCTCAATTCCGGCCAGACCTGCGCCGCCACCACGCGCATGCTGGTGCCGGCGGCGATGTACGAGGAAGCCGCCAAACTCGCCACCGACGCCGCGCAAGGGTTCACCGTCGGCGACCCGATGGGCGACGCCCGCCTGGGTCCGCTGATCTCGGATGTGCAGCGCGACCGGGTACGCAGCTACATCAAAAAGGGCATCGAGGAGGGCGCGCAATTGCTCACCGGCGGCGCGGATGCCCCCGAGGGGCAGCCCAAAGGCTACTTCGTCAAGCCCACGGTGTTCGGCAAAGTGCAGCCTTCGATGACGATTGCCCGCGAGGAAATCTTCGGGCCGGTGCTGTCGATCATCGCCTACAAGGACGAGGCCGACGCCATCCGCATCGCCAACGACTCCGTCTATGGCCTTGCGGGTACGGTCTGGAGCAAGGATGAAGAGCGCGCCAAGCGCGTCGCGCGGCGCATCCGCACCGGGCAGATCGACATCAATGGCGGCCCCTTTAACCCGATGGCGCCGTTCGGCGGCTTCAAGCAGTCCGGCCGCGGCCGCGAAGGCGGGCTCTACGGCATGGAAGAGTTTCTCGAGTACAAGTCGATGCAGCTGCGCCCGCCGAAAGCGGCCTGAGGATTACCGTGGGCGGCGCCGGCTAGAAGTCGGTGCTGTCCAGGGTGCGCATCACTTGCGTATCCGTCAGGTCGAGGTCGATGCTGTTTTCGTCGATCGCCGCCTCGCGGAACAGCACCAGCACCAGCACCAGCAGCACCGGGCCGATGATCAGGCCGACGATGCCCATGGTGCCGACGCCGCCGAAAATGCCGAACAGGATGCCCAGGAACGGCAGCGCGGTGCCGCCGCGGATCAGCACCGGGCGCACCAGGTAGTCCGCCAGCATAACGATCAGCGTACCGACCACGAACACCGAGATGCCGGCTGCCGGATAGCCTTGCGCGAACAGGAAAAACCCGATCACCCCCAGCAGCAGCGGTGCGGCCAGCGGGATGAAGGCGATCACCGCGGTCATCACGCCCAGGGTGACGGCCGAAGGCACGCCGCAGGCGTACATCAGGCAGGAAATCAGGATGGCCTCGCCGAAACCGACGATGACGATGCCGTTGACCGCCGCGCGCAAGGCTTCAGGCAACTGGAACACGTAGGAGGGCCAGCGTTTTTCCAGCCATTTGTAGCCGAGCTGGTTCAGCCAGGCGGAAATCGAGCGGCCATCCTGGTAAAAGAAGTAAAGAATCCACAAGGCGAAAAACAGCGTCGCCAGGCGCGAGGTGAGGTCGAAAAACACCGTCTGGGCGGCGTCGCGCAGGATGTCCAGCTGGGTCGCCAGCACCGCCGAAAGCTGCTTGGGCGCGGCCAGGTATTTTTCCCAGGTGTGAATCAGGTAGTCGCCGCCGACCGGTACCTTGGAGAACACCGAAGGCACCGGCTTGCCGTAGGTGTCGGCGTCGATCAGGTAAGAGGTGGCGGAATAGATGTCCTGACTCAGGAACACCACCAGCAGGGCCATCGGGCCGACCAGGAACACCAGCACCACGGCAGTCGAGCAGCCGGCGGCCCAGTGGCTGCGCTTCGGCCCCAGGCGCCGGATGATCGACTCGTGCATCGGCCAGGTGGCCACCGCCAGGATCGCCGCCCACAGGATCGCCAGCATGAAGGGCGAGAGCACGACAAAGGCACCCGCCAGGATGCCGGCCGAAAACAAGATACTCACGAGGAGTTTTGCGGGCGGCAGGGAGCGGTCGAACTTCATGGGGTTGAACGCTGCGGGGGCCTAAGGCCGGTTGGGCTATGAGCGCGCACCGGCGCGGGACCGGTGCATCATGGGCGCAATTGTATGCGGCCCCGCTCGCGACGGATATAGCGCGATTGGATTAAGCCCCTATTTTTTCCTCACCGATGCAACACGCCTGACACAATGGCTTAGGCGCGCAGGCGCAGCGAGGTGTTGATGCGTTCGGCCGCCGCCTGCAGATGCGGCAGCATCTTGCGCGTCATCTGGGCCAGCGAAACGCGGCCGGCATTGCCGGAGATGTTCATCGCCGCGATCACGTTGCCGGCGCGGTCGGTCAGCGGCACGGCGACCGAGCACAGCCCTTCCTCCAGTTCCTGGCTCACTGCCGCGTAGCCCTGGGTGCGGGCCTGCGCGATGGCCTTTTTCAGCTCGCCCGGGTCGGTCACGGTGTGCCGCGTGTAGGCGCGGATCTCGCTGCCGGCGAGAATCGCGTCGACCCGTGCTTCCGGCAGGCCCGAGAGCAGCACCCGGCCCATCGAGGTGCACCAGCTCGGCAGGCGCGAGCCTATCCCCAGGTTGATGCTCATGATCTTGGAAGTCGGTACCCGCAGGATGTAGACCATCTCGGTGCCGTCGAGCACGGCGATCGAGCAGGACTCGTGCACCTCGGCCACCAGTTCTTCCATCACCGGCTCGGCCAGGTTCCACAGCGGCGTGGTGGAGAGGTAAGCGTAGCCCAGGTCCAGGGTGCGTGCGGTGAGGCGGAACAGGCGGCCCTCCTGGTACACATAGCCCAACTGGGCGAGCGTCAGCAGGATGCGCCGCGCGCCGGCACGGTCGAGTCCCGTGCGCGCGGCGACCTCGGTCAGGGTTTGTGCCGGCGCCTCCGCGGTAAATGCACGGATCACCCCCAGGCCGCGAGCGAAGGACTGCACATAGCTGTCGCTGGGCGGCGGCTTGATGGGGTTCGGTTTAGTTGCGTGCAATGCAGCATCCAGGCCCACGATCTTCTCCTTTGTCCTTGATTCGCCTAGTGTTCTTATTATGAACAAGTATTTGTTTGACAAACTTTTGCCGATTATGGATGCTCGCGGCTCACAACACAAGCGCCGCGCCGCAGTTGCCCCGCGCTTGCCTCCTGTTGCCGACCGGACCCCGCCATGCACGACTTCATCTACACCTCCCACCCCTCGCGCGTGGTGTTCGGCGCGGGCAGCCTGAACCACCTCGAGCGCGAAATCATCCAGTTGGGCGCCAGGCGCGCGCTGGTGCTTTCCACCCCTGAGCAGGCGGCACAGGCCGAGGAAATTGCCAAGCGCCTGGGCGAACGCTGCGCCGGCGTGTTCGCCCGCGCTGTCATGCATGTGCCAATCGAGACCGCGCGCCTGGCGCGTGAAGAAGCCGCGCGGGTCGGTGCCGATTGCGCGGTGGCCATCGGCGGCGGCTCGACCACGGGTCTGGGCAAGGCGATCGCGCTGGAATCGAGCCTGCCGATTCTCGCCATTCCAACGACTTACGCCGGGTCGGAGATGACCACCATCTACGGCATCACCGAAGGCGGACTGAAAAGGACCGGACGCGATGCGCGCGTTCTGCCCAAGACCGTCATCTACGACCCCGAACTCACGCTGACCCTGCCGGTGGGACTCTCCGCCACCAGCGGCATGAACGCCATCGCCCACGCGGTGGAGGCACTTTATGCGGTGGACGGCAACCCGATCATTTCGATGATCGCCGAGGAGGGCATACGCGCCCTGGCGCGTGGCCTGCCCGCGGTGGTGGCTTCGCCCAAGGACATCCAGGCCCGCTCCGACGCCCTGTACGGCGCCTGGCTGTGCGGCGTGGCGCTCAATGGTTCGGCGATGGCCCTGCATCACAAGCTGTGCCACACCTTGGGCGGCAGCTTTAACCTGCCGCATGCCGAAACCCACACGGTTGTATTGCCGCACGCTACCGCCTACAACGCCAAATCCGCGCCGGAGGCGATGGGCCGCATCGCCCGCGCCCTCGGCGCCCAGGATGCAGCCCAGGGCCTGTACGAACTGGAGCAAAAGCTCGGCACCCCGCTGGCGCTGAAAGACCTCGGCATGCCCGAATCGGGTCTGGACAAGGTGGCCGACCTGGCGGTGGCCAATCCTTATCCGAATCCTGCGCCGCTGGAACGCGCGGCGATCCGCCGTTTGCTCGATAATGCATGGCATGGCAGGGCGCCTGGAGCCTAAAAGCCGTCTGCCTGTCATCTTCCGGAAATCACGCTTCACATTCATCTCATGATCAACAAAATCGTCAATTCCATCGCCGAGTCGCTGGCCGACGTCAAGGACGGCTCGACCATCCTGATCGGCGGCTTCGGCGGCGCCGGCATGCCCAACGAACTGATCGACGGCCTGATCGCCCAGGGGGCGAAAGAGCTGACGGTAGTCAACAACAACGCCGGCAACGGCGAAGTCGGCCTCGCCGCGCTGCTGCGCGAGGGGCGGGTGCGCAAGCTGATCTGCTCCTTCCCGCGCCAGGCCGATGCGCATCACTTCGAAAGCCTGTACCGCGCCGGCAAGGTCGAACTCGAACTGGTGCCCCAAGGCAACCTGGCCGAGCGCATGCGCGCCGCCGGTGCCGGCATCGGCGCGTTTTTCTGCCCGACTGCCTACGGCACCGACCTGGCCAAGGGCAAGGAAACCCGCGAGATCAACGGCAAGCACTATGTGCTCGAATATCCGATCCATGGCGACGTTGCGCTGATCAAGGCCGAAAAGGGCGACCGCTGGGGCAACCTGGTCTATCACAAGGCCGCGCGCAACTTCGGGCCGGTGATCGCCGCTGCCGCCAAGTGCGCCGTCGCCCAGGTGTATGAAATCGTCGAGCTCGGCAATCTCGATCCGGAAAACATCGTCACCCCGGGCATTTTCGTGCAGCGCGTGGTCAAGGTCGCGCGCGAGCAAATTTTGAAGGAGGCCGCATGAGCGCCGTTCCCGCCCCCAAGTCATATAAACCCCGCAACCGCGATGCGATTGCCGCACGCGTTGCCGGCGACATTCCCGAGGGCGCCTATGTCAACCTCGGCATCGGCTTGCCGACGCTGGTGGGCAACCACCTGCCGGCCGGCAAGGAAATCTTCCTGCACTCGGAAAACGGCATTCTCGGCATGGGCCCGGCGCCCGCCAAGGGCGCGGAGGATTGGGACCTGATCAACGCCGGCAAGCAACCGGTGACCCTCCTCACCGGTGGCTCCTATTTTCACCACGCCGACTCCTTCGGCATGATGCGCGGCGGCCACCTCGACATTTGCGTGCTCGGCGCCTTCCAGGTGTCGATCACCGGCGACCTGGCCAACTGGCACACCGGCGCGCCGGACGCGATTCCGGCGGTGGGCGGCGCCATGGACCTTGCCGTCGGCGCGAAAAAAGTCTTCGTCATGATGGAGCACCTGACCAAGACCGGCGAATCCAAGCTGGTCAAGGCCTGTACCTACCCGCTCACCGGTGTCGGCGTGGTCAGCCGCGTCTATACGGATCTGGCGACCATCGACCTCACGCCGCAGGGTCTGGCGGCGGTGGATATGGTCGAAGGGCTGTCGATCGAGGAACTCAGCCGCCTCACCGGCCTGCCGGTGCGCGCGCCGCGCTAAGCAGGCCAGATTCAGCAAGCAGTAAATCCTGTCTGGCAGCGGACAGGGGCAACACTCAATCAACAAACAAGGCAAAAGTAAATGAGCAATCAACACAAAATCGGCTGGATCGGCCTGGGACGCATGGGCGAGCCGATGTCCAAGCGCATCCTCAACAACAAGTGCGACCTTTCGGTGTGGAACCGCACCAAGGAAAAGGCCAAGCCGCTGACCGACGCCGGTGCCAAGCTGGTCGACAACAAGGCCGACCTGGCCACTTGCGACATCGTCTTCACCATGGTCTCGACCACCGCCGACTTGAAGGAAGTACTGTTTGCCGCCGATGGCCTGCTGAGCAAGTCGTCCAAGCCGAAAATGGTGGTGGATTGCTCTTCGATTTCGCAGGAAGGCTCGGGCGAAGTGCGCGCCGAGCTGGAAAAGCGCGGCGTCGCCTATCTGTGCGCCCCGGTCTCCGGCAACGGCAAGGTGGCGAAAGCGGGCAAGCTCTCCATCGTTTCCTCGGGTCCGCGCGCTTCCTATGAAATCGCCAAGCCTTACCTGGCGATGCTCGGGCGCGGCGAAACCTGGGTGGGCGAGGGCGAACTGGCCCGCGTGTGGAAGATTGCCCACAACACCATGTTCGGCGTGATCATCCAGTCGCTGTGCGAAATCACCGTGCTGGCCGAAAAGGCCGGGATTCCGCGCCACGTCTTCCTCAAGTCGATCAACGATTCGGTGCTGGGCTCGATGTACACCACCTACAAGACGCCGACCATGACCAACCTGACCTTCGACAAGGTCACTTTCACCCCCAAGCTTTTGCTGAAAGACATGGATCTCGGCATGAGCGCGGCGAAAATCCAGGGCGTGCCGATGCCGGCTGCCGCGGCCACCCGCGAGTCGATTGCCAACCTGGTCGGCCGTGGGTATGAGAACGTCGACTTTTCGATTTTGCTGGTCGAGATCGCCAAGAGCGCCGGCCTGGAGCTGACGCCGGACAACGTCGAAATGAACGACGGACTGGAATCGTAGGACTATCATTAGGTATTCGCGAACCGGAAGTACAAGGAGATAGACGCAATGCGCAATTTGAATGAACACAACATCACCGACGCGGTGGTGGAACGCTTCGCCGATACCCCTGATCCACGGGTCAAGGAAATCATCACCAGCCTGGTGCGCCACCTGCACGCCTTCGCCCGCGAGACCAATCTGACCGAAGCCGAGTGGATGGAAGGCATCAAGTTCCTCACCGCTACCGGGCAGAAATGCGACGACGTTCGCCAGGAATTCATCCTGCTGTCCGACACCTTGGGCCTCTCGCAGCTGGTGGTGGCGCAAAACCACAGCCGCTCCGCCGAGGCCACCGAGCAGACCGTGTTCGGCCCCTTTCACATCGAAAACCCGCCGGCGAAAAAAGACGGTGAGGACATCGCCCTGGGTGCCCCCGGCGAGCCCTGCCTGTGCGTCACCCAGGTGGTCGATGAAGCCGGGAAGCCGGTGCCCAACTGCCAGGTCGACGTCTGGCAGGCTGACGCCGAAGGCTTTTACGACGTGCAGGACCCGACCTGGAACCGCGACAAGATGCGCCTGCGCGCCGTCTTCAACGCCGATGCCAAGGGCGAGCTCAAGTTCTGGACCATCAAGCCGGCGGCCTACCCGATCCCCACCGACGGCCCGGTGGGCGCCATGCTGACCATGACCAAGCGCCACCCGATGCGCCCCGGCCACATCCACTTCGCGATCCAGAAGCCGGGCTACGATCCGCTGATCACCCACGTGTTCATCGACAACGACCCCTACCTGGATTCGGACGCGGTGTTCGGCGTGCGCTCTTCCTGCATCGGCGACTACGTGCGGCACGATGCCGGTACCGCGCCGGATGGGTCCAAGCAAACCCACCCGTACTACACGCTCAACTACAAGTTCGTGCTGGCGCCGGAACTCGAGCACGCGTAAACGACTGGTCATGCCGGCCGGCGGGTGGCATGCTGCCCGCCGGCTTTTTATCGCCTGGAGCCAGTAGTTATAAATTACATTAATTATATATCTTAAATTACTGTATTAATTAAGTAAATTGTGTTTTCACAATGGCGAAATCACAGTAAATCACAGTGAATTTTGCACCGTGCAACCTGATAAAACCTGAGAAGTTATCCACAATCCGGGGCCGCGTACCACGGTAAATCACGGTCATTTTCGGGATTTTTCAAGCTTCAATCCGGCATCGCGGTTCCTGCCGCCGGCGGATCAGTGGACGGCGCCGGGCCCGCGGAAACCCGCCGACACCGCGGTCCTGGTACCTGCCTGGTACCTAATATAGGCTCGCCGGCGCCCTTTGTGGATGTCCGCGCGCAAATCGACCAAACTTAGTGGTCCGGCTGCGCTAACTCCTTGTCAGGGAAGCAAATATAGGCAGCCGATGGTCTCACCGGCCTCAAGCGCGGCCTGGGCGGCGCCGGCTTCGGCCAGCGGGTAACCGCGCCCGAGCAGCGGCGCCAGGCCGTCGGCGGTGGCCGCCAGTACTTCGGGGGCGGCAGCCTCATAGGTCGCGCGCTCGTTCATATAGGCCATCACGCTGGGGCGCACCAGGGAAATCGAGCGGCGCGGCCCTAGGTCTTCGACATTGAGCGGCGGGATGGGACCACCGGCCTGGCCGATGCTGGCGGCGACGCCGAAAGGGCGCACGCAGGCCAGGGTTTTCGCCAGGCTCTCGCCGCCGATGCCGTCGTAGGCCACGTCGACTCCGCGCCCGCCGGTGATCTCGGCCACCGCCGCCACAAAGTCGGCCTCCCGGCCGACGACCACATGGGCCGCCCCGGCAGTGCGGGCGATTTGCGCCTTGGCTTCCGAGCCGACGGTGGCGATCACCGTGGCGCCACGGTGTTTCGCCCACTGGGTCAGCAACTGGCCCAGACCGCCCGCTGCCGCGTGCACCAGCAGGGTGGTACCGGCTGCGACGGGATAGACCCGGTTCAGCAGCATGTGGGCGGTGAGTCCGCGCGCCAGGGCGGTGGCCGCCACCTCGTCGGGCATGTCTGCGGAGACGGGAATCGCGCGCCAGGCCGGCAGCAGGCGCTCCGCGGCGTAGGCGCCGACGGGCGCGCCGGCATAGGCGACACGGTCGCCGGGCTTCAGGTGGGTGACCCCGGCGCCGACCGCCGTCACCACCCCGGCGCCCTCGACGCCGGGCACCCGCGCGGGCGGCAGGGCGTAGAGGCCGCTGCGCTGGTAGATGTCGATGAAATTGACCCCGATGGCGGTCTGGCGCAGCAGGATTTCGCCGGGGCCGGGTGCGGGCAGTTCGATCTCGACAGCCTCGAACTGGTCGACGCCGCCGGCTTGTTTGACGCGCATGTGCAGGGCCATGGCAATTCCTATAAGTGAGGAGATATGCCATCTTCGGCCATGATTGACTTGCGCGGAATTCCCTATCAATGCACATGATCTGTGCAAAAATACCCGGATGAACGATTGGGAAGACCTGCGCCATTTCGCCGCCCTGGCGCGCGACAAGTCGCTGTCGGCCGCCGCGCGCCGGCTCGGGGTGGACCATGCCACGGTGGCACGGCGGGTCGCCGCGCTGGAAGAGTCGCTCAAGCTCAAACTGGTGGACCGGCGCCCGCGCGCCTACGTGCTGACGGCCGACGGTGAGCGCATTGCCGCCCTGGCCGCGCGCATGGAGCAAGAGGCCTATGCG
>DATAZV010000077.1:0-29417 GCA_036271855.1 Burkholderiales bacterium
GCGGCTTGTTGTTTCGCGGCGCCTTCTGCGGGGGCCGGTCGGCCTATGCTACGCCGGTCAGGCGGGGGATTCAATCCGGCCTTACTTTTGGGGGGATAATCCCCAACTCTAAAAGCCTATGCGCAACCTCTCCCGCAGCAGCGGCGACCCTTCGACCGCCCCCCGTTCCCAGGACGGCTGGGCCACCATCCGCGCCCTCCTGCCCTACTTGTGGGAGTACAAGGCGCGGGTGATTTTCGCCTTCGCCTTCCTGGTCGGCGCCAAGGTGGCCAATGTCACCGTGCCGCTGATCATGAAGCAGATCGTCGACGGCCTCGGCCTGGTGCTGTCGACGCCGGAAAAAGTCGCCTTCGGCGCGATTTCCGGCTTCTTGCTGGCTTACGGCGTGGCGCGCCTGTCGACCACGGTATTCACCGAGCTGCGCGAATTCGTCTTCGCCAAAGTGACGCAATCGGCGGTGCGAAAAATCGCCCTGCAGGTATTCCGCCACCTGCATTCACTCTCCCTGCGCTTTCACCTGGACCGCGCCACCGGCGGCATGACGCGCGACATCGAGCGCGGCACCCGCGGCGTCTCCAGCCTGGTTTCCTACACGCTCTACAGCATCCTGCCCACCCTGGTGGAAATCACCCTGGTGCTGACCATCCTCGGCATCAAGTACGACATCTGGTTCGTCGGCATCACGCTGGTGGCGCTGCTGCTCTACATCACCTGGTCGGTCGGCATCACCGAGTGGCGCACCAACTTCCGCCGCACCATGAACGAGCTGGACACGAAGGCGAACATCCGCGCCATCGACTCCCTGCTCAACTACGAGACGGTGAAATACTTCGGCAACGAGGAGTACGAGGCCAGGCGCTACAACGAAAGCCTGGCGCGCTGGGAGTCGGCGGCGGTGAAAAGCCAGACCTCGCTCTCCCTGCTGAATATCGGCCAGAGCACCATCATTGCACTCGCCGTCACCGCCATCATGTGGCGCGCGGTGCTGGGGGTGATGAACCACACCATGACCCTGGGCGACCTGGTGCTGGTCAACGCCTTCATGATCCAGCTCTACATCCCGCTCAATTTCTTAGGCGTCCTGTACCGCGAAATCAAGCAAAGCCTGGCTGACATGGAGCGCATGTTCGCCCTGCTCGACGCCAACCGCGAGGTGGCCGACGCGGTTGATGCGCCGGACCTGCGCCTGCAGGGTGCGTCGGTCCGCTTCGACCATGTCGACTTTTCCTACGACCCGGAGCGGCAGATCCTGCACGGCGTGGACTTCGAAATACCCGCGGGCAAGACCGTGGCGGTGGTTGGCCACAGCGGCTCGGGCAAGTCCACCCTGGCGCGCCTGCTGTACCGCTTCTATGACGTCAACCCTGACGGCGGCGCCATCCGCATCGACGGGCAGGACATCCGCGCGGTGACGCAGAATTCACTGCGTCGCGCCATCGGCATCGTGCCGCAGGACACGGTGCTGTTCAACGACACGATCTACTACAACATCGCCTACGGCAACACCGACGCGCCGCGCGAAGAAGTGATCGCGGCAGCGAAAATGGCCTCGATCCACGATTTCGTCGAAACCCTGCCGCGCGGCTATGAAACCATGGTCGGGGAACGCGGCCTGAAGCTCTCCGGTGGCGAAAAACAGCGCGTAGCGATTGCCCGCGCCTTGCTGAAGAACCCGGCCATCATGATATTCGACGAGGCCACCTCCGCCCTGGACTCGCGCACCGAAAAAGCGATCCAGGCCGAACTGAAAAAGATCGCAGAGAACCGCAGCACGCTGACCATCGCCCACCGCCTCTCGACGATAGCGGACGCACACCAGATCATCGTCATGGACCAGGGCCGCATTGTCGAGCGCGGCACCCACTACGAGCTGCTGGCACACGGTGGCCACTACGCACGCATGTGGTCCTTGCAGCAGCAGGAAGAGCACAAGGCCGAGGAACTCCAGGAGGTGCAGCAAGCCCTGGAAAAGGCCGCATAGCCGGCGGCGCTAAAAACAAAAACCGCCGAAAGGCGGTTTTTGTTTGTGCAGCAGTTATCTCATGCAGTCATCCGGCTTTGCCGGTGATTTTATGCATCTCAGCCCGGACCAAAGCAGGGGTGTACTTTTGTCCGCTACAGGGTGTATCGCGGCTGCGTGCCTTCCAACTCGATCACCTTTTGTACCGCCGGGCGCGCCAGCACGCGCTTTGCCCATGCGGTGTAGTGCGGGTAGGTGGCGGCCATGTCGAACTTCTTCAGGCCGTTGGCCCAGCCGAAAAACACCAGCAGGTAGGCGTCCGCCACGCTGTAGACGTCGCCGGCGGCGAACTGCTTGCCTTCGAGCTTGCGGTCGATGAAGCCGATGCAGTCGATGAAGGTGGCCTCGCCCTTTTCCTGCATTTTCGGATAAGCGGTCTTGTCGTCGGAATAGCGCTCCGGCCGGCGCAGGTGGGCATAGGAGGGGTGTACGGTTGAGGAGCAATAGGCCAGCCATTCGAGACAGCGCGCCAGCGGCTCGCCGCCCGCCGGCAGCAGGTTGGCCTGAGGATAACGCTGCCCAAGATAGGTGAGGATGGCCGGCACTTCGGTCAGCACGAAACCGTCAACCAGCAGAACAGGCACCCGGCCCTTCGGGTTTATCGCCAGGTACTCGGGCGTCAATTGCGCCTTTTCCGCCAGGTTGGTCTTGCGCGGCTCATAGTCCACGCCGATCTCATTGAGTACGATGTGCGGCGCCATCGAACAGGCGCCGGGGCCGAAATACAGGGCAGTGGTCATCAAGTCTCCGAAAGTTATGAGGTTTTATGGATCACGCAATATACCCGGAGTCCGCGCGTGCGCGAGGCGCTGCGCTCCATAACAAATTAGCATGGGGTGTATGGCGTCGCGCCGGTAAACTGGTGGTATCGAATTTCTTCCGGGAGCGATGGTGGCGCGCATGTTGGGTGTACTGGGCGGCATGGGGCCGCTGGCGACGGCGGATTTTCTGGCCAAGGTGGCGGCGGCTACGCCGGCTGCCCGCGACCAGGACCATATTCCTCTCGTCGCCTGGTCGGTGCCACAGGTGCCGGAGCGGGTGCCGGCTATCCTCGGCGACGGGCCTTCGCCGCTGCCGGCCATGCTGGCGGGCGTGCGCGCCCTGCGCGCGGCCGGCGCCGAGGCGATCGCCATCGCCTGCAACACGGCGCATTATTGGTACGACGAACTGGTCGAGCAGGGCGGCGTCCCCATACTGCATATCGCCGACGCCGCGCTGCTCGAAGCCCGCAGGCACGCGCCGCAGGGCCGGCGCATCGGCTTGCTTGCTACTTCCGGCACCCTCGCCGCCGGCTTTTACCAGACGCGGTTTCAGCAGGCGGGCTACGCCACCCTGCTGCCTCCTGCGGATGATCAGGAGTCGCTGCACCAGGCCATCCAGCGGGTGAAGGCAGGCGACATCGCCGGCGCGGCCGCATTGGCCGAAACGGTGGCGCAAAGGCTGCTGGCGGCGGGTGCCGACGTGCTGGTGGTCGGCTGCACCGAGTTGCCGCTGGCGCTGGCCGGCGCCGATACCGGGTTGCGTGCGCGCATGGTTGATGCCACCGCCGCGCTGGCCGCCGCCAGCGTCGCCTGGTCACGCGGGCCGGGCACGGATTAGGGCATGCGCATCGCCATCCTCGGTGCCGGCGTTGCCGGCCTGACCAGCGCCTACTACCTGGCGCGCGATGGCCATGAGGTGACGGTGCTGGAAAAAAGCAGCGGTGTCGCCCTGCACACCAGCTACGCCAACGGCGCGCAGTTGTCGTACTCGTACGTCGCTCCGCTGGCCGGCCCCGGCGTGCTGCCGAAGATTCCGCCCTGGCTGTTGCGCCGCGACTCGCCGCTGCGCTTTTATCCGGCCCTCGACCCGCAGCAGTGGCGCTGGTTGCTGGAATTCGTGCTGGCCTGCAACCAGGCGCAGAGCGACCTCACCACCCGCCGCCTGCTGGAGCTGTCGTTTTACAGCCGCTCGCTGATGCATGCTTTCGTGCACGAGGAGCCGCAGATCGAATTCGCCTATGCGCGCGGCGGCAAGCTGGTGCTGTTTTCGGATGCCGCCGGCTTCGATTCCGCGCGCCGCCTGCTCGACTACCAGCGCTCGCTCGGCTGCGAGCAGGATGCATTGGACCGCGAGCAATGCCGCGCCCTCGAACCCGCGCTCACCGACCCTGCCTCCAGCCTGGGCAAGCGCCTGGTCGGCGGCATCCATACCCCGGGTGAAGAGGTCGGCGACTGCTACAGCTTTTGTGTCGGCCTGGAACAGCGTCTGCGCGCCATGGGGGTGGCCTTCGCGCTGGATACCGAGATCGTGCGCCTGGTGCGCGAAGGCAGCCGCATTGCGGCGGTGGAGACGCGCAACGGGCCGGTGCAGGCCGACCACTATGTGCTGGCCCTGGGTGCGCACAGCGCATTTCTGGCGCGGCCGCTCGGCCTGCGCCTGCCGATCTATCCCCTCAAAGGCTACAGCCTGACCCTGCCGGTGGGCCGCGCGGCGCCCGGGCTTTCACCCAAGCTCAGCATCACCGATTTCAAGCGCAAGGTGGTGTACGCGCCGCTGGCCGAACCCACGGGCGATTTTTTGCGCGTCGCCGGCATGGCCGACATCGCCGGCTACACCGAGAAAATCGACCCGGTACGCTTGCACCAGCTGTTCGAGGAATCGCGCCTGGCCTTTCCCGGCGCCACCGACTACGCCGCCGGTCCGCAAGCGATGCAGCCCTGGACCGGCCTGCGCCCGGCCACGCCCAAGGGCACGCCACTGCTGGCCCGCACGCCCCTGGCCAATCTCTCGCTCAATTGCGGCCATGGCGCACTGGGCTGGACCCTGGCGCTGGGCAGCGCGCGCGCAGTGGCCGATGTGATCAAGGGCGCGGCGCCGCAAATCCACGTTGCCAATTTCGCGCTCTGAAAAACAGAATTAACCGGTTAAGATTTCCTTTCGCCCACAAAAGGCTCACGCGATGGAAATAAAGTGGCTGGAGGATTTTTTGAGTCTGGTGGAAACGCACAGCTTTTCGCGCTCCGCCGAGTTGCGTCACGTCACCCAGCCGGCTTTCTCGCGGCGCATTCGCGCGCTCGAGGCCTGGCTGGGCGCGGACCTGATCGACCGCACCTCCTACCCCACGCGCCTGACCCCGGCGGGGGAGAGTTTCCATAGCCACGCCGTGGCCCTGCTGGCGGCCTCCAACGCCGCCCGCGCCGAGGCGCGCGGCGAGACCCCGCTGGCCAAGGACACCCTGCGCTTCGCCTTGCCGCATACCCTGGCGCTGACCTTTTTTCCCAAGTGGCTGGCGTCGATCGAAAGCGGCTTCGGCGCGGTCGCCAGCCGGCTGATCGCCACCAATGTGCACGACGCCGTGATGACCCTGGTGGAGGGCGGCTGCGACCTGTTGATTTGCTATCACCATCCGCGCCAGCCGGTGCAGCTCGACCCGGCGCGCTATGAAATGCTGCAACTCGGCCTGGAAACCCTGCGCCCCTATAGCGCCATCGCCAAGGGCGCAGTGCGCTACCTGCTGCCCGGCCGCGCCGCTCAGCCCCTGCCATACCTCGCCTATACGCCCAACGCCTACCTGTCGCGCATGGCCGACCTGGCCCTTGAAGGCGCGCCCAAGCGCGCCTACCTGCGCAAGGTCTACGAAACCGACATGGCCGAGGGCCTGAAGGTGATGGCCCTCGAAGGCCATGGCGTCGCCTTCCTGCCGCAAAGCGCGGTCACGCGGGAACTGAAGCAAAAGCAACTGGCGGCCGCCGGCGGCGCCGAATGGGCGGTGGAAATGGAAGTGCGCATCTACCGCGAGCGGCAGGGCTCGACGCCGTTTGTCGAGCGCCTGTGGCGCCATATCGAGGGCGCCGCGCGGCCCGCCTGAGGTATTCCAGGGTTATGCGTTTTTTGCATGACCCGATGAAAACAAGGCATTGGATCGCCTGCGGGGCGCGGCGTACATTGGGTGCATACCAACCCGCCGGAAATCCCGCCATGACCACCCGCATCGAGCACGACCTGCTGGGCGAGCGCGAAGTACCTGCTGTTGCCTACTGGGGCATCCACACCCTGCGTGCCCGCGAGAATTTTCCGATTTCCGGCACCCTGATCGGCGCCTTCCCGGACCTGGTGCAATCGCTCGCCCTGGTCAAGCATGCCGCCGCGCTGACCAACCGCGACCTGGGCGACCTCGGCGCCGAGCAGGCCGAAGCGATCGTCGCCGCCTGCCGCGAAATCGCCGCCGGCGCTTTGCATGACGAGTTCGTGGTCGACGTGATCCAGGGCGGCGCCGGCACCTCGACCAACATGAACGCCAACGAGGTGATCGCCAATCGCGCCCTCGAATTGCTGGGCCGGAACAAGGGCGAGTACGCCGCCCTGCATCCGATCGAGCACGTCAACCGCGCGCAATCGACCAACGACGTCTACCCCACCGCGCTGCGCCTGGCGTCCATCCTCGGCATCAAGAAGCTGATCGTGCAAATGGCGCTGCTGCGCCAGGCCTTCGAAGCCAAGGCCTTCGAATTCCGCGACATCCTGAAAATCGGCCGTACCCAGCTGCAAGACGCCGTGCCGATGACGCTCGGCCAGGAGTTCTCCACCTACGCCGTCATGTTGGGCGAGGACGAGGCCAGGCTCACCGAAGCGCTGTCCCTGATGCGCGAAATCAGCCTGGGCGCCACGGCGATAGGTACGGGCATCAACACCGACCCGGCCTATGCCGCTACCGCCTGCCGCCACCTGGCGCGCCTGTCCGGCGAAGCGCTGGTGCTTTCGCCCAACCTGGTCGAGGCGACCCAGGACACCGGCGCCTTTGTCCAGCTCTCGGGCGTGCTCAAGCGGGTCGCCGTCAAGCTGTCGAAAACCTGCAACGACTTGCGCCTGCTCTCTTCCGGCCCGCAGGCGGGGTTGAACGAAATCCGCCTGCCGGAGCGCGCCGCCGGCTCCTCCATCATGGTCGGCAAGGTCAACCCGATCATCCCCGAGGTGATGAACCAGATCGCCTTTGAAGTGATCGGCAACGACATGACCATCACCATGGCCGCCGAAGGCGGGCAACTGCAATTGAACGCCTTCGAGCCGATGATCGCCTGGAGCCTGTTCAAGAGCGTCGCCCACCTCACCGCCGGCTGCGCCACCCTCACCGAACATTGCGTCAAGGGCATCACCGCCAATCGCGAACTGCTGGCCGCGCGGGTGCGCGACTCGGTCAGTCTGGCGACCGCGCTCAACCCGTATATCGGCTACGAGAACGCCACCGACATCGCGCGCACGGCGCTGGCCACCGGGCGGCGCGTCGGCGACCTGGTGATCGAGCGCGGCCTGCTCGATGCCACCCAGCTGGCCGCTATTCTGCGCCCCGAGGTGCTGACCCAGCCGCATGCGCGCGCGGTGCAGCTGCCGCCGACGCTTTGAATCAGATATCGGTGGGTCAAATGTCAGGCGGGTGGGCGGAATACGCCCCGGAACGGGCATTTCTCGCACGGGAAGGCCGGCTTGCGCTTGCCCCCTGCTCTGATACACTTCGACGGTTATCGGTATCGCTTATGCGGCGCATCGGCGCCTCTCCACCGGATTGGCGCCCAAGCGTTAGATAAAACCCGTTTACCCTCAGAGGAGATGTACTGATGAAAAAGCTGCTTCCCGCCTTGCTGACCGCGCTGTGCGCTTTCGGTTTTACCGCCGCCGCGCAGGCGCAGGAAACCGGCACCCTGAAGAAGATCAAGGATTCCGGCGCCATCGTCATCGGCTATCGCGACACCTCGATCCCGTTTTCCTACCTCGACGACAAGCAGCAGCCCATCGGCTATTCGATGGACCTGTGCCTGAAAGTGGTCGACGCCGTCAAGGCGCACCTGAAAATGTCCAAGCTGGAGGTCAAGCTCAGCCCGGTCACTTCCGCCACCCGCATCCCGCTGCTGGCCAATGGCACGGTGGACATGGAATGCGGATCGACCACCAACAACATCGAGCGCCAGAAGCAGGTTTCCTTTCTTGACACCACTTTCGTCACCGCCAACCGCATCGTGATGAAAAAGGCTTCGGGCATCAAGGTGCTGAACGACATGAAGGGCAAGACCCTGGTGTCGACCTCGGGCACCACCAACCTGAAGCAGGTGACCGAGCTTAACGGCAGCCGCGGCCTGGGAATGAACATCCTGCCGGCCAAGGACCACGCCGAAGCTTTCCTGATGGTCGAGACCGACCGTGCCGCCGCCTTCGCGATGGACGACATCCTGCTCTACAGCCTGGTGGCCAGCTCCAAGGCGCCGGCGGACTACCTGATCAGTGCCGAGGCGCTGTCGGTCGAGCCCTACGGCATTATGGTGCGCAAGGACGACCCGGCCTTCAAGAAGGTCGGCGACGAGGCGATTGCCGGCCTGTTCAAGTCCGGCGAAATCAACAAGATCTACGCCAAGTGGTTCCAGACGGCGATCCCGCCCAAGGGCATCAACCTGAACCTGCCGATGAGCGAGCCGCTGAAAAAAGTGGTGGCCGCCCCGACCGATTCGGGTGATCCGGCTGCCTACAAGTAAGCCGCAAGACCGCAGCAGCAAGACCGCTTGAAAACAAAACGGGGAACCTCAGGGTTCCCCGTTTTGCATAGATGTGGCATCCTGCTTGCATTGCAGGAACATAACTAGGTTTCAAGGGGGGCTGGCGCGGATGAACTACACCTTCAACTGGCGCATCTATTGGGAGACATCGCCGGACGGCGTCCACACCTATTTCAGCTTGCTGATGTCGGGACTGGGCTGGACCCTGGCGACGGCGCTGACCGCATGGGTGATGGCGCTCATCCTCGGGGCGCTGGTCGGTACCGTGCGCACCATGCCGGTGAAGTGGGCGGTGGTGATCGGCAACGCCTACGTCGAGCTGTTTCGCAATATTCCGCTGCTGGTGCAGATGTTCCTGTGGTTTTTCGTCATGCCGGAACTGCTGCCCAAGGCGATGGGCACCTGGGTCAAGCAGTTGCCCAACGCCTCCTTCATCACCGCGGTGCTATGCCTGGGCTTTTTCACCTCGGCGCGGGTCGCCGAGCAGGTCCGCGCCGGCATCAACTCGCTGCCGCGCGGCCAGCGCATGGCGGCCACCGCGATGGGCCTGACCGACCCGCAGGCCTACCGCTACGTGGTGCTGCCACAGGCGTTTCGCATCATCCTGCCCCCGCTCACTTCCGAATTCATCAATATCATCAAGAACAGCGCGGTGGCGCTGGTGATCAACCTGGTGGAGCTGACGCAGCAGGCGCGCTCGATGGCGGAGTTCTCCTTCAAGGTGTTCGAGGCGTTCGCCGCCGCCACCCTGATCTACCTGCTGGTCAACGCGGTGGTGGTAGTGCTGATGCGCGCGATCGAAAAGAAGGTTGCCATCCCGGGTCTGATCGTCGCCAGCGCCGGCGGCCATTGACCTTCCGGGAAAGAGATCATGTTCGCCAACTTCGATTTCGACGTCATCGCCCGTTCGTGGAAATACCTGTTTTTCGATGGCCTGGCCTTCACCCTCAAGCTCACCGTGCTGGCGATGGTCGGCGGCATTTTCCTCGGCACCCTGCTGGCGATGGCGCGGCTGTCGTCGAAAAGGCTGATCGCCATGCCGGCGGCCACCTACGTCAACCTGATCCGCTCGGTGCCCCTGGTGCTGGTGATCTTCTGGTTCTATTTTCTCGGTCCGTATGTCGGCGCCTGGATCGTCGGCGCCAAGGATCCGGTGAAGGTGGGCGATTTCGCCTCGGCGCTGATCACCTTCGTGCTGTTCGAGGCAGCCTATTACTGCGAGATCATGCGTGCCGGCATCCAGTCGGTGCCGCGCGGCCAGGTATGGGCCGGCTATGCCCTGGGCCTGAACTACTGGCAGACCATGGGCAAAGTGGTGCTGCCGCAGGCCTTCCGCAACATGATTCCGGTGCTCCTGACCCAGACCATCGTGCTGTTCCAGGACGTCTCGCTGGTCTACGTGATCGGCCTGCCCGACTTTGTCGGCATCGCCGACAAGGTGGCGCACCGCGACGGCCGCCTGACCGAGATGTACCTGTTCGTCGCCTTGGTCTATTTCATCCTGTGCTACTCGCTCTCGCTGCTGGTGAAACAGCTGCAGCAGCGGGTGGCGGTCATCCGCTGAACCGGGGAAGCTCATGATCGATATCAAAAACGTCAGCAAATGGTACGGCTCTTTCCAGGTGCTTACCGATTGCTCCACCAGCATCAACAAAGGCGAAGTGGTGGTGGTGTGCGGCCCCTCGGGTTCGGGCAAGTCCACCCTGATCAAGACGGTCAATGGACTGGAGCCGTTCCAGAAGGGCGAGATCGCTGTCGACGGCGTCAGTGTCGGCGCCCCGAAGACCGACCTGCCCAAGCTGCGCTCGCGCATCGGCATGGTGTTCCAGAACTTCGAGCTGTTTCCGCACCTGACGGTGCGCGAAAACCTGACCCTGGCGCAGATCAAGGTGCTGGGGCGCAACGAGACCGACGCCACCGCCAAGGGCCTCAAGTACCTTGAACGCGTCGGCCTGATCGCGCACAAGGACAAATTCCCCGGCCAGCTTTCCGGCGGCCAGCAGCAGCGGGTGGCGATCGCCCGTGCGCTGTCGATGGACCCGATCGCCATGCTGTTCGACGAACCGACCTCCGCACTGGACCCTGAAATGGTCGGCGAAGTGCTCGACGTGATGGTGCAGCTGGCCCAGGAAGGCATGACCATGATGGTGGTGACCCATGAAATGGGCTTCGCACGCAAGGTCTCGCATCGCGTGGTGTTCATGGACGCCGGCAAGATCCTGGAAGACTGCCCGAAGGAAGACTTCTTCGGCAAGCCGCAGGAACGCAGCGAGCGGGCGCGCTACTTCCTCGAAAAAATACTCCAGCACTGAGCGTCGTGCCGACATCCGCCGTGGCCCGGGGACCAGGCGTCGTCTCCTGTCCTCCCACCGCTGCGCGAGCAGAGCGGGCGCTGGCGGGCCTGACCATGGCGCGCAACGCCGAGGGAGCGCCATCGCCCTAGCCGCAGCGATTTCCGCGCCGTCTACCGGCGTCGCGCGCAGCGTGGTCAACGGCGTGGTGATCGCCGTGGTTTCGCTGGCATATTCGTTTTCGTTCGCAGCGCTGGTGTTTTCCGGGCCGCTGTCGTCCGGGCTGACCTACGGCATCAGCGCGGCGATGGTGGGCGCCGTGGTGATTGGCCTGTTGCTGGCATGGAAAAGCGCCTTTCCCTTCGCCATTGCCGGGCCGGAGAACAACGTGGTCGCGGTGCTCGCTGCCGCCGCCGCCCTGCTCGCCGCGCACCTGCCGGCCGACCTGTCGCCGCACGAATCGGTGGTCAATGCGATGTACCTGCTGGTGTCGGGCGGCGCGGTCATGGGCCTTACCCTGTACGTGCTCGGGGCGGCGCGCATGGGGCGCTGGATCCGCTACGTGCCCTACCCGGTGACCGGCGGCTTCATGGCCGGGGTGGGCTGGCTGATGGTGTCCGGCGGCCTGCAGATCGCCACCGACGAGCCGCTCACCTGGGCGGCGCTGGCCGACCCCGCGGCCGGGCAGTTTGCCTGGAAGGCGGCGGCCGCCCTGGCCTGGGCGGGAGCGCTGACGGCCGGGCTCAAGCGCTTCAAGCACCTGCTGGCGATGCCGGCGCTGCTGCTGGCCGGCATACTCACCGTGCTCGGCGTGCTGGCGCTGGCAGGCATTTCGCTGGAAGAGGCGCGCCACAGCGGCTGGCTGTACGGGCTGCCGGGCCGCTCCGTCTGGTGGCAGCCCTGGTCGGCGGCGGACTTCGCGCTGATCGACGCCGGCGCGCTCGCCGACCGCCTGGGCGACCTGGTGACGGTGGCGCTGGTCAGCACCCTGACCATCCTGATGAACTCGACCGCGCTGGAGATCGAGTCGCAGAGCGACATCGACCTGGACCGCGAACTGCGCATGCACGGCGCCACGCTGCTTGTCAACGCGGCTTGCGGCGGCATGCCGGGCAATGTGGGCTTGAGCCGCAGCCTGCTCAACTTCCGCCTGGGATCGACCTCGCGCGCCGGCGGGCTGGCGATGGCGGCGGTCTCGCTGGGCCTGATGTTCGCCGGTCCGGCCATCATCTCCTTCATCCCGCGCCTGCTGCTGGGCGGGCTGATCATCTCGATGGGCGGCGTGACGCTGTGGAACTGGCTGGTGAGCGCGCGCAAGACCTGCTCCTGGCCCGAGTACCTGACCATCCTCCTGATCGCTCTGGTAGTGATCGTGTGGGGCTTTGTCACCGGCGTGCTCACCGGGGTGATGGCCTCCTGCCTGATTTTTGCGGTCAACTACGGGCGGGTCAGCGTGGTCAAGCACCACCTCAACGCCGCCATCTACAGCAGCAGCCGGGTGCGCGCTTCCGCGCAGGGCAGCTACCTGAAGAGCGCGGGCGACGCGATCCGCGTGTTCGTGCTGCAGGGTTTCATTTTTTTTGGTACCGCCGACCGGCTCTACCGCATCCTGCTGGAACAGCTGCTCGACACCACGCGCCCGGTCGAGTTCATGATCCTCGACTTCCGTTTCGTCCACGGCATCGACTCCTCGGCGCTGTCAAGCTTTCGCAAGATCCACGCTGCGGCCGCCGCGCAAGGCGTCACCCTGGTGATCACCGGCGCCAACGCGGCGCTGGCGGCCGACCTGGCCTCGCTGGCACGGCGCGGCTGGAGCGAGGCGCGCTACGCCAACCTCGACGCCGGGCTGGAATGGTGCGAGTCCGAACTGCTGCGCCGCCACGGGCCGGACCAGCACACCATCACGCCGGACGTGACCGCCTGGCTGGCGCGCGAGTTCGGCACGCGCGAGGCGGCACAGCAGTTTTTGCAATACGTCACGCGCATCGAAGTGCCTGCCGACGAGTACCTGTGCCGGCAAGGCGAGGCCGCCGATGCGATGTTCTTTGTCGATGAAGGCGAAGTGTCGGTGGAGCGCGCTGCCAGCGACGGCCAGACAATGCGCCTGCGCACCCTGGGGCGGCACACCATGATCGGCGAGATGGGCCTGTACCGCAGCGAACTGCGCGCCGCCTCGGTGGTTGCGCAGCACTTCAGCGTGGTCTACGTACTGACCCGCGAGGCGCTCGAGCGCATGCGCGCCGAATCTCCCACTCTGGCCGAGGCGCTGTGCGTGGCCCTGATTCGCGTGATGTCGGAGCGCCTGGCCTTTGCCAATACCCTGAACTCGACCTTGCAGGCCTAGGCGCCGCCGCGCAACACCTTGCCGGTGCGGGCACCGGTGGCCTTGCCGCCGCGCCACGCTGGCACCCCACCCACGATCACCGTATCGATGCCGCGCGCCTGCGCGGTCGGCTCGGTGAAGGTGGCGGCATCGCCGATGGTGGCGGCGTCAAATATTGTAACGTCCGCAAAACAGCCTTCGGCCAGGCGCCCGCGGTCCTTCAGGCCGAATTTCTGCGCCGTCAACCCGGTCATTTTGTACACCGCCGTCTCCAGCGGAAACAGGCCGACGTCGCGGCTGTAGTGCCCGAGCACGCGCGGAAAAGTGCCCCACAGCCGCGGATGCGGCTTCACATCGTGCGGCAGGCCGTCCGAACCCACCATCGTGTCCTCGAACTTGAGGATGCGCTGCACGTCGGCTTCGTCCATTGAAAAGTAGATGCCGCCGGCCGGGCGCAGGCGCGCCACCGCTTCTTCCTGGCTCACGCCCATTTCGCGCGCCACGTCGACCAGGTCGCGGCCGGTGTATTGCGGCAGCGGCTTGGACCAGGTGACGATGATGCGCGAAGCCGAGTCGATGCGGTCGGCGCGCAGCATGGTCGAGGAGGCGACGTAGGGGTAGCAGTCGATGCACACCTGCTGGGTGGCCTGCGCCTTTTGCAGCAGCGCCAGGGTTTCCACCGAGCGGCCGAAGTTCGGCGTGCCCACCACCTTGTGATGCGAAATGATCACCGGCACCCCGGCTTCGCGGCCGATGCGAAAGGCTTCCTCCATCGCCGGGATGATCTCCTCGTCCTCATGGCGCATGTGGGTGACGTAGCGCCCACCGTGGCGCGCCAGCGGCCTGGCCACGGCGATGATTTCCTCGGTGCTGGAAGCCGCGGCGGGCGGATAGTAGGCGCCAGTCGACAGGCCGATCGCCCCCGCCGCCATCGCCTCCTCACTCAGTTCGGCCATGCGCGCCGCCTCGGCCGGGGTGGCGGCGCGGTCCAGCTGGTCCATCACCGCCACGCGCAAGGTCGTATGCCCGACCAGGAAGGCGGCATTGATCGCCGCCGGCACCGCGTCCCGCGCTTGCATGAACTCGGCGAAGTTCTTGAAATGATAGGCGTTGCCGTCGTCGATCAGGTCCAGCGGTGAAGGCGGGCTGGCGTGCACCAGCGGCGCCAGGCTGATGCCGCAATTGCCGGCGATTACGGTAGTCACGCCCTGGCTGAGCTTGGGCGTCATCTCGGGCGCCAGCGTCAGCAGGCGGTCATCGTGGGTGTGCGAGTCGATGAAACCGGGCGCCACGATCTTGCCGCTGGCGTCGATCTCGCTGTCCGCGCGCGCACCGTCGAGCTTGCCGAGTCGGGCGATGCGCCCGTCCTTGATAGCGAGGTCGCCCGCGTAGCGCGGCGTGCGCACGCCGTCGATCAGGGTGCCGTTGCGGATGATCAGGTCGTAGTGTTCGGACATGAGGCTTCCTGGAAAATGGCTATAACTTGAGATGACCTGGAGGTACTTGTCTGGCCATTTGTTCTACGATTACGGATAGCGACTGCCATTCCTCGGTGGATTCGAATTTCGTCTGCGTTACATATTCGCGCATCAAGCGGACGAAAAAAAGGAGTGGCTTGCTATCCCAATCGCGGATCTCAACGCCGGCAACTTCTTGACCCTCAAATTCTTTTTGGACAATCTCATAAAGCGAAATATCGTTGGGGTCGAATTCCTTTGGCCAATCGTCGCCACATTTTTCCAAAACCTCTTTGAGACGTTTGATTTCTTCTGACAAGGCCAATAGGGCGTGTCGAATCAGGACCGACGGGAGATACATTTTTACTCCATCTTCGCCCCGGAGCGCTTGATCACCGCCTGCCACTTCGGCATTTCGCTGTGCACATAGGTGGTGAACTCAGCCGGCGTGCCGCCGGTGGGCTCGAAGCCCATGTTGAAGTAGGCGGTCTTGAGCACCTCGGTCTTCAGCGCCTTGTTCACCTCGGCATTCAGGCGCGCGGCGATGTCCGGCGGCAGCCCGGCGGGCGCGACCACGCCGCCCCAGGCCAGGGTCTCGTAACCGGGCACGGTTTCGGCGATGGTCGGGGTGTCGGGAAACGAGGGCGAGCGCCGCGAACCGGAGACCCCCAGGCCGCGCAGCTTGCCTGACTTGACGAAGGAGCCGACCGAAGAAAGATTGTCGAACATCAGGTCGGCCTGGCCGCCAATCAGGTCGGTGATGGCCGCGGCGCTGCCCTTGTAGGGCACGTGCAGCATGTAGGTACCGGTCATCGACTTGAACAGCTCGCCGCCGAGGTGGCCGGTGTTGCCGGCGCCGCCCGAGGCCATCACCAGTTTGCCGGGTTTTGCCTTGGCCAGTGCGATCAGTTCCTTGACGCTGTGTGCCGGCAGGTTGTTGTTCACCGCCAGCATGTTCTGCACCGCGCCCAGCATGACGATCATGGTGAAGTCGCGATCGGGGTCGTAGAGCATGTGCGCGATCATGAAGCGGTTGGTGGTGAGGGTGCCGATGTTGCCGTAGCCGATGGTGTAGCCGTCCGGCGCCGATTGCGCGATGGCCTGGCTGCCGATCGAGCCGGAGGCGCCGCCGCGATTGTCGATGACGATCGAAGTATTCATCGCGCGGCCCAGTTCCTGGCCCAAGGCGCGGCAGATGTTGTCGGGCGAGGAGCCCGGCGCGTAAGGCACGATCATGCGTATCGGATGATCGGGGTAGGCGGCCAGCGCGGCGCCGGAAATGGTGAGACCAGCCGCGGCGGCGTGGACAAGCAGGCGAAGCGAACGCATCGAACACTCCTGAGTGGGGAACAAGCGGGTGAAGCTCGTTCCGTGCCAGACCATGCGCGCCAGTCTGGCCGAAGTGCCGGTTCAGGTCAACTGCCGGGCCGCTTGCTGCGCTTGCGGCGCGGTGCTCAAACCACGCTCTTGTGGCGCTCGATCACCGTATCCAGCACTTCCTCGCCGGGCTTGGCCCACCAGTGGTCGGAGAAGATTTCCACCTCACAAAAGCCGGCGAAACCGGTGTCTTCGACCCAGTTGCGGATTTTTTTCAGCTCGATCACGCCGTCGCCCATCATGCCGCGGTCGTTCAGCAGGTCGCGCGTCGGCGTCAGCCAGTCGCAGACGTGGTAGGCCAGCAGGCGCTTGACGCCGGCGCGGTCGATCTGCTCGCGCAGCTTCGGGTCCCACCACACGTGGTAGAGGTCGCAGGCCACGCCGAGCATGCCGCTGCGACCGGGGTCGAGCTCGTCGCAAAGATCGAGCGCCTGCTCCAGGGTGTTGATGCAGGCGCGGTCGGCCGCCTGCATCGGGTGCAGGGGTTCGATCGCCAGCGGCATGCCGACCTGTTTCGCGTACTCGAGCGAGGCGGCGATGCCGTCACGCACCTCGCCGCGCGCGCGGCCCAGGTCCTTGTAGGCCGCCTTGCCGTCGAGCGCGCCGGGCAGGGCGCCGACCACCAGCACCAGGCAGGGCGCGTTCACCGTCTTCGCTTCGTCGATCGCCTTGCGGTTGTCAGCCAGTGCGGCTTCCAGCCCGGCCTTGTCGGCCGCCGGAAAAAAGCCGCCCCGGCAATAGCCGGAAAGGCCGATGCCAGTGTCGCGCAACTGCTTTGCCACCTGCTGCAGCCCCACCGCCGCCACCTGGTCGCGCCAGGGCGAAATCGCGCGTATGCCGCGCCTGGCGCACTCGTCGATGATGCGGTCGAGCTTCCACTGCTTGCGCACGGTGGCGGTGTTGAGCGAAAGCTGCTCGTGGGAATGGGAAAAGTCGCGCATGGCCTTGCGTTCAGCCGGTGACGCCGTGTACCGCGAGTACGCTCTTCATGCGCGCGCAGGCGAGGTCGGGGTCGCGCAGCAGGCCGGCCGCATCGGCCAGGCGGAACAATTCGGCCAGGTGCGGCAGCGAGCGTGTGCTTTGCTGGCCGCCGACCATCACAAAGTGGTCCTGCAGGCCGTTCAGGTAAGCCATGAACACCACGCCCGTCTTGTAAAAGCGCGTCGGCGCCTGGAAGATATGGCGTGACAGCGGCACCGTGGGTTCGAGTATGGCGTCGAACTTCTGGCGGTCGCCGGCTGCAAGCGCATCCAGCGCGGCGGAAGCGGCCGGGGCGATGGCGTCGAAAATGCCCAGCAGGGCATCGCTGTAGCCTTCGCCGTCGCCGGCGATGAGTTCAGCGTAGTTGAAGTCGTCGCCGGTGTACATGCGCACGCCCTTCGCCAGCCGGCGGCGCATGGCGATCTCCTTGTCCTTATCCAGCAGCGAAACTTTCACCCCATCGACCTTGGCGGCGTTGCGGTTGATGGCATCGACCGCCGTGTCCATCGCCTTCATATGATCCGCGTTGCCCCAGTACCCGGCCAGCGCGGGGTCGAACATCTCGCCCAGCCAGTGGATCACCACCGGTTCCTTCACCTGCGAAAGAATGCGGTCGTAGACCTTGTGATAATCGTCGGGGCCCTTGGCCACCTTCACCAGCGCGCGGCTGGCCATCAGGATGATCTTGCCGCCCGCCGCCTCGATCGCCTCGACCTGCTCTTCGTATGCGCGAATCACATCATCGACCGACTTCGCATCCTCCACCGTAAGATGGTCGGTACCCGCGCCGCTGGCGAGAAAAGCGCCCTTGACGTGTTTCGACTCCGCGATGGACCGCTTGATCAGTTCCAGCGAAGTCGGCCAGTCCATGCCCATGCCGCGCTGCGCCGTATCCATCGCCTCGGCCACGCCCAGGCCCAGTTCCCACAGATAGCGGCGGTAACGCATGCTCGCTTCCCAGTCGATATTGCAGTCGAGCCAGGGATTGTTGGCGGCGAGCGGGTCGGCCACCACGTGAGCCGCCGAGTAGGCGATGCGGGTGAAGGCGCGCGAAGGCCTGGCAGGGAAGTCGCGCGGGGCAGACAGCGTGAAATTTTCCAGCTTGCCGGCGGCAGTCGGCAGCTTGAGAGTGCGGGCAATCTTGTCGGGGGCGTTCATCGGTGCTCCTTTGAAGCTATTGCAAGTTACGTGTGCGTCTTGCTTGCGGCCACGCCAACCACCGCCGTTCGCCCTGAGCTTGTCGAAGGGTGTGTGACTTGATATTGCGCCAAGCCACATGTGGTTCGTCAGGCTCACCACGAACGGCGTGGTGAGTGATTTTTCAGATTTTTAGCGCCGGCACATCGACCCAGCGGCGCTCTTTCCAGCTTTGCAGCGCGGCTTCGACCAGTTGCACGCCCTTGGCGCCTTCCAGCAGGTTCCACTTGTAGGGCGCGTCCTCGGCGAGGTGACGAATGAAGGCCTCCCACTGGATCTTGAAGCCGTTGTCGAAGTTGGCGTACTCCGGCACCATTTGCCAGTGCTCGAAGAAATTCATCGGCTGGCGCACGTCCGGGTTCCACACCGGCTTGGGCGTGTTGACGCGCGCCTGGGTGCGCACGTCGGTCAGGCCGGCGACGGCCGAGCCGTGGGTGCCGTCGACGTGGAAGGTCACCAGGTCGTCGCGGCGCACGCGGGTGGTCCAGGAACTGTTGATCTGCGCGATCACCTGGGTGCCGTCGCGGCCCTCAAGCTCGAAGGTGGCATAGGCGGCGTCATCCGCCGTCGCCTTGTATCTCTTGCCTTCTTCGTCAAGGCGCTCGGGGATGTGGGTGGCGCCCAGGCAGGAAACCGACTTCACCTCGCCGAACAGGTTGTCCAGCACATAGCGCCAGTGGCAGATCATGTCGAGAATGATCCCGCCGCCGTCTTCATCGCGATAATTCCACGAAGGGCGCTGGATCGGCTGCAGGTCGCCCTCGAACACCCAGTAGCCGAACTCGCCGCGTACCGAGAGGATGCGGCCGAAAAAGCCGGAGTCGATCAGCATTTTCAGCTTGGTCAGGCCCGGGAGGAAAAGTTTGTCCTGCACCACCCCGTGCTTGATGCCCTTCGCCATCGCCAGCTTGTAAATATCCATCGCCTCCTTGAGATTGGTGGCGACCGGCTTTTCGCAGTAGATATCCTTGCCGGCGTTGATGGCTTTTGCCAGCAGGGTGGGGCGCATCTGCGTGGTGGCGGCATCGAAGAACAGGGTGTCTTCCTTGTTCGCCAAAGCCTTGTCGAGGTCGGTGCTCCAGCGCTCGACGTTGTGCGCCTTGGCCAATGCGGCCACTTTCTCCGCATTGCGGCCGATCAGGATCGGGTCGGGCATCACCTTGTTGCCGTTCTTCAAGGTGACGCCGCCTTGCGCACGAATCGCGGCGATGGAACGGATCAGGTGCTGGTTCATGCCCATGCGTCCCGTCACGCCGTTCATGATGATGCCGAGTCGTTGCTGTGCCATAGTGGTTCTCCTTCGGATATTCAGGTACTAAGGGTTTCGCGGCGCAGCTGCCGCACGATGGCCGTGTTGTCGAGTTCGCCGTCGCCGGCTGTTACCGCTGCGCGCATCAGCGCCGCATGAGTTTCGGAAAGCGGCAGCCGCTGCTTCGCCGCAGCGGCGTAGTCCAGCATCATTTCCACATCCTTCAGATGCTGCGCGACGCGTGATACCGGTGTGGTGTCGCCCGCCGCCATTTGCGCGCCGCGGCTTTCGGCGGCGAACGACGTCGCCGGCGAATGCAGCACCAGTTCAAGAAACCTATCCGGGGCAATGCCCAGGCGTTCGGCGAACACCATGCCCTCGGCCAGCGCTGCGCGATTCAGGCCAAGCACCAGATTGGTGGCGAGTTTGGCGCGCGCACCCATACCGGCCGCACCCACATGCAGGCGGGTGGCGGTGATGGCGGCGAGTTCCCCGGCGCAGTCGGCGATGGCCGCCGGCGCCCCGCCCAGCAGCATCGACGCTTCCCCGGCGGCAATTTGCGCGCTGGAGCCGGAAAGCGGCGCGTCGACCAGCGCGACGCCGGCCTGTTCCAGCCGCACCGCCAATGCGGCAATGCGCTCCGGGTCCGCCGTGGCCAGGTTGATGATGTGCCCGGGACGCGGCTGCGCCTGCATCAGCCCTTGCGCACCTTCAATCACCTGTTCCAGTTGCGCGGTATCGAACACCGCGACAAACACCACCCGCGCCATTGCGCCCACCGCCGCCGCGCTCGCCAGCGGCGTGCCGCCGGCCTGCAACAGTGCCTCGGCCGCGGCGGGGCGCGGGTCGTAGCCCGCCACCGCGAAGCCGGCCTCGCGCAGGCGCTTGGCCACGGCGCTACCCACCAAGCCCAGGCCGACGACGCCGACAGTGCGCGCGGGATGACTCATGGCCGGGCCAGCTCCTGCATCGCGTTGAAATCCGGTTGCGCCGCGCTGGCGTAGCCGGTGCAGTCGAGCGAGGCTAGCCCCAGGCGCCCCTGGCTGATTTTCAGGCGCACCGCGCCGTGGCTGCGTTCGTAGAGGTCCGGGTGCGCGGCAAGAAAGCTGCGTTGCTCGCCCTCGGGCAGCGCGGCCATGCCGTTGACGTAGTGGTGGCCGTTGCGCTCGACGTGGCCGATGCCCAGCAGGTTGACCAGCGCCAGGTCCTGCTGCACCGACAGGCCGCCCTGGGTGGTGAGGTCTTCGGCGGAAAGAAAATAGCGCTTGCCGCCTTCCTGCGTATTCCACTGCGCGCAGCGCGCGGCGTTGAGCACGGATTTGTACAGGCCCTTGCAGGTCTTGGAGGAGACGCCGGTGTAGCCGCGTTCGCGCGCCGCCACAAAGGTATCCAGCTCGCCATCGGACTCGTCGATGATTACCGGGCGATAGGCGTTCAGGCCAGCCGCGTCCGCCTGCAGCGCCTGCTTGCGGTTGATCGGCTGCTCGATGAACAGGATCGAGTCATAAAGCCGCCGCAGGGCCGGCGTGGCGACGATGCGCGACAGCAGCTCGGCTACACCCTCGGCGTTTTCATATTGTTCGTTGCCATCCAGTGAAGCGTAGTAGGGCGCATCGGCGCGATCCAGCACGGCGGCGATCTGCATCAGGCGTTCGATGTCCGCATCGATCTTGCCGCCGACCTTGAGTTTGAAATAGCGATGGCCGTAGGCCTTGACCACCTGTTCCAGTGTCTCCGGCAGGCCGTCGTTCACCGGCTCTTTCAGGTCTGTCGCGGTGATCGCGTCGACCAGGCCCACGGTGTGGCGCGCCTCGATCGAAACCGCAGGCTTCATGCGTGCGAGAAAGGTATTGAAACTGAAATCCGCGAATTCACGCCGCGCTTCATTGATGCCCGGGAGGTTGCGCTGCATCGCCGTATAGAACGAGGCGCCGTGCGCGCGGCACAGCGCGTCCAGCAAGGCGCGGTCGACCAGCGCCGGGCCGTAGTTGGCCAGCAGGGGGTTGTAGCTTTTTGCCGCGCAGGCCAGCAGGTGGCCGTCGTAGTGCCGCGCGAAATGGCCGAAGGCGGTGGCCGGCGCCGGGTCGCTCAGGTAGCCTTCGCGGGCGATGTGCAATACATCGCGCAACTGCGTGAAATTTTCCTCGTTGGATAGCGCCAGGTTTTTGTCGAACCACTTCGGCACCATCAGCTCAGCCGAGGTGCCGGTGATCTTGCGGCCATCGGGCATCTCGATCACCGCGCGCACAAAGGCCTGCGGGCAGGCGGTGAGTGTGACCACGCCGAAGCGAAACGGCAGGCGCAGATTCACCGTGCGCTCGAACAGTTCGATGGCGGCGATTTTGAAAGTGCTCATGGGGTCCGGGTTGGTTTTCTTCTGGGTCTAGGCGCGCGCCATCGCCTGCTCCACGCCGCGCAGGTAGGCGATGGCGTAGGCCGCCGACCCCGTGCCGTCCGGCACGTAATCGAACGACTCCACCGCCAGAACGCCGCCGTAGCCGCCGGTCTTGAGCGCGGCGAGTATCGGCGCGAATTCCAGCTTGCCCTGGCCCGGCGCGCGCCGGTTCGGGTCATTCACCTGCACATGGCCGATCTTTCCTGTCGGCAGCCAGCGCGCAATCAGTTCGTGCACCGGCAGCGCCTCGGTCTGCCCGGCGGCGCTGCAGTCGATCATGGTTTTGAAAGAGGGGATGGCGATTTCATCCACCAGCGCCGCCGCCTCCTCCACCGTATTGAACACATCGGTCTCGTTGCGTGCCAGCGGCTCGATGCAATAGGTGACGCCGCACTTCTGCGCCTTGTGCGCCGCGCTTGTCAGGCACTCGCGCGCCCGCGCCAGCGTCGCATCCCGGCTTTCACCCGGTGGCACTGAGCGCTGCTTGGGCGAGCCATGCACCAAATATTTTCCGCCTATCAGCGCACATAACTCGACCATGCGGCACATCACCTCGGTGGTGCGCCGGCGCAGCGCCGCGTCGGGACTGACCATCGAAAGGCCGGAGGGCGCCACCAGCAGCCAGTGCAGCCCGGTGATCGCAATGCCGTGGTCGGCCGCCACCCGTGCGAAGCCGCGCGCTTCATCATCGCTGATGCGCATCGGATCTTCGGCCAGGGTAAACGGTGCCACTTCCAGCCCCATATAGCCGAGCGCTGCTGCCGCCTTGCACTGCTCGGCGAAGGGCAGGGGCTGCAGAATCTCGTTGCACAGGGAGAGGGGGAACATCTCAGGCCGCCTTGCCGCGGAAAAACAAACCCTTGAGCCAGCCGAAGGCCGCCTTCACCCCGCGATTCACCGCCGGGATGTACATCAGCATGGTGAACACCGTCACCAAGGCCAGTACCGCGCAAATCGGCCGGGTGAAAAACGGCGTCACGCTGCCGTCGGACAGCACGAGGCCGCGGCGTAAACTCTTGTCGAGCAAGTGCCCGAGCACCAGGCCGAGTACGAAGGGCGCCATCTGGTAGCCCTTTTTGCGCAGGAAGAAGGCGCCGATGCCGATCACCAGCATTGCGTACACGTCGAACAGGCGCGAGGCACTGGCATACGCGCCGACGGAGGCCAGCAGGAAAATGATCGGCATCAGCACCGAGCGCTTGATGCGCAGCACCAGCAGCAGCGGGCGCACCATGAACAGGCCGAACAGCAAAATCGAGCAGGTGGCCAGCGTGGTCATCGCCACCACGTCGTAGACGAATTGCGGATGCGCGATCATCATCATCGGCCCGGGCTGGATACCGTGGATGATCATCGCCGCCATCAGCACGGCCGAGGGTGCGGAGCCGGGAATGCCCAGCGCCAGGCAGGGAATGATGTGCCCGGGAATCGACGACATGTCGCCCGTCTCCGCCGCCATCAGCCCGTCGATCGAGCCCTTGCCGAACTGCTCCTTCTCTTTCGATACCGCGCGCGCACCGGCGTACGACATCCACGCGCCCGCATCCTCACCCACGCCCGGCAACAAGCCGGTGAGCACGCCGATGGCGCCGGAGCGCAGCACGGTCTTCCAGTACTGCGCCACTTCGCGAAAGCGCGGCAGGGTCGAGTCCTTCATCTCCACCAGCTTCTTTTCCACCGGGTCGGAGAGGATGGTCAACACTTCGGCAAAACCGAAGGCGCCGATCAGCGCCGGAATCAGCGAAATCCCGCCGGACAACTGGTCCCAGCCGAAGGTAAAGCGGTTGTACGCGTACAGCCCCTCTTCGCCGATTTGCGCGAAGATCAGGCCCAGCGCGCCCATCAGCCAGCCCTTGATCGGATCGTCGCCGACGATGCTGCCCGACATCGCCACGCCGAACAGCGCCAGCCAGAAGAATTCGTACGCACCGAACTTCAGCGCCACTTCGGCCAGCGCCGGCGTGAACGCCGCCAGACACAGCACACCGAACAGCGTGCCGCAAAACGCCCCCGAGGTGGCGATACCGATGGCCCGCCCCGCTTCACCGCGCAGCGCCAGCGCATGGCCGTCCGCGCAGGAGGCGGCATTGGCCGCCGTGCCCGGGATGTTCAGCAAGATGGCCGAGCGCGAGCCGCCGTACAAGGTGCCGACGTAAGAGCAGATCAGGATCAGGATGGCGTTGTTCGCCTCCATCTTGATCGTCAGCGTGGTCAGAAGCGCAATGCATAGCGTGGCCGAAAGCCCGGGCATGCAGCCCACCAGAATGCCGAGAAAGGCGCCGCCCAGCCCGTAGGCAATCGACCAGAAATTCAAAAAGCCGAGGTAGGCATGCCCCAGCATTGAAAGGCCTTCAAGCATCGCGGCGCCTTTCCCTCATGGCAGGCGCACCAGGAAAAATTCCTGGAACACCAGGGTGATCAAGCCGCCCGCGCACAGCCCGATCACTGCGGCGATTACAAACCCGCGCGCCAACTGGTCAGCCGCCTTGCGCTCCAGGTACTGCAAAATCAGGATGGTCGAAGTGACATAAAGCGCCGCCGCCGCCCAGAACGGCAGGCCGTGCCCCAGCAGCCCGACGCCGAAGATCAGGCAGGGCAGCAGCACCATCACAAAGCGCTTGTGCTCGCCCGGCTTTGCCGGCTTTCCGCCTTCGCTATCGGCAGGCGTCAGCGCCCCCTGGCTCCAGGCGCGGAACAGCATCAGCAGCCCGAAGAACACCACCGCAATGCCCAACAGCCCCGGCACCAGCCCGGGAATGGTGTACGGGTTGATGTCCTGGCTTTCCAGCCGGTCCATGCGCCAGGAGCCGATCAGCACTGCCGCGCCGAAGACAATCCACACCAGGCCGGCGATGAAATCGGCGCGCGGCGTGGCGGCGCGGCCTTCGCCCGCGGAATCGGAATGCACGATAGAAAACCTGAAAAAATGAAACGATCAATCCGCGGCGGGCAGCTCGCGAGAGCGCCCGCCGCCCATGCGTGCTTACTGCGGCTTCGGAATGCCGACGGTATCCGGGGACACCTTCGCCTTGCCGGTCTCGAACAGGCTCCAAGCATTGGCCTGGACCGCCGGCGCCACCGCGGTCTGTGCCTCGGCGCCGAAGATCGGGGTGAACAAGGCGCCGTGCGAAGTCGCATATTTTTTCAGCGCCGCGCTCTTGGCGATGTTGTTCTTCCAGATCGCTTCCACCGTCTTCACCACGTCGTCCGGCACGCCCTTCGGAATGAAGATGCCGAAGTAGTTCACCGGTGCCTTGAAACCCGGCACGGTCTTCGACAGCGGCTCGATGGTGCCGAAGCCTTCCAGTTCCAGCGGCTGGTCGCTGATTGTCGCCAGCGGGCGCAGGCGCTTGCCGCGCACCATCTCGGCCTGCTCCACCGCCAGTTGCGAAGTCACTTCGGTCTCACCTGCGACAGTGGCGACCACCGCCGGGTTGCCGCCGTCGTAGGTGACGTGGCGGTATTTCACGCCGGTGGCCTTGGCCACCAAGTCCATCGCCGCGTGGCCGGAAGAAGTGACGCCCGCGGTGGCCACGCTGATCTGGCTCGGCTTGGCCTTCATCGCGTCGAGCAGGTCTTTGGCGTTCATGTACTTGGTGTTCATGTTCACGCCCAGCAGGCCGACGTTGGCGACGTTGAGGAAGAGGTGCCACTCGCCGATGCGGGTCTTCAGCATGCCCAGGGTTTCATAAGCGCCCAAATCCTGCGCCGCGCCGGCGGACCAGGTGTAGCCGTCCTTCGCCGCTTCCAGCGCGCTCTTGGTGCCGATCGAGCCCGAAGCCCCCGGCTGGTTGACGATCACCACCTTTTGCTTGAGCGCATCTTCCAGCTCGGCGGCGGTGGCGCGGGTCACCTGGTCGGTCGAGCCGCCGGCGGCCCAGGGCACGATGATGGTGATCGGCTTGTTCGGCTTCCACGACTGCGCGTGGGCGGTGCCCGAGAGGGCCAGGCTGCTGACCGCGCAGGCGATCAGGGTTTTCACAAAACGGCGCTTCTCCATGTCTCCGACTCCTTTTTATGTGAATGACGATGCAACGTGACGCAACTGCCTGAGGTTCCAGCTGAGTTTGTAACCAAACAGTTAACAATGTACAAAAGGGCGGGCCTTCTGTCAATTGATGAAGGCATAAGCGGTGCCTGTGGCCGTGTTGCGCTGCGTCTACGGGTTTGCACCCATGGGGACTCAGGCCGGCAGGTGGGTCAGGTAGTCCAGCACCATCTCGGTCATGTGCGCCAGGCGCTCGGCCTTGGCCTTGGGCGCCTTCAGGTCGCGGCCGAAAATCGCCGACAGGGTGTAGTTGTTGCCCAGGTAAAAGTAGGAAAGCCCGGCGATGGACACATAAAGCTGGATCGGGTCCACCCCCTTGCGGAAGGTGCCGTCGCGCTCGCCGCGCTCGAGAATCTGCCCGATCATGGTGATGAAGGGCGAATGCATGCTGCGCACCTTGGCCGAGTTTTTCAGGTGCCGCGCCTGGTGCAGGTTTTCGCTATTGAGCAGGTTGAGAAAGTGCGGATAGTCGAGGTAGTAGTTCCAGGTGAAGGCCACCAGGCGGCGCACCGCCTCCGCCGGCTCGATTTCATCCAGGTGCAGGCCCTTTTCCGCGGTTCGGATGTGCTCGTAGGTGTACTCCAGCACCGCCAGGAACAGGTCGTCCTTGTTGCCGAAGTAGTAATACAGCATGCGCTTGTTGGCGCCCGCTTCCTGCGCGATGCGGTCCACCCGGGCGCCACCCAGGCCGACGCGCGCGAACTCCGATTGTGCCGCAGCCAGGATGCGCTGGCGCGTCTGCTCCGGGTCGCGGGTGACGCGCCCGGCCTCCTGCCTGGCCGCGCGCGCGGTCGCCGTGCGCACCGGTGCGTCGCGCATCGAGCCTTTCGGCTTCACGGACGCGGCGGGGGTGATCGCCGGAAGCAGCGCAACGCGCCCCCCAGCCGCGCGCATTGTTGGTGTTTTTGATGGCGCGGTTTTTATCGGCATGCGCCATTTTTAACCACGCGGTTACTCTTTGCAAGCAGCCGTCCCTGCTGCGCCGCCGCATGGCGAACGCTTTTTCGTGGTTTTTATTTCAGGAAATCGTCTGGCTCTGCCAGCAATTTCGTGCCGATCAGTCCCGACAAAAGTAGGTTTTTACTTTTGTCGGCTCAAAGCGTTTCCGCCTTGAAGGTATCGCACTGGCTGATGTCGCCGCTCTCGATACCGCGCTTGAACCATTTCACCCGCTGCGCCGAGCTGCCGTGGGTGAAACTGTCCGGGTTGATGGTGCGGCCGGCGCCCTTTTGCAGGGTATCGTCGCCGATCTGCGTGGCGGCGTTGAGCGCCGCGTCGATATCGCCGTCCTGGATGATGTGGCGGGTGCGGTTGGCGTTGAAGCCCCAGACGCCGGCAAAGCAATCGGCCTGCAGTTCCAGGCGCACCGACAGCGCATTGCTTTGCGTCGCCGAGGCGCGCTGGCGCGCGCGGTCGACCTTGGCCGAAATTCCCAGCAGGTTCTGCACATGGTGCCCCACCTCATGGGCGATCACGTAGGCCTGGGCGAACTCGCCGGGCGCGTGAAAGCGGGTCTTCAGTTCGTCGTAGAACTCCAGGTCGATATACACCTTCTGGTCGCCCGGGCAGTAGAACGGGCCCATCGCCGTCTGCCCGGTGCCGCAGGCGGTCGGGATGCGGTTGCGGAACAGCACCAGCTTGGGATAGACGTACTTCTTGCCCATCTTCGAAAACAGGTCGGTCCAGGTGTCTTCGGTGTCGGCCAGCACCTGCGAGACGAAATGCGCCTCGGCATCGGTCTTCGGCGGTGCATGCGGCGGGCGCTGCTGCTGTTGCTGCTGCGGCGGCGCACCGCCGCCGCCGGCGAACATCGACAGCAGGGTAAGCGGATTGATGCCGAGGAAATACGAGGCCACCAGGGCGACGATGATGCCGCCGATGCCCAGGCTGCCGCCGCCGAAGCCGAAACCCCCGCCGCCGCCCCCGCCGCCGTAATTCTCGTCGCGGCGGTCCTCGACATTGTCACTCTCGCGACCGTCACCCAGATCCATGCGCAGTTTCTCTCACAAACGTGAACGATAAGTCCTATTCTGACAGATCATCCCGCCGGGAGTTCGCAGCGCCGGCAGTGGCCGGCGAATCCGAAGCGACGGGCGCCATCCAGGGCGCGGGCGGGCCGCCAATAAAAACGGCCGGAAAGCATCCGGCCGCGCGGCTCGACCCCGATCTATCGTTGAAACGGTGGCTGCCGACTGGGAGATCATGCCATTCCGGCATGACGCACCCGTGACACCAATTGCCGCTTGGTGCGGTCAACCAGTGCCGCAACCATTAAACGCCCGCGCGCCGCTTTTGGGAAGCAGGCAGACGTAAAAACTTGTTTCCGATTCCTGCCGCATCGCCGCAATTCTGCGCCGCCGGGTCCAATATGCTTTAATCCCCGCCTGTACGTTGCGGCCTGCGCGTGTCCGGGCCGCCCGCCCTGCCGATCCGCGCAGCGGGCGGCCTTCACAGGATGAATAGCTTGAGCGAAACAAAAACGCATCGCCGCGCGCCGCGCCGCGGCAGCGGCGGTGTCACCATCAACGACGTCGCCCGCCTGGCCGGGGTCTCCGCCATCACCGTCTCGCGGGCGCTGAACCAGCCTGCCGCCGTATCGCCGCTGACCCTGGAGAAAGTCAAACTCGCGGTGAGCAGCACCGGCTACGTGCCCAACCTGCTGGCCGGCGGCCTGGCGTCGAACCGCAGCCGCCTGGTCGCTGCCCTGGTGCCGACCATCGTCGGCCCGGTATTCCTGCAAACCATCGAGGCGCTGACCGAAGCCCTGGCTGAAGCCGGCTGCCAGGTGCTGCTCGGCCAAAGCGGCTATGCCGATTCGCGCGAAGACGCGCTGATCGACGCCGTCATCGGCCGCCGGCCCGAAGGCATCGTGCTCACCGGCACTACCCACTCCGCCGAATCGCGCCGCAAGCTTGCCGCCAGCGGTATCCCGATCGTCGAGACCTGGGACCTGTCGGAGGCACCGATCGACATGCTGGTCGGCTTTTCGCACACTGAAGTCGGCGTGGCGATGGCCAAACACCTGCGCCAGCGCGGCTACAAACACCCGGCCATCGTCACCGCCGACGACCACCGCGCCAGCCGCCGCCGCTCAGGTTTCGTCGACACCTTGCGCGAACATGGCATCGAAGCGGAGGTCTACCAGGTGCCGGCGCCGGCGAGTTTTCGCGACGGTCGCGCCGCGCTGGCCCGCCTGCTCGAGATGCATCCGAAACCGGACGCCGTCTTTTGCAGCTCCGACGTGCTGGCCCACGGCCTGATCACCGAAGCGCAGGCGCGCGGTCTGAGAGTGCCGCAGGACATCGCCGTCGCCGGTTTCGGCGACCTGGCTTTTGCCGCCGACCTCAACCCGGCCCTGACCACGGTGCATATCGACGGCCCCACCATGGGCCGCCAGGCCGCCCGCTTCATCACCGACCGCGCTAGCGGCCGCGACCCCGGCCCGCGGGTGCGCGACATCGGCTTTTCCATCGTCAAGCGCGACAGCGCCTAGGGCATCTGTCGCGCTCTCACAACGCGGCGCGGCGGCGAGGTTGACTGCCTGCGCGCAAACCC
>DATAZV010000078.1:0-2258 GCA_036271855.1 Burkholderiales bacterium
AACGCGCCGAACAGCGCTTGCGCAATTACGCCAAGGCCGCCCGCGCGCTGAAGGCGCGCAACGCGCTGGCCGAGGGCTATACCCTGGAAGAAGCCGCCGCCGTGGTCTGGTCCATCGGCCACCCGCAGGTCTATCGCATGCTGGTGACTCAACAGGGCTGGACCCTGGGCCGCTACCGCGACTGGGTGCACAAGGCGCTGCTGGCGGCGCTGCTGCCGGCACGCCCCGTGGAGCGGCCGAAGACCCGGCGCCAGGCATAGTCTGCACACAGTGAACAACCAAGTTTGGTTGATTTTTTCAGCGATGGTTTTGCAGCGGAAAAGTCTTATAGACTTGGTACACGGTTGCGCACTGCGCGCGCCGCGAGTGCGGCCGTCTGGTGCTAAATCCGGCGGCAAGCGATCGCCTGATCCGCAGCAGTAGGAGCAGGATCGCCGTGGTCGGACTCGTTCTTTTACAAACGGCAGGAGTGGGCGTTGATTCGCATTGCTTGCGCGATCTCGCCAAGCACAGCCACCACAAGTGTTGTAGCCAGCCTCAGCTACCCTTCGAAAAATCGTGAAAACCTCAGGTTTTATCAGGTTGCCGCGAAAATGCATCGCACGATTTTCGTAAAAACCTCAGGTTTTATCAGGTTGCGCAAACGGGCCGCGATTTATTGCAGGTTTTTACAGGGTGCCACGGAATAGACCCTACTACAGGCGTGTTGGTAGCTTGGCGGCCGGGGGCTAGGGTTTTCCCTGTTGCAGCGCAACCGCGCAGCTTGTGCCTTGTGCCCTAAAATAGCAGGCTTGGGGCAAGCAGCAGGCCGCGCGACCACGCCGCGCGGCGAAAAAAACGAAGCAGGCGCTGCCTGGTAAAAACCAACTCAATCAGGAGACTAAATATCATGACCAATCGCCGCACCGTATTGAAGGGCCTGGCCGCCGCGCCCGCCGCATTTTCCATTTCGCGTTTTGCCAAGGCAGCCGACGCCAAGGTGATCAAGATTTCGCACCAGTTCCCCGGCGGCACCATCGACTCCGGCGATTTCCGTGACCGCCTCACCCGCAAATTCGCCATGGAAGTGGAAAAGCGCACCAAGGGTTCGCTGAAGTTCGAGATTTACCCCGGCTCTTCGCTGATGAAGACGGTGGCGCAATTCTCCGGCCTGCGCAAGGGCGCACTGGACATGAGCCTCTACCCCCTGGCCTACGCCGGCGGCGAGGTGCAGGAATTGAACATCGGGCTGATGCCCTGCATGGTCACCTCCTATGAGCAGGGCTTTGCGTGGAAAAAGAAGCCCATCGGCGTCGAGCTGGTGAAGCTGCTGGAAGCGCGCGGCGTGAAAATGATCACCTGGATCTGGCAAGCCGGCGGCACCGCTTCGCGCAGCATCCCGGTGGTCGAGCCGGCCGACGTCAAGGGCCTGAAGGTGCGCGGCGGCAGCCGCGAGATGGATCTGATGCTCAAGGCGGCGGGCGGCATCATCTCCTCGGTGCCGTCCAATGAAGTCTACCCGGCGATGCAGACCGGCTCGCTGGACGCCGCCGTCACCTCCTCCACCAGCCTGATCTCCTTCCGCCTGGAAGAAATTTCCAAGGCACTGACTTCCGGCGTCAACAAGAGCTTCTGGTACATGCTGGAACCGCTGCTGATGAGCAAGCAGGTGTTCGACGGCCTGACCCCGGACCAGCAAAAGGCCATCATGGATGTCGGCCAGGAACTCGAAGCCTTCGCCACTTCCAACGCCAAGCTGGACGACTCGGCGGTGGGCGCGGTGTACAAGCGCGTCAACGCCAAGGTGGTGGAAATGACCGACGCCACCGTGAACCGCTGGCGCAAGATCGCCGAGGAAGCGGCCTGGACCGACTTCTCCAAGCGCAACGCCGAGTGCGAGCGCTTCCTGAAGCTGGCCAAGGCTGTTGCGTGAGCGCAGCGCTCGAAGCCCCCGTCAAACCGGTGCGACGCGGCGGCCCCATTGGGGCCGCCGCGCTGCTGCTGGGCTGGGTCAATGCCATCGCGGCGGTGGCCAGCGCGATTGCCATCGGTGTCGCCGGCTGCGTGCTCACCTGGGCCGCCACCGCGCGCTACATTTTTCACATGGCCAGCGACTGGCAAGACGAGCTATCGATTTTCCTCCTGGTCGGCGCCACCTTCATGGCCGCCGCCTGGGTCCAGTCGCGGCGCGGCCACGTCGGCATCCAGGCGCTGGGCGCGGTGCTGCCGCCCAAGGTGGACCGCTGGCGGCGCTACTTCAGCGACCTGATCACCCTGTT
>DATAZV010000079.1:0-8227 GCA_036271855.1 Burkholderiales bacterium
TCGGCAAAGGCCAGGCCCTTGTCGCGCATTTCGGAAAGGATGAAATTGGAGGTGCCGTTGATGATGCCGGCGATCCATTCGATGCGGTTGGCCGTCAAGCCCTCGCGCAGCGCCTTGATGATGGGAATGCCGCCGGCCACCGCGGCCTCGAAGGCCACCATCACGCCGGCCTTGCTGGCGGCGGCGAAAATCTCATTGCCGTGGGTCGCCAGCAGCGCCTTGTTGGCGGTGACCACGTGCTTGCCGGCGGCGATCGCCTTCAGGACCAGGGTCTTGGCGATGCCGTAGCCGCCGATCAACTCCACCACGATGTCGATGTCGGGATTGTTGATGATGTCGTCGGCGTTGGCCGTGACTTTGGCGCGGCCCTTGACGATGCCTTCGGCGCGCTTGGTGTCGAGGTCGGCCACCATGGCGATCTGGATTTCGCGTCCGGCGCGGCGGGTGATCTCGGCGCCGTTGCGCGAAAGCACGGCGAAGGTGCCGGAACCGACGGTGCCGATGCCCAGCAGGCCGACTTGAATGGGTTTCATGGTGCTCATCTTGTTATGCCGTTTTTTTGCTGCGTGGCGGAAGCGTCAGCCGGCAAAACCTGAGAAAACCATAGGTTTTTGCCGTGCCACGCGGGCCGCTCCCTGATAAAACCTGAGGTTTGCGCGGGAAAAAAGCGCGAAACCCCAGGCAGATAACTACATCCGTGTTAGGCGGCCTTGGCCAGCAGGCCGTCCTTGCGGAACATTTCCTTGATGCCGCGCAGGGCCTGGCGCGAGCGCTGCTCGTTTTCGATCAGGGCGATGCGCACGTAGTCGTCGCCGTAGTCGCCGAAACCGATGCCGGGGGAGACCGCGATCTTGGCGTCGGCCAGCAGCTTTTTGGCGAATTCCAGCGACTTCATTTGCGCGTACTCGGGCGGAATCTTCGCCCAGATGTACATCGAAGCCTTGGGCTTGTCGACCATCCAGCCGATTTCGTGCAGGCCTTTGACCATGACGTCGCGGCGGTTCTGGTATTGCAGGCAGATTTCCTTCACCACGTCCTGCGGGCCTTCCAGCGCGGTGATGCAGGCGACCTGGATCGGGGTGAACGAACCGTAGTCGTGATAGCTCTTGATCCGCGCCAGGGCGTTCACCAGCTCCTTGTTGCCGACCATGAAACCGATGCGCCAGCCCGCCATGTTGTAGCTCTTGGACATGGTGAAGAATTCCACCGCCACATCCCTTGCGCCCGGCACTTCCATGATGGACGGGGCGCGGTAGCCGTCGAAGCAGATGTCGGCATAGGCCAGGTCGTGCACCACCAGGATGTTGTGTTCCTTGGCCAGGGCGATGACGCGGACGAAAAAGTCCAGCTCGACGCATTGCGCCGTCGGGTTCGACGGGAAGCCGAGGATCATCATCTTCGGCTTGGGAAAGCTTTCGCGGATGGCGCGCTCAAGCTCGGTAAAAAAGTCCACGTCCGGGGTCATGCGCACCGAGCGGATGTCGGCGCCGGCGATCACCGCGCCGTAGATGTGGATCGGGTAGCTGGGGTTGGGCACCAGCACGGTGTCGCCGCGATCCAGGGTGGCGAGCATCAGGTGGGCCAGGCCCTCTTTGGAGCCGATGGTGACGATGGCTTCGCTGTCCGGGTCCAGATCGACGTCGTACTTGGTCTTGTACCAATTGGTGATGGCCTTGCGCAGGCGCGGAATACCCTTGGAAACGGAGTAGCCATGGGTGTCCGGGCGCAAAGTGGCCTCGACCAGCTTGTCGACGATGTGCTGCGGGGTGGCGCCGTCCGGATTGCCCATCGACAGGTCGATGATGTCCTCGCCGCGGCGGCGGGCGGCCATCTTCAACTCGGCAGTGATGTTGAAGACATAGGGCGGCAGGCGGCTGATGCGCGAGAACTCACGGTTCGACATGACGATTCCTTTTACCCGTCGAGTGGCCTCCGGCTGCCGATTCGGCTTGGGCGTAATGCGCTAAGCCCAAGAATTTGCAGCGAATTTCCACTTTTCCAGGCGAGGCTGAAAGGGTTACAATTCTATACTTTAGGGCGCTTTGTCGCAATGCCGCACAAGGGTGGTGCAACAAAATCAACCATCTTTGGTTGTTGGCGCGATTTCGCGGCATTCAAGACTGCCGTCGCCGGCGCCCTTCCCCCGTTCAGACCGGCTTTTCCCGCATTAGCTCCCGAATTTGAAACTCCACCTCGAACAACCGGCGAACATCAACGCCATCACCGCCTACGGCCCCGGCTATGTGCAGGTGAACCAGACCCGCCACGCCGGCTCGCTGGTGGTGATGCCGCAGCAATTGATCGAAAACTGGCGCCCGCGCTCCTTCGAGGACCTGCAGGCGGAGGATTTCGACCAGCTGGCACAACTCAAGGTTGAAATCGTCCTCCTGGGCACCGGTGAACAATTGCGCTTTCCCCACCCCAAACTGACGCGCACCCTGATGGAGCGGCGCATCGGCCTGGAAGCCATGAGCACCGCCGCCGCCTGCCGTACCTACAACATCCTGATGGGCGAAGGCCGCGCGGTCGCCGCCGCCTTGCTGGCGTCGGCCGCCGGATGAACCGCGACCCGGTTTTTTCGCGGCGCGCGCTGTGGCTGCTGGTGCTGCTCGGGGCGCTGGTGTGGTTTGCCAACCTGGACTATCGAAAACTGGTGCGCCCGGACGAGGGCCGCTATGCCGAGATTCCGCGTGAAATGGTGGCCAGCGGCGACTGGCTGACGCCGCGCCTGAACGACCTGAAGTATTTCGAAAAACCCGCCCTGCAATACTGGGCCACCGCCGCTGCCTACGAGGCCTTCGGCGAAACCCACTGGGCCGCGCGCCTGTGGACCGCCCTGACCGGCTTTCTGGGCATCCTGTTCACCGCCTTTGCCGGCATGCGGCTGTGGGGGCGCCAGGCGGGGGCGTATGCCGGGCTGATTTGCGCTTCCTGCACGCTGTATATCGGCATCGGCCACCTGCTGACCCTGGACATGGGGGTGACCTTTTTCCTCAATGCCGGGGTGCTGTGCCTGGCCCTGGCGCAGCGCGAACGGCAGCCGGATATTTCGCGCAACTGGATGCTGGCGGGCTGGGCGAGTCTCGGCCTGGCGATCCTCTCCAAGGGGCTGATCGGCGCGGTGCTGCCCGGCGGCGCCTTCGTGGTCTACAGCCTGGTGTGCGGCGATTTCGCGGCCTGGAAAAAGCTGCAGATCGGCAAGGGGCTGGCGCTGCTGCTGCTGATCACGGCGCCCTGGTTCATCTGGGTGTCGATGGTCAACCCGGACTTCGCCCACTTCTTTTTCATCCACGAGCACTGGGACCGGTTTTTCAAGACCGAGCACCACCGCACCGGGGTCTGGTACTACTTCATTCCCATCCTGCTGGCGGGCATGCTGCCCTGGACGTTGTTGATGTTCAGCGCGCTGGCCACCGCCTGGCGCCGCGAGCCGGTCGAGGGCTTTCAGGCACGGCGCTTTCTGCTGGTGTGGTGCGTGCTGGTGTTTGTGTTTTTCTCGATTTCCGAGTCCAAGCTGCCCTCCTATATATTGCCGATTTTCCCGGCGCTGGCGCTGCTGATCGGCGAGCGGGCGACGCGCCTGTCGCCGCGGGTGCTGTTCTGGAGCATCGCGCCGGTGGCCTTGCTGGGCGCGGCGCTGGCGGGGTTTTCGCCCAGCGCGGTGAAGTTTGCGAGTGACGAGGTGCCGGTGGCGCTGTACCAGGCCTATGTGCCCTGGCTGCTGGTGGCCGGCCTGGTGGCGCTTGCGGGAGCGGGCCTGGCTGCGTGGTGGGGCGGGCAGGGGCGGACTGCCGCGGCGATCACGGCGCTGGGCGCGGCGGGCCTGTTGGCCAACCAGATCGGCCTGACCGGGCATGAGAGCCTGGCGCCGGCCAGTTCGTCCTATTATCTGGTGCCGCAGATTCAGCCCTACCTCAAGCCCGGCATCCCCTTTTACAGCCTGGGCATGTACGAGCAGACCCTGCCGTTTTACATCAAGCGCACCCTGACGCTGGTGGAGTTTCGCGACGAAATGGACTTCGGCCTGACGCAGGAACCGGCCAAAGGGATACCCGACTACATCGAGTTCAGCCGGCGCTGGATGCTGCCGGACGCCCAGGGGTCGCTGGCGATCATGAACCCGAACAGCCTGCAGTATTTCGACCAGCATCACCTGCCATATGAAATAATCGCCCGGGATACGCGCCGGGTCGTGGTGCGCCGCCCCTAGCGTGCCCGTTGTTTGCCAGAATTCCCCGTCATTCTTGCGCTGCCAAAAATAAATACTCACCCATGACCCTGGTCACCTTCGCCTTCCTGCTTACCGGCGTGCTGCTCAATGCGGTGGCGCAGCTGTTGTTGAAGGCCGGCACCAACGCGGTGGGGCAATTCGAATATTCGTTTGCCAACGTGCTGCCGATCGGCATCCGTCTGTTCACCGAGCCGCATATTTTCGGCGGCCTGTGCTGCTATGTGATCAGCGTGGCGGTGTGGATCGCCGGGCTGTCGCGGGTGCCGGTGAGCGTGGCCTACCCGATGCTCTCGCTGGGGTATGTGGTAAACGCGGCATTGGCCTACTGGCTGTTCGGCGAATCGATCACCATGCAAAAAGTGCTGGGGATCGGCTTCATCATTGTTGGCGTTTTTCTGGTGGCACGTTCGTGACACACCCATTTCTCCCTTTCACCCGTCCCTCGATCGACGAGGAGACCATCGCCGGCGTCGCCGCGGTGCTGCGCAGCGGCTGGATCACCACCGGGCCGCAGAACCAGGCCTTCGAGGCGGAGTTGTCCAAGCTGTTCGGCGGGCGCACCGTGCGCTCGTTCAACAGCGGCACGGCGACGATGGAAATCGCCTTGCGCCTGGCCGGCGTCGGTCCGGGGCATGAGGTGATCACCACGCCGCTTTCCTGGGTAGCCACTGCCAATGTGGTGCTGGAGGTGGGTGCGAAGCCGGTGTTCGTCGACATCGACCCGGCGACGCGCAACATCGATCTCAACCGCATCGAGGCGGCGATCACGCCGGCGACGCGCGCCATCATTCCGGTGGATCTCGCCGGCCTGCCGGTGGACCGTGACCGCCTGTATGCGATCGCGCAAAAGCATAACTTGAGGGTGATCGAGGACGCGGCGCAATCCTTCGGCGCCTCCTGGCGCGGGCGGGCCATCGGCAGTTTCGGCGACTTTGTTTCCTTCAGCTTTCACGCCAACAAGAACATCACCTCGATCGAAGGCGGCGCGCTGGTGCTGCCGTCCGACATCGACGTCAAACTCTGCGAGCGTTACCGCCTGCAAGGGGTGGAGCGCATCGGCTTCGACGGCATGGAAGTCGACGTGCTGGGCGGCAAGTTCAATCTGACGGACGTGGCAGCGCGCGTCGGCCTGGGCCAACTCAAGCACCTGGGCGAATTCACCGCCCGGCGCCGCGCCCTGGTCGAGCATTACTTCGACAGTTTCGACATGGAGCTGGGCTGCGACCTGCCGGTGATGGATTTCGAAAACTGCAACTGGCACATGTTCCAGATCGTGCTGCCGCGCGACGTTAGTCGCGCCGAGTTGATGGCGGCATTGAAAGAGAAAGGCATCGGCAGCGGCGTGCACTATCCCGTCATCCACCTGTTCAAGCTGTACCGCGCGCTGGGCTGGCACGAGGGCATGTATCCGCAGGCCGAGCGCGTCGGTGCCGGCATCCTCACCCTGCCGCTGTTTCCGGCGATGGTGAACAATGACGTGGAGCGCGTGTGCGAGGCGCTGGCCGATTGCGTGCGCGCGCAGCGCGACGCGAGGCAAGTCAAATGAGGGCGGCATGAGCGAAGGTACAGTTTCCATGACACCCGCCGTTTCCATCATCATCCCGGTCTACAACGAAGAGGCCGGGCTGGCGCAATTGTTTGCCCGGCTCTACCCGGCACTCGATGCGCTGGGCGAAACCTACGAGATCATTTTCGTCAACGACGGTTCGCGCGACCGCTCGGCGGCAATTTTGCGCGAGCAGTTCCAGGCGCGGCCGGACGTGACCCGCGTGGTGCTGTTCAACGGCAATTTCGGCCAGCACATGGCGATCCTCGCTGGCTTCGAGCGCGCGCGCGGCGAGATCATGGTGACGCTCGACGCGGATTTGCAGAACCCGCCGGAAGAAATCAGCAAGCTGGTCGCCAAGGCGCGCGAGGGCTACGACTACGTCGGCACCATCCGCCTGCAGCGCCAGGACAGCGCCTTTCGCCGCTACGCCTCGAAGGCGATGAACGCCCTGCGCGAGAAAATCACCCGCATCAAGATGACCGACCAGGGCTGCATGCTGCGCGCCTACGGCCGCAACATCGTCGACGCCATCAACAGTTGCCACGAGGTCTACACCTTCGTGCCGGCGCTGGGCTACACCTTCGCGCGCCGGCCGGTGGAAATCGAGGTGGCGCACGAGGAGCGGGCGGCGGGCGAATCGAAGTATTCGCTGTACTCGCTGATCCGCCTGAACTTCGATCTGATGACCGGCTTTTCGATCGTGCCGCTGCAGTGGTTTTCCGCCGCCGGCATCGGCATCGCCACCCTCTCCTTCCTGTTCACCGCCTACCTGGCGATCCGCCGCCTGTTCATCGGCTCGGAAGCCGAAGGCGTGTTTACCCTGTTCGGCATCGCGTTTTTCCTGATCGGCATGACGCTGTTCGGTATCGGCCTGCTGGGTGAATATGTCGGCCGCATCTACCAGCAGGTGCGGGCGCGGCCGCGCTACCTGGTGCAGGCGGTGCTGCAAAGCGAAGTCACCGACGGGGACGTGCGGTGAGCCAGGCCGCGCCCGGCGCGGTGGTGTTCGCCTATCACAACGTCGGCGTACGCTGCCTGGCCGTGCTGCTGCACTACCGCGTGCGCGTCGGCCTGGTGGTGACGCACCGCGACAACCCGGACGAGAACATCTGGTTCGGCAGCGTGGCCGAACTGGCGGCGCGCCATGGCATTCCGGTAATCACGCCGGATGATCCGAATACGGACGAGGTGTTGAAGCAGGTGAAGGCGCTGCAGCCCGATTTCCTGTTCTCCTTCTACTACCGCAACATGCTGAAAAAGCCGCTGCTGGACACACCGAAGCGCGGCGCCTACAACATGCACGGCTCGCTGCTGCCGAAATACCGCGGCCGGGTGCCGGTGAACTGGGCCATCATCAAGGGCGAGACCGAAACCGGCGCCACCCTGCACGCGATGAACGAAAAGCCGGACAACGGCGCCATCGTTTCGCAGCAGGCGGTGCCTATCCTGCTCGACGATACCGCCCGCGACGTGTTCGACAAGGTCACGGTGGCGGCGGAAATGGCCCTGCACCGGGTGCTGCCGGCGCTGCTGGTCGGGCGCGCGCCGCATGTAGGCCAGGACCTGAGCCTGGGCGCCTATTTCGGCGGGCGCAAGCCGGAAGACGGGCGCATCGATTTCAGCCAGGGCGCGCTGGCGATCCACAATTTCGTCCGCGCCCTGACGCACCCCTACCCCGGCGCCTTTGCGGACGTGCAGGGGCGGCGCATTGTGCTCTGGCGCACGGTGCTGGGCATCGGCCCGGCGCCGGTGCTGTCCGGGCACGGCGTGCGCCTGGGCCTGACCGGCCAGGCGGCGCCGGACCAGCGGGTGGCACTGCTCTGCGCCGACGGCAATTGGCTGCATGTCACCGAACTGGAAGCCGGCGGCCAACCGGCCTCGCCCGCCGGCTTTGCCGCCGCCTTCGGCGGCCCGGTGGTCCAACTCGCGTAAAATCGCGATTCTGCTTAAACAGCAACATCATTGCAGCGCCGGTGCACCAGCGGCCGGCCGCGAATCTCCATGAAAAAAATCCTTATCCTGGGCGTCAACGGCTTTATCGGCCACCACCTCTCCAAGCGCATCATCGCCGAGACCGATTGGGAGGTGTACGGCATGGACATGGCCTCGGAGCGCATCAGCGACCTGCTGCCCGAGCCGCGCTTCCACTTTTTCGAAGGCGACATCACGATCAACCGCGAGTGGATCGAGTACCACGTAAAGAAGTGCGACACGGTGCTGCCGTTAGTCGCCATCGCCACCCCGGCCACCTACGTCAAGGAGCCGCTGCGCGTGTTCGAGCTGGACTTCGAGGCCAACCTCCCCATCGTGCGGTCGGCCGTGCGCTACGGCAAGCACCTGGTGTTCCCGTCCACCTCGGAGGTGTACGGCATGTCCCGCGACGCCGAGTTCGACTCCGAGCACTCGGAACTGGTGCTCGGGCCCATCAACAAGCCGCGCTGGATCTA
>DATAZV010000080.1:0-30870 GCA_036271855.1 Burkholderiales bacterium
CCGAATTTATAATGGCGTATCTAGGCTTGGTGCAACGATGAACAAACCCGCGATGCTTTCGATGGATGAGGCGCTGGAGGCCCTGCTGGCCGCCGCCAGCCCGGTAGGTGAGACCGAGACCGTCTCCACCTTCGAGGGCCACGGCCGTGTGCTGGCGCGGGCGGTGCGCTCCACCCTCAACGTGCCGCCGGCCGACAATACCTCGATGGACGGCTATGCCCTGCGCAGTGCGGATGCCGCCGCACCCGGCGCGGTGCTCAAGGTGGCGCAGCGCATTCCCGCCGGCACGGTCGGGCAGCCGCTGGCAGCCGGCACCGCCGCGCGCATCTTTACCGGGGCCCTGATTCCGCAGGGTGCCGACGCGGTGGTAATGCAGGAAAGCACCAAGGCCGAGGGCGACGGTGACGAAATGCGCGTCACCATCAACGAAGCCGTGACCGCCGGGCAATGGGTGCGCTACGCCGGCGAAGACATCAAGGCCGGCGCCGAAGTGCTGTCCCCCGGCGCCCGCCTGAGCCCGCAGGCCTGCGGCCTGGCCGCGTCGGTCGGCCTGGCTGAACTGACGGTGGCGCGGCGCCTGAAGGTGGCGGTGTTTTTCACCGGGGACGAGCTGGCGATGCCCGGCGAGCCGCTCAAGCCCGGCGCCATCTACAACTCCAACCGCTTCATGCTGCGCGGCCTGATCGAAGGACTGGGTTGCGCCTGCACCGATTTCGGCATCGTGCGCGACACGCTGGACGAGACGCGCCGCGTGCTGCGCGAAGCGGCGCGCGAGCACGACCTGATCATCACCACCGGTGGCGTTTCGGTGGGCGAGGAAGACCATGTGCGCCCGGCGGTGGAGCTCGAGGGCGAGATCAAGCTGTGGCAAATCTCGATGAAACCCGGCAAGCCCTTGGCCTATGGCAAGGTGCGCCGCCCCGGGGTTGAAAATGCGTCTTCGATGGCCAATTTCATCGGCCTGCCCGGCAACCCGGTATCCAGCTTCGTCACCTTCCTCCTGTTCGTGCGTCCCTTCATCCTCAAGTGCCAGGGCGTGGCCGAGGTCGCGCCCAAAGGACTACAAATGCGTGCCGACTTCGACTGGCCGAAACCGGACCGGCGCCGCGAGTTCATGCGCGCGCGCATGAACGCCGAAGGCGGCCTGGATATTTTCCCGAACCAAAGCTCGGGCGTCCTCACATCCACGGTATGGGGCGACGGCCTGATCGATACGCCGTCGAACCACATCATCAAGCGCGGCGACCTGGTGCGCTTCCTGCCTTTTTCGGAGCTGCTCGCATAATGGCCATCAAGGTGCTTTACTTTGCCGGCCTGCGCGAGGCTCTGGGCACTTCCAGCGAAAGCATGGAGCTGCCCGCGGGCATCACGACCGTGGGCGATTTGCGCACGCTTCTGGCTGCGCGCGGCGGCAAATGGGCCGAGCAACTGGCGCCCACGCGCAACGTGCGCATGGCGGTGATCCAGTTGATGGTGCCGGCGCATGCGCCGGTAAAGGATGGCGACGAAGTGGCTTTCTTTCCTCCCGTGACCGGAGGCTGATGATGCCGGTGCGCGTGCAACTGGAGGATTTCGACCTGACCCGCGAGGTGGCGCAACTGCGCGCCGCCCAAGGGGGGCGCGCCGCGCAGATCGGCGGCATCGCCACCTTCATCGGCACCGTGCGCGACATCAACGACGGTTCGGGCGTCTCTTCACTGACCCTGGAACACTACCCCGGCATGACCGAAAATGCGCTGGAGGACATCGTCACCCAGGCGCGCGGCCGCTGGGACATTTTCGATGCCCTGGTGATCCACCGCATCGGCACCTTGCATCCGCAGGACCAGATCGTGCTGGTGGTGACGCTCGGCGCGCATCGCGGCGAAGCCTTCGCCGCCTGCGAGTTCATCATGGACTACCTGAAAACCCAGGCACCGTTCTGGAAAAAAGAGGCGACGCCGCAAGGCGAGCGCTGGGTGGAAGCGCGCGCCAGCGACGATCACGCGGCCGCCAAGTGGACCGCTGCCGCGTCCAACGACGCGACCAAAGGCGGCAAATAAGGGAGATTCTTCGCGCAGCAATGGCAACACGCGATGCGCCGCTAGCCGTTCGCTTTTGAGCGTTGGCTCAGTCTTCAGCGGCTTTCATCATCGCCAGGCGTGCGTTCATCTGCGTCAGGCGCTCGATCAGCACGCGCATGCTGGCCTTGTTGAACTCCGCCTGCACGCCGTCGGAGGCGACGCGGATGGCCGCGGCCTTGATCTCGATGACGTCGCATTCGTTGCGCGCGGTGATGGTGGTGGAGCGCTTGGCGGTCTGGTCGGCGAAGTAGAGGATTTCGCCGAAAATGCCGCCGCGCTTGATGGTCGAGACGCGCTGGTGGCGCAGGCTTACGTCGACTTCGCCCGCCACCAGGATGAACAGCGCATCGCCGTCGTCACCTTCACGGATCACCACATCGCCGGCCTTGAATTCGCTCCAGGAGGCGATGCGGATCACCTCCCACAGTTCGACGTCGTCGAAGTCGGAGAAGAACGGCAGGGCGCGCAGGGCTTCGAACTGCTGCGAGTCGGAGGCGGCTTCGCCTTCGGCGCGCAGCGTGGCGAATGCCTGGGTCAGGTCGCGGCCGAACTCGATCCAGTTCTGGTAGCGGGCGGCGCGGTCTTTCGCCATCGCCTTCATGGTGATGTGGTCGAGCACCTCGGCCAGGCCGGAGCGCAGCGTGGAAGGCGGCGGCGGCTCGGTGTTGAGGATGGCGTAGGCCATGCTCATCTGGTTGGTCGCCGTCAGCGGCAAGCGCCCGGTGAGCAGGCGGTACATCACCACCCCGAGCGAGAAGATGTCGCTCTGGTGGGTCAGGATTTCATTGCGCACCTGCTCCGGCGACATATAGCCGGGCGAGCCGACGATGCCCTCCACGGTCTCGCTCATGTCGCGGGTGGTGTCGGCACTGTTTGCCACCCGGATCGCCGCGCCGAAGTCGGTCAGCTTGATGTCGCCATCGGCGGAGAGCAGGATGTTGCCGGGCTTGATGTCGCGGTGGATGATGCCTTCGCGCATCGCCATGTCGAGCGCGCGCACGCATTTGAAAATGATTTCCACCACCTTGCCGATCGGCAGCAGGGTGGCGACGTCGGCATGCTGGTCGAGTGCGCCGCCGGAAACGTACTCCATCACCACGTAGCTGGTGTTGTCCTCGGTGGCGGCGTCGTAGATCTCGACGATGTGCGGGTGGGTCAGCTTGCCGACCAGCGCGGCTTCGGCGAGAAAGCCCTTTTTCTGCATGTTGCTGGCGTCGCTGTCGGGCGCTTCATTGCCGAACTGGAATACCTTGATCGCCACCTTGCGCTGGGCGAAGGGGTCGTAGCCGAGGTAGACCTGCGAAGTCGCCCCCCGCCCGAGCTCGCTCACGATCTCGTACTTGCCGATGCGTTCGACCAGTTCAAACATGCTTGATCAGGCGGGTCGCGATGGTCATGAAGTAATGGGCATCAGTTCAGCAAGTGCCGGGCCGGCGCGGCTTCTTCAGCCGGGGATTGCGGCTGATCGAGCAGGCCCAGATCCCACTCGGCGCCGCGCACGGCGGTGTCGAGCAGGCGGCAAAAGGAATGCATCAGGCGGTCGTCCAGGCCGATTTCCAGGCCGCGGCCTGCGGCCGGGTTGAGGATCAGCTTGTAGGCGCCCGGCGCGTCGATGCGCATCTGCCCCTGGGTGGCGACAAAGGGTTTGTCGCCCAGCGGGAAGCTGCGCGGCGCGGCGCCCGAGGCTTCGGCGAAGGGGCGGGAAAAGTCGGACTCGCGGATCGCCTTGTCGTGTTCGAAGGCCAGCACGTCGCGGCGTGCTTCGGGCGCCGGCGCCTTCACCGCCACCGCGCTTTCCAGGCTGCGCTGCATATAGGGCCAGAGCAGCTTGACGAAGCGCCGCGTCAGGTAGATGCGGAACTCCTCCCCGGCCGTGGTCGAAACCCGCAGCAGCACGCGGTCTTCGGCGGCGTCGAAAGCGACTTGTAGTTGGTGGATATTCATGGAATGGGCAGATGCTAGGCGCAAGTTCCAATCAAGTCAAACGGCACCGCGGCCATTTCGGTAGTCCAGACATTGGCTATTCCGGCTCGATCCCGGCAGCCTTGATGATCCGCCCCCACTTGGCCGATTCCTGCGCCTGGAATTTCGCCAGGCCCTCCGGGCCCATGGTGGCGGGATCCGTGCCGGTGGAGGCGGCCAGCGAGGTGACCGCCGGGGCGCTGGTGGTGGCCTTGATCAGCAGGTCGCTCATGCGCTTGACGATGGCCGGGGGTACCCCCGCCGGCATGTAGGCGGCGTTCCAATAGGAGCTCTCGTAGCCCTTGACGCCGGACTCGTCGATGGTCGGGATGTTCGGCAACTGCGGGCTGCGCTTCGGGCTGGTCACGCCCAGCGCGCGCAGCTTGCCGGCGCTGATCTGCTGCACCCCGGTGGTCATGTCGGTCCACATCACGGTGATCTGGCCGCCCAGCAGGTCGGTCAGCGCCAGGGTGTTGCTCTTGTAGGGTACGTGCAGCAGGTCGACCCCGGTCATCTGCTTGAACGATTCGCCCGCGACGCGGGAGGAGGAAGAGCCGCTGCCGAAGGAGAGCTTGCCCTTTTGCGCCTTCGCCGCGGCGATGAATTCGCCCACCGTATGATAGGGCGCGGCCGGCAGCACCACCATCACCTGGTAGCCCTTGGAGAGCAGGGCGACTGGGGAGAAATCCTTGACCGGGTCGTAGGGCAGCTTCTTGTACAGGTGCTCGTTGGCGGCGTGGGTGGTGTTGGTGGTGAACAGCATGATGTAGCCGTCCGGGGCCGCCTTGGCCACCGCCTGGGCGGCGATCATGCCGGAAGCGCCGGGCTTGTCGTCGATCACCACCGGCACCTTGAATTCGGCGGTGATGGCGGTGGCATAGGCGCGCGCCTGCTGGTCGGTGGCGCTGCCGGCGGCAAAGGGCACGACGATGGTGATCTGCTTGTTCGGGTAGTCCTGGGCGGCGGCCTCGGTGCCGGTCAGCAGGGAGGTGAGCGCCAGGCCGGCGGCCAAGGCGGGCAGGGTGAAGCGGGATGGGGGCAGGCGATGCATGAAGTCTCCTCGGTTTGTTGTTGCCCCGGCCTTGGGGCCGGGGTCGGTGATCGGTGGCGGGTTTGGATGGCGTTCAGGTGGCTTTGGCGGGGGCGGCGGGCGCGGGGATACCGAATTCGGCGTTGCCCCCGCCCAGGCGCGGGCCGCCGCTGGTGAGCTCGGGGCGATGGCCGTCAAACCACAGCGGCAGGCCGGTGAGGGTGAAGTCCTCGCCGGGAATCGCCTGGTGCAGCCCGAGCGCGGCCACCTGCGGCTGCGCCAGGGTTTCCGGCACGCTGTTGATCGGCGAGCAGGGGATGCCGACGGCCTCGAACGGGGCGAGCCACTCGTCGCGCTTGCGCATCTTCAGCAGTGGGCACAGCACCTCGAACAGGGCCTGCTTATTGGCCAGGCGCGCGCGGTTGGTGGCAAAGCGCGGGTCGGTGAGCCATTCGGGCCGGTCCAGTACCGCCGCCAGCTTGGCGAACAAGCGGTCGTTGCCGCAGCAGATCAGGAAGGGGCCGTCGGCGGCATCAAACGCCTCATAGGGCACGAAACCAGGATGGCCCGAGCGATGACGCTGCGGCAACTGGCCGGAGTTGAGGTAGGGGTCCATTTTCTGGCCGTTCCATACGAGGGCGGTTTCCAGCAGCGAACCCGCCACCACGCCGCCGCGCCCGGTACTCTGGCGCCGCTGCAGCAGCGCCAGGGCGCCGATCACCGCCCACATGCCGGCGCCCTGGTCGCACAGCGAGGCGCCCATGCGCATCGGCGGGTCCTCCGGCCCGCCGTTGACCGCCGACAGGCCGCTATAGGCCTGGATCAGCGGCTCGTAGCCGGGCCGGTCGGCCAGCGGACCCACCGGGCCGAAGGCGGAGATTTCGCAGTAGACCAGACGCGGATGGCGTTCGCACATCTGCGGGCCGGAGATGCCCAGCGCCGCCGGTACGCCGGGGCGCAGGTTGTGCACCAGGATGTCGGTCTGCGCCGCCAGGGTATTGAGAGCCTCCAGCCCGGCCGGGCTTTTCAGGTCCAGGGCGACCGATTTCTTGCCGCGGTTGAACAGGTGAAAATTGAGCGAATCGCCATGGCGGAACGCCGGGCCCATGGCGCGGGCGTCGTCGCCGCCCTCGGGGCGCTCGATTTTCAGCACTTCGGCGCCGAGGTCGGCGAAGATGGCGCCGGCGAAGGGGCCGGCGAACACCTGTCCCAGTTCCAGGACGCGGATGCCGGCGAGCGGCGCTGCCGCGGGCTTTGTCTCGTTCATGCTTTTAGTCGTCGAATAGTCGAAAGGCCAAGCCTTAGATTTACCACATCGGGGGCGAGCGCGGGAAGCAGGACAGGGCAGGGCGGGCGTCGGGCGTTTTTGGATGTGAGGGCGTAAATTGCTGGTTTTCGCTTGAAAACAGGCGAAAAAGCCTCATTTCGGTGTCAAGCATTTATCTTTTGGAGCATGACGCATCATGCGCATGGACAAACTCACCACCAAGTTCCAGCAAGCCCTGGCCGACGCCCAAAGCATCGCCAACGGCGCTGACCAGCAATTCATCGAACCCCAGCATGTGCTGCTGGCCCTGCTCAACCAGGAAGGCGGCTCGACCGCTTCCCTGCTGGGTCGCGCCGGCGCCCAGGTGCCCAAACTGAAGCAGGAGCTGACGCGCTCCATCGAGCGCCTGGCGAAAGTCGAAGGCCACGGCGGCGACGTGCAGATTTCGCGTTCGCTTTCCAACTTGCTCAACGTCACCGACAAGCTGGCGCAAAAGCGCGGCGACGAATACATCGCCTCGGAAATCTTCCTGCTCGCCGCCGCCGAAGACAAGGGCGAGACCGGCCGCGCCCTGAAGGAATCCGGCGTCACCACCAAGGACCTGCTGGCCGCCATCGAGGCGGTACGCGGCGGCAATACCGTCGACAGCCAGGAAGCCGAAGACCAGCGCGAGTCGCTGAAAAAATATACCGTGGACGTCACCGAGCGCGCGCGCAAGGGCAAGCTCGATCCCGTCATCGGCCGCGACGACGAAATCCGCCGCACCATCCAGGTATTGCAGCGCCGTACCAAGAACAACCCGGTGCTGATCGGCGAACCGGGCGTGGGCAAGACGGCGATAGTCGAAGGCCTGGCGCAGCGCATCGTCAACGGCGAAGTGCCGGAGTCGCTGAAGAACAAGCGCGTGCTCTCGCTCGACATGGCTTCGCTGCTGGCGGGCGCCAAGTATCGCGGCGAATTCGAGGAGCGCCTGAAGTCCGTGCTCAACGACCTGGCCAAAGACGAAGGCCAGACCATCGTCTTCATCGACGAGCTGCACACCATGGTCGGCGCCGGCAAGGCCGAAGGCGCGATCGACGCCGGCAACATGTTGAAGCCCGCACTGGCCCGCGGCGAACTGCATTGCGTCGGCGCCACCACGCTGGACGAATACCGAAAGTACGTGGAGAAGGACGCCGCGCTGGAGCGCCGCTTCCAGAAAGTGCTGGTCAATGAACCCAGCGTGGAATCGACCATCGCCATCCTGAGAGGCCTGAAGGAAAAGTACGAGCTGCACCACGGCGTCACCATCACCGACCCGGCGATCATCGCCGCGGCGGAGTTGTCGCACCGCTACATTACGGATCGTTTCCTGCCGGACAAGGCGATCGACCTGATCGACGAGGCGGCGGCGCGCATCAAGCTGGAAATCGACTCCAAGCCGGAGGTGATGGACAAGCTCGACCGGCGCATCATCCAGCTGAAGATCGAGCGCGAGGCGGTGAAAAAGGAAAAGGACGAGGCCTCGCAGCGCCGTCTCGGCCTGATCGACGAAGAGATCGCCCGGCAATCGCTCGAGTACCGCGACCTGGAAGAAGTGTGGAAGTCCGAGAAGGCGCAGGTGCAGGGTTCGCAGCACGTGAAGGAAGAAATCGACCGTGTGCGGGCGCAAATGGCCGAGCTGCAGCGCAAGGGCCAGTTCGACAAGCTGGCCGAGTTGCAATACGGCAAGCTGCCGCAGCTCGAAGCGCAGATCAAGGCCGCCGAGAACGCCGAGCCGGTGAAGAACAAGCTGTTGCGCACGCAAGTAGGCACGGAAGAAATCGCCGAAGTGGTGGCACGTGCCACCGGCATCCCGGTGTCCAAGCTGATGCAGGGCGAGCGCGAAAAACTATTGCACATCGAAGACAAGCTGCACGAACGCGTGGTCGGCCAGGACGAAGCCGTGCGCCTGGTGTCGGACGCGATCCGCCGCTCGCGCGCCGGTTTGTCGGACGAAAACCGGCCTTACGGCTCCTTCCTGTTCCTGGGGCCCACCGGCGTCGGCAAGACCGAGCTGTGCAAGGCGCTGGCCGGTTTCATGTTCGACTCGGAGGACCACCTGATCCGCATCGACATGAGCGAGTTCATGGAAAAGCATTCGGTGGCCCGCCTGATCGGCGCGCCCCCTGGCTACGTCGGTTACGACGAAGGCGGCTATTTGACCGAGGCGGTGCGGCGCAAGCCTTATAGCGTGATCCTGCTCGACGAGGTCGAAAAGGCGCACCCGGACGTCTTCAACGTGCTGTTGCAGGTACTCGACGATGGCCGCATGACCGATGGCCAGGGCCGCACGGTGGACTTCAAGAACACCGTCATCGTCATGACCTCCAACCTCGGCTCGCACAAGATCCAGAGCATGGCGGGCGACGATCCGGAAGTGATGAAAATCGCCGTGATGGCCGAGGTACGCTCGCATTTCCGCCCGGAGTTCATCAACCGGGTCGACGAGATCGTGGTGTTCCACGCGCTGGATGAAAAGAACATCCAGTCGATCGCGAAGATCCAGTTGAAGCGCCTGGAAGCGCGCCTGGCGAAGATGGAGATTCATCTCGACCTGACTGAAGCCGCCCTGGCGGAAATCGGCAAGGCCGGATTCGACCCGGTCTATGGCGCCCGGCCGCTGAAGCGGGCGATCCAGCAGCAGATCGAGAACCCGCTGTCCAAGCGTCTGCTCGACGGCAGCTTCGGTCCCAAGGACACAGTGCGGGTGGACCTGAAAAACGGCGCCTTCTTCTTCGAGAAGGGCTAAGCAGCGTTGGCGCGATTGCCGCCAAAAAGAGTTGCCGCTGGAAAGAAAAGGGCCGCGAGGGTAACCCCGCGGCCTTTTTTTTCAGCCCGCCGCGATGCTCAGGGCTTGACGCCCGGCAGGCTGGCGCTGGCGCGGTGCGGGCAATCGGTCTTGATGCAATCGGCGTACAAGGCCAGCGAGTGGTCATGCAGCGCAAAGCCGCGGTCCTTCGCCACCTTGCTCTGGCGGCGCTCGATTTCGGGGTCGTAGAATTCCTCCACCCGGCCGCATTGCAGGCACACCAGGTGGTCGTGGTGCGAGCCTTCATTGAGCTCGAACACCGCCTTGCCGGATTCGAAATGATGGCGCTGCAAAAGGCCGGCCTGCTCGAACTGGGTCAGCACCCGGTATACCGTGGCGAGGCCGACCTCGATGTTTTCGGCCAGCAGCTGGCGATACACGTCTTCGGCGCTCAGGTGACGGGTACCGCTGGTCTGGAACAGTTCGAGGATGCGCAGGCGCGGGCCGGTGGCCTTCAGGCCGATGTTGCGCAAATCGTCCTGATTGTGGTCGGCGGGGGCGGCGTGTCCCGGCAGAGGCTTGGAGGCGGATTGGGAGCGGGGCATAAGAAGGGAACCGGGTGGGGGTTTCAAGTATCATAACGGGTTTGACGGCTTCAAGCCAATCCGCAGCGGCGCGCGATGCCGGTTTTCCGGCGGTGGGCGTGGCGCTGTTGTCCGTGTACCGGCCCTTGCGCGTGATTCGTTGCGGCCGTCCTTTCTGCCGAGCCGTCTGGGCGGCGTCTATCCTGGTGAATTCCTTGTCCTTATTCGTTTCTGTGCCGGTCTTTCGCCTCGGAGCCGCGGCTCTGCGTATGCGCCTCAAGTCCGCCCTGGTCTTGCGGCGGGCCTTGCCGGCCGCTGTGCTGGTGCTGGCGGCCTGCTCTTCCGAGTCCACCATCAACAAATACGTGCCGAACATCATCACGCCTTACCGGATGGACATCCAGCAGGGCAATTTCGTCACCCAGGACATGGTCGACAAGCTGCAAAAGGGGCAGACCCGCGAACAGGTGCGCTTCATCCTCGGCACCCCATTGCTGACGGACGCATTCCACGCCTCGCGCTGGGACTACGTCTTCCGCTTCGCCAAGGGCTGGAATGCGCCTGAGAAGCACAGCCTGACGGTATTTTTCGGCCCGGACGACAAGCTGGCCGAATGGGCGGGCGATGTGCCGCCGCCCAAATCGCAGGAACCGGTGGCCGAGGAAAAGGGATTTTTCAGCTGGTTCGGCAAGAGCAGCACGCCCAAGCCGGCGGTGGCAGGCGTTGCCGGCCCCGCCAGCAGCGGCGCCGCTGTCGTTGCCGCGGGCAATGCCGCCGCGGTCGAGGCGCCTGCCGCCGCGCCTGTGGCGTCGCCGACAGCCGCAGCGATGGCGCAGCCGCCGGCGAATGCACAGGTGCTGGGAACGACGCCGCAAGCGGCGCCGGACAAGAAAGAGCCTGGCCTGATGCGCCGCATGTTCGGCTGGCTGCCGGGTGTCAGCACGGAAGATGCCGCCGCCTCGGCTAATCGCGCCGCTTCGCCGGACAACATACCGACGCCGCGGCCGACGGTGTCCAACCCGCCGCCGCGCCCCGAGCCCGCCGAGCCGGCGCCGCCCGCGAATACCCAGCCGGCCGCTGCCGTGAGCCCGGCCGCTTCCCCCGCCCCGGCGCCTGCCGCTGCGCCGCCGCAAGCCACACCGGCCACCGCCAGCCTGTCCGCACCGCCCTTGATCGCTTCACCCATGGATGCACCGGCCGCGGTGGCGCAGGCGGTCCCCAAGGCCGAAGGCGTGGCACCCGCTCCGGTGCAGGCGCCAGCGGCGGCCGATGTGCCGGCTGCCGCGCCTGCCACGGCCTCGCCCGCGCCCAGCGCAGCGGCATTTACCCCCACCGGCGTGCTGCGGGCGATCGAGCGCTGGCGCGCCGCCTGGCAGGCGAAGGACGTGACGGCTTACCTCGCCGCCTACGCGCCCGACTTCCTGCCGCCGAACAATCTGACGCGCGCCAAATGGGAAGCGCAGCGCCGCGAACGCCTGACCAAGCCGAGCTTCATCGTGGTCCGGGTGAAGGACCCGCAGGTCACCCTGGGGGCAGACGATGTCGCCGTGGCGGTGTTCGAGCAGGAGTACCAGTCCAACACCTTCAAGGAGAGCGGGCGCAAAACCCTGCGCCTGGCGCGCTTCGGCATGGACTGGCTGATCATCGAAGAAAACTCCAAATAGGCGGAATCGGCATGGAAAAAATGCGCATCGTCATCGCCGGCGCTTCCGGGCGCATGGGCAAGACCCTGATCGAAGCCGTGCTGGGCAGCACTGATTGCACCCTGAAAGCCGCGCTGGACCTGGCCGGTTCGCCCGCCCTCGGGCGCCAAGCCGCCGAGTTCATGGGCCGTACCGACGGGGCGGCGATCAGCGCCGACATCGAGGCCGCCGTCAAGGGCGCCGACTTTTTCATCGACTTCACCCGGCCCGAGGGCACGCTTGAACACCTGGCCGCGTGCGTCAAGCACGGGGTGAAAATGGTCATCGGCACCACCGGCTTCGAGGCCGCGGGCAAGCAGGCGATCGAAGCTGCCTCCAGCAGCATCGGCATCGTCTTCGCGCCGAATATGAGCGTGGGCGTCAACCTCACCCTGAAACTGCTGGAAGTCGCCGGCTCGGTGCTGCGCGAGGGCTACGACGTCGAGATCGTCGAGTCGCATCACCGCATGAAGATCGATGCGCCTTCCGGCACGGCGCTACGCATGGGCGAGGTGGTGGCCAAGGCGATGTGCCGCGATCACGACGCGGTGGCGGTGTATGGCCGCGAAGGCGTCACCGGGGCGCGCAAGGACGAGACCATCGGCTATGCGGTGGTCCGTGGCGGCGACGGGGTGGGCGACCACACGGTGATGTTCCTGGGCCAGGGCGAGCGCATCGAGATCACCCACAAGGCTTCCTCGCGCATGACTTACGCGCAGGGCGCGCTGCGCGCCTGCCGCTTCCTGACATCCAGGAAAAACGGTCTGTTTGACATGCAGGACGTGCTCGGGCTCTAATAGGCGCGCAGCGCTGTTTTGCCCTGTGGGCGCAATTGGGGTTGGCCGTTTCCGGCACGGCGTTTGCTTTGAATCGCTTGTAAGAGTGCGGTAATCATGCAGACGCCCCATGAACAATATCTTCAATGAGATGAACGCCCCCGCGGGGGCGGTGCGACCGCATTATTCGCGCTTCCAGGAATGGCTGGCGCAGACCCCGCCCGCGCATATCGCCGCCAAGCGCGCCGAGGCCGATTCGGCCTTTCACCGCTACGGCATCACCTTTGCCGTGTACGGCGAAAACGCCGGGCGCGAGCGCCTGATCCCGTTCGACATCATTCCGCGCATCATTCCGGCGAATGAATGGAAGGCCCTCGAAGCCGGGCTGGTGCAGCGGGTCAACGCGCTGAACGCCTTCCTGCACGACATCTACTCCGGGCAACGCATCGTCAAGGAAGGGCTGATCCCCGCCGAGCAGGTGTTTTGCAACGCGCAATATCGCCCGGAGATGCAGGGCATCGACGTGCGCAACAGCATTTACGCGCACATTGCCGGGGTCGACATCGTGCGCGCGGCATTGCCCGACGGTGACGCCAAATACTACGTGCTGGAAGACAACCTGCGTGTGCCCTCCGGTGTGTCCTACATGCTGGAAGACCGGCGCATGATGATGCGCCTGTTCCCGGAGCTGTTCAGCCGCTACAGCGTGGCGCCGGTGGAGCATTACCCTGACCTGTTGCTCGACACCCTGCGCCAGGTGGCGCCGGCCGGCGTCGACGACCCGGCGGTGGTGGTGCTCACGCCCGGTGCCTACAACAGTGCCTACTTCGAGCACGCCTTCCTGGCGCAGCAGATGGGCGTCGAACTGGTCGAGGGCAGCGACTTGTTCGTCCACGACGAAACCCTGTTCATGCGCACCACCCAGGGCCCGCGCCGGGTCGACGTGATCTATCGGCGCATCGACGACGACTTTCTCGACCCGCTGACCTTCCGCCGCGACTCCGCGCTGGGTGTCGCCGGCCTGATGAGCGTGTACCGCTCCGGCCGCGTCACCCTGGCCAACGCCATCGGCACCGGGGTGGCCGACGACAAGTCGATTTACCCGTATGTGCCGGACATGATCCGTTTTTACCTGTCGGAAGAGCCGCTGCTGTTCAACGTACCGACTTACCAGTGCCGCAAGAAGGACGAGCTTTCCTACGTTCTTGCCAACATGGAAAAGCTGGTGGTCAAGGAAACCCACGGTGCCGGCGGCTACGGCATGCTGGTGGGCCCCGCCTCCACCCAGGCCGAGGTGGACGACTTCCGCACCCGCGTAAAAGCCGCGCCCGACAAATACATCGCCCAGCCCACCCTGGCGCTATCCGCCTGCCCGACCTTTGTCGAATCCGGCATCGCCCCGCGCCACATCGACCTGCGGCCCTTCGTGCTCTCCGGCAAGGAAGTGCGGATGGCGCCCGGCGGCCTGACGCGGGTGGCGCTGAAGGAAGGCTCGCTGGTGGTGAATTCGTCGCAAGGCGGGGGCACCAAGGACACCTGGGTCCTGGAAAGGTAGGGGACGCAATAATGGAAACCAATCTGAACTCGGGGGTTATTAAGGGGGCGTAGCCCCCTTGATCGAGACGTATGCTCTCCAGAACCGCCGATCACCTGTATTGGATGGCGCGCTACACCGAGCGCGCCGAGAACATGTCGCGCCTGCTCGACGTCAGCCATCGCATGTCGCTGCAGATGCCGGGCGCGGAAATGGGTTACTGGGGTGCCGCCCTGGGTATCACCGGCCTGGAACCGGTGTACACCGCCAAGTACGGCCCGATCACCGGCGCCAACGTGCTGCGCTTCATGGCGGTCGACCTCGACAACCCTTCGTCGATCCTTTCCTCGCTGCGCTCCTCGCGCGAGAACTGCCACGCGGTGCGCGGTACCGTCACCTCCGAAGTGTGGGAGACCATCAACACCACCTGGCTGGAAGGGCGCGATTCCGCCGCCGACAAGATGACCGGCGGCGGCGAGGCCGAACTGGTCGAATACCTGGAGTGGGTCAAGTTCCGCTCCCACCTGTCGCGCGGCGTGACGGTGGGCACCATGCTGCAGGACGAAGCCTTTCACTTCGTGCGCCTCGGCACCTTTCTCGAGCGCGCCGACAATACCGCGCGCCTGCTGGACGTGAAGTTCGACGAGCTGGCGCCGCAGGAAAGTCCAGGCAACGAATACTACGAATGGGGCGCGCTGCTGCGCTCGGTCTCGGCTTTCGAGATCTACCGCAAGGTGTACCGCGACGTCATCACGCCGCATCGGGTTGCCGAGCTGATGATCCTGCGCGACGATATGCCGCGCTCCCTGCACGGCTGCCTGAAGGAGGTGCACCAGATCCTCGGGCTGGTGGCCAACAGCCGCTCCAGCGAGACGCGCCGCCTGGCCGGGGCCGCCTATTCACAGCTGCGCTACGGGCGCATCGAAGACATTCTGGAAGTCGGATTGCACCGCTATCTCACCGATTTTCTGGACGGCATGGCCGTCCTCAGCAGCCGCATTGCGCAAGACTTCCTCGTTCCAATGTCCTGATTCACCATCCGCAAGTATCCGGAGTCAGCAATGCGCCTGGAAATACGCCACGAAACGATTTACCGCTACTCCACGCCGGCCAACTACAGCATCCAGTACGTGCGCCAGACGCCGCGCACCGAGGGCGGCCAGCGGATTCTTTCCTGGTACATCGACACCCCCGGCCGGCGCTGGCGCCAGACCGACGCCTACGGCAACAGCGTGCTGGTGCTTTCGCTGACCGAGCCGCACACCGAAATCCGCGTCATCGCCCAGGGCCAGGTTGAGACCACCGACGAGCGCGGCATGGTGTTGCCGCACGACTCCGCGGTGCCGCCGCTGGCTTTCGCCCTGCCGACGCCGCTGACCCAGGCCGATGCCGCAATTCATACACTCGCGGAAGACTCGATCCCCGGCAGCGGCGCGCAGGCGGGCTCGCGTGAGCAGCTGGAAGCCTTGATGCATGCGGTTTCGAAGCGCATGGCCTATGTGCTGGGCACCACCGACGTGCACGCCACGGCTGCCGAGGCGCTGGCGCAGGGCTCCGGTGTCTGCCAGGACCTGGCGCACGTGTTTCTCGCCGCCTGCCGCTCGCGCGGGGTGCCGGCGCGCTATATCAGCGGCTATTTGCTGGACGACTCCAGCCATGTGGCCTCGTCCCACGCCTGGGCCGAAGCCTGGATTGCCGACGCCAATCGCGGCGCCGGCGGGTGGCTCGGCTTCGACGTCACCCAGGACCGCCTGGCCGGCCCCGAGCTTTGCCGCCTGGCGGTGGGCCGCGACTATCTCGACGCCAGCCCGATCCGCGGCATGCGCTTGGGCGGCGCGGAAGAGGAAATGAAAGTCAACGTCACGGTGGCGCGGCCGCAATACGGGCAGTAGCCTCACGGGTATTGCCGGACCGCCAGTGCCTGCGCTCTGTGGCCATGCGGCCGTTGGCGCGACGCTACGAAGCGATCTGCCCTGAATTCTCCGCCGTTGCGCTGGTCTGTGATTGCGATTGCGACTGTGATTGCGACTGGGTGGCGGCGATGGGTGCAACCGCTTCAGCCTCATCGGTGCTGCTCACCGTCACATGCACCGCCAGTTCCTGCTCGCCGCCGCCGAGGATCACCCCGCGCGTCGGCGTGACGTCCGAAAAATCGCGGCCCCAGCCCAGGGTGATGTGCTCGTTGTCCACCAGGCGGTCGTTGGTCGGATCGAAATCGATCCAGCCGGCGTTCTGGCTGTACACCGAAATCCAGGCATGCGAGGCGTCCGCGCCGATCAGGCGCGCATGCCCGGGCGGCGGCATCGTCAGCAGGTAGCCGCTGACATAGCGTGCCGACAGGCCGAGGGTGCGCAGGCAACCGATCATCAGGTGGGCGAAGTCCTGGCATACGCCGCGCCGCTGTTCCAGCACTTCGGCCAGCGGGGTGGAGATGACGGTGGCGATCGGGTCGAACTCGAAGTCTTCGTGGATCCGGTGGTTCAGGTCGAGCACGGCATCGAGCAGCGGGCGCCGCGGGGTGAAGCTGGGCTCGGCATAGCGCAGCAGCTCGGCCGAGCTTTCGACGTGCGGCGAATCGAACATGAAGCGCGCCGGCTCCAGGTTGGCGCCGCCAGCCACGCCGCGCAGCATCGCGGCGGACTCTTCCCAGGGCGGCGAGCCGGCCACCTGGGCGGCGGAATTGCGCGGCATCACTTCGACGATGGAGCGTGCCGCCAGCGACAGCGACTGGTGGGCGGCGGAGAGCACCATGTGGGTGATGGAGTTGCCGAAATAGTCGCGCGAGGTGGTGGTTTCGTCCGGCTGCGGGTCGATCGACAACTGATGCTCCAGCACCCGCTGCACGTCGAACTCGCGCGGCGTCAGGTGCAGCAGCTGGCGCGACAGGGCCACCGGCGCCGAATAGCGGTAGCCGGTGGTGTGCAGCACGCGGTAGCGGCGGGGCTCGCTCATGTGGCGAAGGTCTGGCGGTTGGCTTCGCCGGCCAGATTGAAAAAACGCTGCCCGAGGTGTTCGGACAAGCTGTAGCTGGCCGACTGCAGATTGCGCAACAGCGAAAGCAGGCGCTCACTGTCGGGGCGCAGGTCGCGGTCGATTTCCAGTTCCTGGATCGCCTGCAGCGGCGCCTGCAGCACTTCGGCGCCGCAAGGTCCGTAGATTTCCTCCAGCCGCAGCAGGTAGTCGTTCAGGCCGAACAGCTGGAAGGCGACGGAGCGCGGGTTGCCGGTATCCAGCAGCAGCAGGTCGAGCAGGGGCAGCCATTCCGGGCGCGCCATGTAGCGCGCGCGGTAAGTGACGATGGAGTCGGCCAGCTCCAGCAGCCAGTCGAGTTCGGCGTCGCGCGGCAGGGCGAACGCCTGCTGCAGGCTCATGCAGAGGAACTGCATGCGTTCCAGGCGCCGGCCCATGGAAAGGAAGCGCCAGCCCTGGTCGCGGGTCATGCCGTCCAGCGCGAAGCCGGCCAGGGTCATCAGGTTGGCGGTGGTGCGGTCCAGCGCGGTCAGGGCGTCGGCCAGCGAGGGCGGCTTGCGCTCCCATTCCGCCTGGTCGGCGAGCATGTGGTTGAGGGTGCGCCAGTTATCCAGCGACAGGCGTTCGCGCAGCTGCATGGCGATGCGCAGCAACTGGTGCAGATTGGCGCCCAGGCCGACATCCTTGGATAGCGATTCGAGGATGCGCGCCTCCACCGCGTCGCGCTCGGCCGGGCTGTCGTGGTCGAGCACGCCGGCGAACTGGCAGATCGCCATCAGGCAGGCGCTCTCGCGCCCGGGCGTGTCGAAGGCCCCATCGATCAGGCGGCCGAGCGTTACGCGCATCAGGCGCGCGGTATTGTCGCAGCGCTCCATGTAGCGGCCCAGCCAGAACAGGTTTTCCGCCACCCGCGAAGACAGGTGCACATTGCTGCGCACCAGGTCATGCGGGCCGATGGTCCGGCGCAGCAGGCTGAAGTTGGACACCGGCGCGGGGGACAGCACCCAGGTGTCCTTGCTGGCGCCGCCGCGCTGGTTCGACATGGTGCGCTCGTCCCGGCCGCTGGCCACGCGCGCCAGGCCGCCGGGCATCACCATATAGCCATTGGGTGTGGCGCAGGCGTAGACCCGCAGACCGATGGCGCCGGCCGACAGGCCGTACTCGCGGCTGCGGTCCCACACCGGCGCCTGCGAAATCCGCACTCGTTCCTGCGCGACATAATGGCGCGGCTGGGCGCGCAGTTTTTCGATAAAGGCGGCGCGCGCCTCACCCTTGAGGTCGCCGCCGAACACCGTGCCGATGCGCAGTTGCGGATAGGCAGGCTTGATCACCAGGTCGTCGAGGTGCTCGATCACTTCTTCCAGCGCCGCTTCCTCGCCGCACCACCAGGTGCCGATGGAGGGCATTTTCAGCGGCTCGCCGAGCAGGCGCTCGCACAGCTTGGGCAGGAAGCCCAGCAGCGCGCCTGATTCGAGCAGGTTGGAGCCCAGGCTGTTGGCGATCAGCACAGTGCCGCGCCGCGCCGCCTCGGTGATGCCTGGAATGCCCAGGGCCGAATCGGAGCGCAACTCCAGCGGGTCGCAATAGTCGTCGTCCAGGCGGCGCAGGATCACATGCACCCGCGACAGGCCCGAGAGCGTCTTCAGCCACACCTGGCCGTCGCGCACCGTCAGGTCGTTGCCTTCGACCAGCGGAAAGCCGAGGTAGCGCGCCAGCAGGGCGTGCTCGTAGTAAGTCTCGTTGTAGGGGCCGGGGGTGAGCAGCACGATGCGCGGCGCTTCGACATCGCGCGGCGCCCAGTAGGCCAGGCTGTCGCGCAAGGTGGCGAAAAAGCGCGCCAGGTGGCGCACCTTGAGGTCGCGGAACAGGCTGGGAAAGGCACGCGAGATCACCAGGCGGTTTTCCAGCGCATAACCGGCGCCGGAAGGGGCCTGGGTACGGTCGGCCAGTACCCACCACTGGCCGTCGCCGGAGCGCGCCAGGTCGGCGGCGTAGACGTGCAGATGCACGCCGTCGGGCGGGCTGATGCCGTGGCAGGGGCGCAGGAAGCCGGCGTGGCCATGCACCAGCTCGGGCGGCAGCAGGCCTTCGGAGAGCATTTCCTCGCCGCTGTAGATGTCGGACAGCACGCGATTGAGCAGGGTGGCGCGCTGCGCCACCGCCGCCTCGATGCCTACCCATTCGTCATGGCCAAGGATCAGCGGCAGTACGTCGAGGTCCCAGGGGCGGTCGGCACCCAGCGGGTCGGCATAGACGTTGTAGGTGACGCCGTTGTCCCGCACCTGGCGCGCCACCGACTGCAGGCGCGCGCGCATCGCCGCCGGGGTGGCGTTGGCGAGATAGTCGTAGAGCGCGCGCCAGTGCATTCGCGGCGCGCCATCGGCCCCCAACATCTCGTCGTAGCGCCCGGCAGCCTCGGGATAGTCGGCGAGCAACGGCTCGGGCATTGCAAATCCTACCAGTCGAGTCAATCAGCAAGGGTAACATCGGCGCGGCGCATTTGCATGCGCCGCGCGGGCGTTTATGCGCCCCATACGCGGCCCCGCTTCAGGGCAGGCGCAGGTCCAGGGTGAAGGGGAAGTTGGGGTTGCGTTCTTCCGGCTTGACGCGGATTTCGCCTGGGGTGTGGCCCATGGCGACGAAACGCGCCAGGCGGCGCCCCTCGGCGGCATAGGCATTGACCGGGAAGTCCTCGTGCGCCCGCCCGCCCGGGTGGGCGACGTGATACTGGGCGCCGCCCATGCTGCGGTTCATCCAGGTGTCGACCAGGTCGAAAATCAGCGGCGCATGGACCGGGATGGTCGGGTGCAGGGAGGAGGGCGCGGCCCAGGCGCGGTAGCGCACCCCGGCGACGTATTCGCCCACCCGCCCGGTGGGCGTCAGCGGCATGGCGCGGCCGTTGCAGGTGAGCACGTGGCGGTTGTTGATCATGCCGGTGGCCTTCACCTGCAGGCGCTCCAGCGTTGAATCGACGTAGCGCACGGTGCCGGCGGGCGAGCCTTCCTCGCCCAGCACATGCCAGGGTTCGAGGGCCGCGCGCAACTCGAACTGCGCGCCGTAGGCGGCAAACTCGCCGTAGCGAGGAAAGCGGAACTCGAAATGCGAGGCGAACCACTCGGCCTTGAACGGATAGCCGTCGTGATTGAGTTCGGCGATCACGTCCTCGAAATCGCGCCAGACGAAATAGGGCAGCATGAAGCGGTCGTGCAACTCGGTGCCCCAGCGCACCAGCTTGTTCGGCTTGTACGGCGCGCGCCAGAAGCGCGCGACCAGCGCACGCAGCAGCAACTGCTGGGTCAGCGACATGCGCGCGTGCGGCGGCATCTCGAAAGCGCGCAGCTCCAGCAGGCCGAGTCGCCCGGTGGAAGAGTCCGGCGAATACAGCTTGTCGATGCAGAATTCGGTACGGTGGGTATTGCCGGAGGAGTCGATCAGCAGGTTGCGCAGCACGCGGTCGACGATCCACGGCGGGCAGGCGTTCGGCCCAGACTTCATCAGGCGCTCGATTTCGCCGAAGGCGACTTCGATCTCGTAGACCGAATCGTTGCGCGCCTCGTCGAGGCGCGGCGCCTGGCTGGTCGGGCCGATGAACATGCCGGAGAACATGAACGACAGCGAAGGATGGTTGTGCCAGAAGGCGATCAGGCTTTTCAGCAGGTCAGGGCGGCGCAGGAAGGGCGAGTCGACCACCGAGACCCCGCCCAGCACGAAGTGGTTGCCGCCGCCGGTGCCGGTGTGGCGGCCGTCGACCATGAATTTCTCCGTGGTCAGGCGGAGTTCATGGGCAGCGTCGTAGAGGAAAGTGGTGTTGTCCACCAGTTCGCGCCAGGTCGCCACCGGCTGCACGTTGACCTCGATCACGCCGGGGTCGGGGGTGACGCGCAGTACCTTCAGGCGGGCGTCGCGCGGCGGCTCGTAGCCTTCCAGCACCACCGGGAGTTTCATTTCAGCGGCGGTGATCTCGATTGCCGCGGTCAGCTCCAGGTAGTCTTCGAGGCGCTCCATCGGCGGCATGAAGATGTACAGCACGCCGTTGCGCGCCTCCGTGCACATCGCGGTGCGGGTGATCCAGCCGGCCGATTGCTGCGGGCCGGGGCGGGTGTCACTGCTGATCGCGGCGGTCTTCGCTGGCGTCTTCCCGGTGCCGGGGCTGAAGCCGCCGCCTTCGGGATAGACACCCTGAGTGCTTGAAATGCGTTCAGCGGCAACGTGGGCCGCGCGCGGACCATCGAGCGGCGACTGGAACACGTGCGAGATTTCGCGATGGGGCGGCAGCGCCGTCTGCGGTGCGGTGAGGTCGGGCGCATGGGTCCACGGATAGTCGGTGGCGCTGGCCCAGGGTTGCGAATCCAGCGGCAGGCGCAGGCCGATCGCCGAGTCGCCGGGGGTCAGGTAGCAGCGCTCCGGCCGCAGGAACCATTCCCCGGTCTGCCAGGCGCCGCTGGGCTGGCGTTTGACCGGCAACACATAGCCGGCCACGGTGTCGAGCCCCTGGCTGAATATCTTGCGCAGGCGCTCGCGTTCCAGCGGGTCGGCCAGGTTGGAATCGAGGGGATCGACATTGGTCGGCAGGCGGCGTTCGCGCCAGAGGTAATACCAGGTGTCTTCATAGGCCGGGAAGACGTATTTCGGGTCCAGCCGCAGCTTTTGCGCCAGCAGAGCGAGAAAGCGACCGGCCTCCACTTCGGTGACACCGTAGTTGACCTTCTCGTCGGCGAACAATTTGGGGTCGGACCAGATGGTGTCGCCGTCGTCGCGCCAGAAGCAGGAGAGCGACCAGCGCGGCAGTTGCTCGCCGGGGTACCACTTGCCCTGGCCGTAGTGCAGCAGGCCGGTGGGCGCGTAGCGTGCCTTGAGTTTCGCCAGCAGGGTGGCCGAGAGGCCGCGCTTGGTCGGGCCCACAGCGTCGGTATTCCACTCGCCGCCTTCGCGGTCGTCGACGGAAACAAAGGTGGGCTCGCCACCCATGGTCAGGCGCACGTCGCTGGCCTTCAGGTCGCCCTCGATGCGCGCGCCCAGGGTCTCGATGCTTTTCCATTGCTCGTCGGTATAAGGCAGGGTGACGCGCGGCGACTCGAAAATGCGCGTCACGCTCATCTCGTGGCCGAACTCGACTTCGGCCGGCTCGGTCATGCCGGTGATCGGCGCGGCGTTGCCCGGGTCGGGCGTGGCCGCCAGCGGGATGTGGCCTTCGCTGGCGAACAGGCCGGAGGTGGGGTCGAGGCCGACCCAGCCGGCGCCCGGCAGGTACACCTCGCACCAGGCGTGCAGGTCGGTGAAATCGACCTCGGTGCCGGAAGGGCCGTCGAGCGACTTCACATCGGCCTTCAGCTGGATCAGGTAGCCGGAGACAAAGCGCGCCGCCATCCCGAGGTGGCGCAGCAACTGCACCAGCAGCCAGGTGGAGTCGCGGCAGGAGCCGCTGGCGTTGGTCAGGGTTTCTTCCGGCGTCTGCACCCCGGGTTCCATGCGGATCAGGTAGCCGATATCGCGCTGCAGGCCCTGGTTCAGCGCCACCAGGTAGTCGATGGTCGGCATCGGCTCGCGCGGCACCGCGTCCAGGTATTTCTGGAACAGCGGCGTTGGCGGCAGCTTGCGCAAATAGGGTTCCAGCTCGTACTCGAGCGTGGGGTCGTACTTGAAGGGAATTTTTTCAGCTTCGGGTTCGAGAAAAAAGTCGAACGGATTGATCACCGCCATTTCGGCGACCAGGTCGACCTCGATCTTCAGTTCACGCGCCGGCTCCGGAAACACCAGGCGCGCCAGGTAGTTGCCTTGCGGGTCCTGCTGCCAGTTGATGAAGTGGTTGGGCGGCGTGACCGTCAGGGAATAGCTGAGGATGGGGGTGCGCGAATGCGGCGCCGGGCGCAGGCGCACGACTTGCGGGCCGATGCCCACCAGGCGGTCATAGCGATAATGGGTGACGTGGCGCAGGGCGACGTGGATGGTCAAGTCAGGTTCCTCGTTTCTTCAGCAACGGATACAGCGCATTCATCATGAGCAAGGACTATGCACACTTTATCGCGCCCGGGTTACACGCATTATGCGGTGGCGCACCCGGCTGGTGCAAACTGCCGGGGCGGGCGCACCACAAGCGCGGATCGCTTCCCGGCGGCAAAGCGGGTAACATCGTACTTCGTGCCCTCCATCATGCGCGCAGCGGCTTTCTTTCCGCCCGAATACAAAACATGACCTACTGCGTCGCCATCCGCAACAGCACCGGCCTGGTGTTCCTCTCCGACTCGCGCACCAATGCCGGGGTGGACCAGATCAGCACGTTTCGCAAGATGCACATCTACGAGGTGCCGGGCGAGCGCGTGATGGTGCTGCTCACCGCCGGCAACCTGGCGGTGAGCCAGTCGGTAGCCACCGGCCTGCGGGTGCAAATGGCCAACAACGGCGAGAAAAGCCTGGCTTCGTGCCCCAACATGTTCTCCGCCGCCAAGCTGGTGGGCGACGCGGTGCGCAAGGTGTACGACCGCGACGCCCCTTCGCTGCGCGAATTCGGCATCGAGTTCAATGTCAGCCTGCTGCTCGGCGGCCAGGTAAAGGGCGAGGAGCCACGCCTGTTCCACGTCTACTCCGCCGGCAATTTCATCGAGGCGACCGATGAGACGCCGTATTTCCAGCTCGGCGAATCCAAATACGGCAAGCCGATCTTGGACCGCGTGATCGGCACCGGCCTGTCGCTGGAAGAAGTGGCGAAGTGCGCGCTGATCTCGATGGACTCGACCATCAAGTCGAACCTCTCGGTCGGCCTGCCGCTGGACCTGATGTGCTACGAGCGCGACAGCTTCAACGTCACCAAGCACAAGCTGATCGACTCGAAGGACGAATACTTCGCCTCGATCCGCGGGCGCTGGGCCGACCAGCTGAAAAAGGTGTTCTACGAACTGCCGGAGCCGGGCTACTGGGAATAGCTCGTTGTCATTGGTACCTTAAGCCTGCGCCGGCTGCAGGTTCGCTTCGCTCTCGTTCGGCAGCAGGGTGACCATCGTCGCCGTACCGGCGGCAATCACCGCCATGGTGATCAGCAGCGCGTCGAACCCCATGCCCTTGACCACCGGCCCCAGCAGGTAAACCGCCAGTGAGCTGATGCCGAAGGACACCCCCAGGCGCATCCCGGCCACCCGTGAGCGCAGGCGGTCGTCGACATAGCGCACGATCATCGCGTCGGTGAAGGGAATCGCGCCGAAGATGAAGATCATCACCGCCAGCAATGCCGCGAACATCCACCAGCCCTGCGCATGCGCCGCCAGCAGCAACAGCGGAATCTGCATGGCGGTGATGCCGAAGTAGAGCGGCTTCAGGGCCATCCTGTCGATCAGACGGCCGACCACGATCTGCGCCAGCGAGGCGACGGTATAGATCACGGCCAGCAGGCTGCCGATCACCGCCGGGTCGTCGATCACGCCGGCGAAGCGCTGGCCGAGCAACTGGCCGTTGCCGTTGGTGGTGAAATTGAACAGCAGGCTGGCGGTGACGGCCGCGGCCGTCATCACCAGGAAGGCGCGCGCCAGCATCGCCGGGGTGAGGGCCACGCGGGCCTTGCCGCTGCGCTTGTGCGGGGCCTCGGTTTCACGCGGACAGAGGATGGCAAAGGCGACGCCGCAGGCGATAGCCACCACGCCGGGTACCGCGAAGGCGGCGCGCCAGCCAACCCATTTGATCAGAAAGCCGGTGACCACCGCGGCCACCGCCACGCCGAGGTTGCCCGCCAGGCCATTGACGCCGATGGTGGCGCCGGGGTTTTTCGCGTGCTGTACCAGCATTGGAATGCCGACCGGATGATAGATCGACGCGAACACGCCGATCAGCCCCAGTGCGGCGGCGAGTTGCCAGGCGTTTTGCGTCAGCGAGACCGCAATCGCGGCGATGCCGATGCCGAAAAAGAACAACACCATCATCGCGCGCCGGCCCCACAGGTCGCCCAGGCGCCCGGAAGGCAGCGAACCCAGGCCGAAGAGGAAAAAGGCGCCGACGCCGTAGGGCATCAGGTCTTCCCACTTGGCGAAGCCGAACTGCGCCGCGATGCTGGTGACCGCGGCGGCGAAGATCAGCAGGAACATGTGGTCGAAGGCGTGCGCGATGTTCAGCAACAGGGAAACCGGGCGCGGCCAGCCGGTTTGCGTGACGGAGGAAGGGGCGGGCGTATTCATGGTGCATAGTTTGCACCAGCCGGGCGCGTCTGTCTTTCGGCTTTTTGCCAACAATTAGCGAAAAACGGCCAAGCTGCCCGGGCTTTCCCGCCGTCCCGGCTCAAAGCGCCATGAGCGGGACGCAGAGGTCGCAGTCAAACGAGCCGGTTTGCGGGTCATAGCGCGCGCCCACCGGGTAATACTCGAGAAAGGGGCGGCTATCCAGTTGCATGCCGCTGGCCGGCAGCCAGTCGCGTAATAGGGACTGCCACACCGCGGCAATGTCCGCGCCGTTGCCGTAGTAACGGGTGCAGGCGTATTTCCCACCTTGCAGGGTGGTCGACAGGGCGCCGGAGATGGTGAAATCGGCCGGCACTTCGACGCAGGCGTCGTAACGGCATTTCTCCGGCGCGGTGATCGCCGGGTCGTCGTGGCCGATGCCATAGCGCGCCGCGCCCATCGGGCCGTGGACGATCATCCACGGGGCGAAAGTCTGTTGCCAGAATTCGGCGACCGCGGGGCCATAGGGCCCGATGTAACGCATGTAGGCGATTTTGACCGGCGCCCGGTCGACGACGTGGACTTCCATGGCAGGCTCCATTGCTGTGGTGGAAGCGCCATGATCGTCAAAGCCGCGCCGCGGCGCCTGATCCGGATTGCCAATCGCCTGACCAGGATTGCTGTTTGATGCGCCCAGGCGCCCGGCGCGCGCCTGCGCCTGCTGCACGCGAAAGGCGGTGGCGCTGACGCCGAAACGCGCCTTGAAGGCGCGGGCAAATGCCTCGGCCGAACCAAAGCCCACGCCCAGCGCGATATCCAGCACCGGCGTGTCCGGCTGGCTGACCAGGCGCACCGCCGCCCATTCCAGCCGGCGGCGGCGCAGGTAGTCGCCCAGGGTTTCGCCCATCCAGGCGGCGAACAGGCGATGGAAATGAAAAGCGGAAAAATGCGCGACCCCGGCCAAGGTCGCCAGATCCAGGTTCTGGTCCAGGTGCGCGTCGATGTAAGCCTGCACCTGGTGCATGCGGCGCGCGTATTCGTGCCGGCTTTCCTGCGCCATGACCTGCCCGGCTAAAGCGGCGTGAAGCGCAGGCGGCCGTCTTCGATACAGCCCTCGAACATTTCCTGCGGGCGCACCCACAGGCCAGGCGGATTCGGCCACAGGTGTTCGTAGAGCGTCATCGGTTCCAGCGATTCCGAATGTTTCGCCACGCCGACCACGCGATACAGCCCGCCCTTGTAATGGCGGTGGGTGGCGAGCTTGAGGGCTTCAGCTTCAGTCACGCAAGTTTGCTTCGCGGTCACGCGCGCGGCCGGGCTGCTGCGCCATCAGCGCCGCAGCGCTTCCATCAGGTCCTGCTCGATGGCGAGGATGGTCTTCTGGCTGCCGAGGTCGCCGCCCTGCAGCAGGAACACGTCTTCCGCGCGCTCGCCCAGGGTGGTGATCTTGGCGGTGATGATGTCGACGCCATGGTCGCCCAGTACGCGCGCGATGCGGTAGAGCAGGCCGGGGCGGTCGCCGGCGGTGACCGCGAGGGCGTGGCGCTGTCCTTTTTCGTCCGGGCGGATATTCACCACCGGCTCGATGGCGAAATGGCGCGCCTGGCGCGATACCCGGCCGCTGACCGGCGGCCCCAGCGGCGCCTGCGCAGCCAGGGTGGCGGCCAGTTCGTGCTCGGCGCGCTCGGGCAGGCCATGCTCCTGCAGATCATCGCTGGTGGGCATCACCAGGAAGGTGTCGAGCGCATAGCCGTGCTTGGTGGTGTGGATCTTGGCGTCGACCACGTTCAGGCGCAGGCGCTCGAAAAAGCCGCAGATGCGGGCGAACAGGTCGGCCTGGTCCTTGACGTAGACCATCACCTGCAGGCCTTCGCCGATCGGCGAGTAGCGTGCCCGCACCACCGGCGTCTCGGCGTTGACGCGATAGTGCAGGGTGCGGGTCTGCCAGGCGATTTCCTTGGCGTCGTGGCGCATGAAGTAGGCCTGGTCGAGCTGCTGCCAGAGTTCCTGCTGCGCGTTGTCGGAAAAACCGTAGAGCTTGAGCACGCGCAAGGCCTCGGCCTGGCGCTCCTGCATGTCGGTATCGAAGTCGACGCCGCCGCCGCGCAGCACCCGCCGGGTGGCGCGGAACAGGTCTTCCAGCAGCTTGCCCTTCCAGGCGTTCCATACCTTCGGGCTGGTGCCGCGGATGTCGGCCACCGTCAGCAGGTACAAGGCGATGAGGTGGCGTTCGTCCTTCACCCGGGCGGCGAAGGCACGGATGGTGTCGGGGTCGTTCAGGTCCTGCTTTTGCGCCACCGCCGACATGCTCAGGTGCTGCTCGACCAGGAAGGTGACGAGTTCGGTATCGACCGGCGAGAGGCCGTGTTTCTGGCAGAAATTGCGCGCGTCCACCCGGCCGAGTTTCGAGTGATCGCCGCCGCGGCCCTTGGCGATGTCGTGGAACAGCGCGGCGACATACAGCACCCAGTGGCGCTCGAAATTGGCGATCAGGCGCGAACACAGCGGGTATTCGTGGGCGAATTCCAGCATGGTGAAGCGGCGCACGTTGCGCACCACCTGCAGGATGTGCTGGTCCACGGTGTAGACGTGGAACAGGTCGTGCTGCATCTGCCCGATGATGCGCTTGAAGGCCGGGATGTAGCGCCCGAGGATGCCCCACTGGTTCATCCGCCGCAGCTCGTGCACCAGCCCGCGCGGCGCCTGCAGGATTTTCAGGAACATCCGCTTGTTCGCCGGATCGGCGCGAAAGGCGGCGTCCATGCGGTTGCGCGCGCGCCACAGGGCGCGCAGGGTCTGCGCCGTCATGCCCTGCAGTTCGGAATGCTTTTGCATCAGGTGAAAGCATTCCAGCAAGGCCGACGGGTTCTGCTCGAACACCTGCTCGTCGTTGGCCGCCAGCAGGTCGCGTTCGGCGTGAAAGCGTTCGTTGATCTCGCGCGCTTCAAAGGCGGCGCCGGGAAACAGGTTGCCGGCAATGTTCTGCAGCAGGATGGTGTTCAACTGGATGATCCAGCGCGCGTTGATGTAGTAGCGCTGCATCAGCTGCTCGCTGGCGCGTTTCGATGCCGTGGCGTGATAGCCGAAAGCCTCGGCCACCTGGTTCTGGTAGTCGAACAGCAGGCGGTCTTCGCGCCGGCCGGCGATCAGGTGCATGCGCACCCGCAAATGCCGCAGGAAGGCTTCGCGCTTGGCCAGCATCGAGGCTTCCTGGCGCGTGATGATGTGGCGCTGCGCCAGCTCGCGCCAGCTGGTACCCAGGCGCGAGGCGCGGGCGATCCACAAAATCACCTGCAGGTCGCGCAGGCCGCCGGGGCTCTCCTTGCAGTTCGGCTCCAGCGAATAAGGGGTGTCCTGATACTTGTTGTGGCGCTGCTCCAGCTCGAGCTTTTTCGCGGTGTAGAAGTTCTGCGGGTCGATGCCGCCGGCCACGCCGATTTCCAGGTCGCGGAACAGCACGCGGTCGCCGGCGACGTAGCGCGCCTCGATCAGGTTGGTCTGGATCGTGATGTCGCCGGCCGCCTCCGTCAGGCACTCGTCGATGGTGCGCACGCTGTGGCCGGCCTCGATGCCGATGTCCCAGAACTGCCCGACCATGTTTTCCAGGCGGGTGCGCGTCACTTCGTCGTCGTCGCTGGCCTGCAGCAGCAGCACGTCGACATCGGAATACGGGTAGAGCTCGCCGCGGCCATAGCCGCCCACCGCCACCAGGGTGGCGCCGGAATTGGCCAGGCCGGAAGCGCGCCAGAGATCAGTCAGCACCTGATCCACCAGCTGGCGATGGCGCATCAGCAGGCGCTGGGTGCGACCGTCCTCGGCAAAGGCTTCGAACAACTCGCGCCGGCCGGCCGACAGCCGCTGGCGCAGGCCGGGGGCAAGGGAGGGCGGGGGAGCGAGGGCGGCGGAAGTGGAAGGAGCGTTCAAGGCTGGTTGGAGCTTGATCTGAAGGGCGGCTGCAGCGCGACCTGCAACTATTGCACAAATTCGCCCGGCGTGCGCGGCCCCTGCGCTGCGCCGTGGCGGCTTACGCCGCCTGGCGCGTGTCCAGGCTGGCGGGCATGGTGGGCATGCCGGGCGACACCGTCAGCACTTCAAAGCCGGTTTCGGTCACCAGCACCGTGTGTTCCCATTGCGCCGACAGGCTGTGGTCCTTGGTGACGATGGTCCAGCCGTCGGCCAGTTCGCGGATTTCGCGCCGGCCGGCGTTGATCATCGGTTCAATGGTGAAAATCATCCCGGCCTTCAGTTCGGTCAGCGTGCCGGGCTTGCCGTAATGCAACACCTGCGGCTCCTCGTGGAACTTGGTGCCGATGCCGTGGCCGCAGAATTCACGCACCACCGAAAAGCCGTTTTTCTCGGCATGCTGCTGGATCACATGGCCGATATCACCCAAATGCGCGCCTGGTTTTACTTGCAGGATGCCCAGCCACATGCATTCAAGGGTGATGTCGCACAGGCGCTTGGCCGCGATCGAGGGCTCGCCGACGCAAAACATGCGGCTGGTGTCGCCGTGGTAGCCGTCCTTGATGGTGGTGATGTCGAGGTTCACCACGTCACCCTTTTTCAGCATCTTTTCACCCGGAATGCCGTGGCAGACCTGGTTGTTCACCGAGGTGCAGATGGCTTTCGGATAAGGACGGTAGCCGGGCGGGCAATAGCCCAGCGGCGCGGGAATCGTGCCTTGCACTTCCACCATGTACTCGTGGCACAGGCGGTCGAGTTCGCCGGTGGTCACCCCGGGTTTGACGAATGGCGTGATGTAATCCAGCACCTCGGCGGCGAGTTTGCCGGCGATGCGCATTTTTTCGATGTCCTGCGGGGTTTTGAGTCCAATAGCCATGGCTGCATGCGGATTTTTGAGGCCGGCGGGGTGAGCCCGCCAAAGCGCCGAAACCCTTTGATCCGTCGGGAGAATACGCTATAATATCGGGCTGCCCTTGGATTTTCAAAGGCTTTTCTCGAAGGAGATTTTATCTTCCTTCGGCGGGAAGCCGATGCATCGGCAAATTCGCACTTTCGCCCCTTTAGGGTGCCGTAACCAGCTGTTTTGACGGGTTTTTCCCGCAAACGGCGACGGCTCTTGGCGAAAGGTGGTTAACCCTAATCGGAGTATCAAGCAATGTCTACGACCATGCGTCAAATGCTGGAGGCCGGCGTGCATTTCGGCCACCAGACCCGCTTCTGGAACCCCAAGATGGCGCCTTTCATCTTCGGTTCCCGCAACAAGATTCACATCATCAACCTCGAAAAGACGTTGGCGATGTACAACGACGCGATGAAGTATATCCGTCAACTGTCCGCCAACAAGGGCACCGTGCTGATGGTCAGCACCAAGCGCCAGGCCCGCGAAATCATCGCTGAAGAAGCCGCGCGCGCCGGTGTGCCCTTCGTCGATGCGCGCTGGCTCGGCGGCATGCTGACCAACTTCAAGACCGTCAAGGTCTCGATCAAGCGCCTGAAGGAAATGGAGACTATCCTCCAAGAGGGCGGCACCGAGAAGATGTCGAAGAAGGAAGCGCTGATGTTCCAGCGCGAGATGGAAAAGCTGCAAAAGTCGATCGGCGGCATCAAGGACCTGAACGGCCTGCCCGACGCGATTTTCATCATCGACGTCGGTTACCACAAGATCGCCGTCACCGAAGCCAACAAGCTGGGCATCCCGATCATCGCGGTGGTCGATTCCAACCACACCCCGGACGGTATCTCTTACGTCATCCCGGGTAACGACGACTCCTCCCGCGCCATCCGCCTGTACGCCCGCGGTGTAGCCGACGCGATCCTCGAGGGCCGTGCCCAGGTGATCAACGAAATCGTCGCCGCCGGCGATGACGAGTACGTCGAGGTGCAGGAAAACGCCTGATGCAGCCTTAAGCCGCACGCCCAAAAAGGGCGGCGGCGGAAACAAAGGGGCATCGATTGCCCCTTTTTTTTAACGAATTTGGACATATTGTTTAGACACAATGACGTCCCACAATTCACCGAACAACTGATTGAAAACGGGTACACAGATGGCAGCTATTACCGCAGGCATGGTGGCAGAACTGCGCGCAAAGACCGACGCGCCGATGATGGAATGCAAAAAGGCGCTGACGGA
>DATAZV010000081.1:0-15201 GCA_036271855.1 Burkholderiales bacterium
GACGGCGCGGCGCACGGCATCAGCCAGGAGCGCTACGACGCCACCTTGCGCGAATACGCCGAGGCGGCCGACGTGAAGAAGATCGACATCGGCGGCGGGGCCATCCATGGCCGCGCGGCGGACTTTCGCGGCGACAAGTCGGGCCGCCTGATCCTCTCGCACACCGAGCGCGATCTCAACGAAGAGGAACGCAGCATCGGCAGCGGCGCGCCCTTCGGCACCACCGACATCCTGATCCCCGCGATGGCCAACCCGCTGCGGCGCAAGGTGTTCGAGTACCTGCGCAACTACTATCCGGACATTCCGCTGCATCCGCTGCGCCACCTGATGAACAACCGCATCATCACCTACAACCCGGAGGCCCTGATCATCAAGCAGGACGAGCCGGTGGCCGAGGTGCTGCTGGTGATCTCCGGCAACGTCGAGATGCTGCGCTCCGGGCAAAAGCGCGGCCACATGCTGTTCGGCGGCGCGCTGCTGGGCGAGATCGCGGCGCTCACCAGCGCCTGGTCCGACGTGGCCTACCGCGCGGTCGGCTTTGTGCAGGTGTTGCGCATTCCGGGCGACCTCTATCGCGACTTCGTCAACCGCAACGCGCTGTACAGCAGCATCGTGCAGACCCGGCAGGAGAGCAATTTCCTGTCCGGCACCTGGCTGTTCGAGGAGGGCGTGACCTCGGTGGTGCTCAATCGCCTGGTGCAGGCTTCCGACCTGCGCATGTTCGAGGCCGACACCTGGTACACGCCGCCGGACACCGAGCTGATGCTGATCCAGAGCGGCTCGGCCCTGTTGCAGCGGCCGCGCGGGCGCATCGAGTCGCTCGGGCCGGGCGACCACTTCGGCGCGCGCGCCCTGGGCGGCGAGGCGCATCGCGGCTCGCGCGTGCGCTTTACCGAAACCACCCATGTCTATGCCCTGCCGGCGGAACTGGCGGGCAGCCTGCCGATCGTGCGCTGGAAGCTGATCGAGACCTACCGGCGGCGTTATCTGGACGTTCATTGAGGCAGTGCCGGCCAGGCTGTAGCCGGGCGGGACAATCGCCGGTGCAGAAAATCAAAAAGCCCGCGAACGGGCTTTTTTGTTTTGCCGCGCGCGCGCATTACACCCCGTGTTGCTTGAACCAGGCGAGCATGCGCTTCCAGCCGTCTTCGGCAGGTCCTTTGCGATAGCTCGGCCGGTAATCGGCGTGGAAGGCGTGCGGCGTGTCGGGATAGACGTGGATCGGCGAATCCTTGTCGTGGCCGAAAGCCAGCAGGCCGGCGCGCATGCGGTCGATCAGGGCGACCGGAATGCCGGCATCGGCGCCGCCATACAGGCCCAGCACCGGCGCGTTGAGCTTGTCGGTGATGTCAAGCGGCGTCGCGGTGATGACCGGCGGCGCGGCCGAGAGGCCGCCGTACCAGGAGACCCCGGCCTTGATCTTCTTGCTGTGGGCGACGTACATCCATACCGTGCGCCCGCCGCGGCACATGCCGGTGATGCCGATTTTTTTCGCGTTCGCCTTCGGCTGCTTTTCGACATACGCGACCAGCGCATCGAGATCGGAAAGCATGGTGGCGTCGTCAAGCTTGTTGGCGCCGGCCATCACGTCTTTCATCTCGGTCATTTTCGCCAGCACCCCCTGGCGAAAAAACGGGTCTTGCGTGATGGCGAAATAGCCCAGGTGGCCGAGGCGGCGGCAAATGTCTTTCTGGTATTCGTGCAGGCCGAACACTTCGGGCACCACGATCACCACCGGGTACTTGCCCGGTTTTTTCGGCACCGCGTAGTACGAAGGCATGTTACCGCCCGGCACCGGCACGGTCATGTCGCCGGCTTCCAGGCCGTCGGCGGAAGTGTGGATCGCGGTCTGTGCCGCCACCGGCCCGGCGGCCAGCGCGAAGCCGGAGGCCAGAAAGCCGCGGCGATTGAATTTCACCGGCGGCAGCAGGCTCTCCACCTGCGGGTCTGCAAATTGTGCTCTATCGTTCATGTCTCGTCTCCTCCAGGGTCTTAACGGTAACCATCTAGGGGCCGCTTGCCTGCGGCATGGGTCGAACAACTGCGGAACAGATTCTGCCATCTCCGCGGCCAAATGCCAGAACCTTCGCCCTCTATCAGCATCGCCTGAACTACGCGCCGGCACTGGAACCGTGCGCCGGCGCTAGACTGCGCCTGTTTCCGCTCTGACTGATACGCCGTGTCCCTGATTCCAGATTGCGCCACCCTGGCCGTTTTCACGCCTTTCGGGCAGCGCCGGTTCTGATGCCCAAGCTCATTTGTCCTGCCGGGCTGGTGCTGGATGCCGACGGCATGCCTTACGCGCCGCAATACGGCGACGTCTATCACAGCCGTGCCGGCGGCTATGCGCAGGCGCGCGGGGTGTTCCTGGCCGGCAACGAATTGCCGCAGGCTTGGGCAGAGCGGCGCAGCTTTACCATCCTTGAAACCGGCTTCGGCCTGGGCACCAATTTTCTCGCCACCTGGGCGGCCTGGCGGGCGCAGGCGCGGCGCCCTCGGCGCCTGCACTTCGTTTCCATTGAACTGCATCCCTTCGGTGCCGCCGATCTGCGCGCCTGGCATGGCCGCGACCCGGAGATGGCGCCGCTGGGCACAGCCCTGGCCGCTGCATGGCCGGTCGCCACCCCCGGCATGCACCGCCTCGAATTCGACGGCGGCCAGGTGGTGCTGACCCTGGTGTTCGGCGATGCGGCGACGGTGCTGCCCAACCTGCGCCTGCAGGCGGATGCCTTTTATCTCGACGGCTTCGCGCCGGCGCGCAACCCGGACATGTGGTCGATGAGCGTATTCGAAGGCCTGGCGAAGCTCGCCGCGCCGGGCGCGACCATCGCCACTTATACGGTGGCGCACAAGGTATTCAACGGCCTGGCGGCGGCGGGCTTCGCGGTGCGCCGGGTGCCCGGCTTCGGCGGCAAGCAGGAAATGCTGGTGGGGCGGATCAAGGCGCCGGTAGCGCAGCCCGGCATGGTGCAATGGCCGCAGCGCTATGCGCTGGTGATCGGCGCCGGCATCGCCGGGGTGACGGCGGCCGACAGCCTGGCCGCGCGCGGCTGGCGGGTGACCCTGCTCGACGGCGCCGCCGGCGTGGCACGCGGCGCCTCGTCCACCCCGGCCGGGGCGCTGCATACCGTGCTGTCGCGCGACGACAACCGCCTGGCGCGCTTCACCCGCGCCGGCTATTTGCATATGGACCGGCGCCTGGCGGCCCTGCCTGGCGACTGGCATGCCGCCTGCGGCCGCATCGATAGCGTAAACGACGTGGACGAGGAGGCCGGTGCGCAGCGGGCGGCGCAGTTGATCACCCACCTCGGCCTGCCGCCGGCGTTCGTCAGTGCCATCGATGCACCCGCGGCTTCCGATCTCGCCGGCACCCGGGTGGCGCGCGGCGGCTACTGGTATCCGCGCGGCACCTGGCTGCAGGCGGGCGCCTATTGCGAGGCCGTGCTGGCCCGGCACGGCGGGCTGATTGAATTGCGCAGTGCTTGCGCGGTGGCGGCGCTGACGCGGGTGGGAGACGAGTGGACTGCGTTCGATGCCAACGGCGTAGCGCTGGCGAGCGCGCCGGTGGCCATCCTCGCGGCGGGGCTGGACTTGCCGCGCCTTGCCGGGCTGCCGGCGGAGTCGCAAATCCTGCCCCTGCAGCGCGTGCGCGGCCAGTTGACCGGCCTGCCGGCGCATTCATGCCGCGCGCCGCGCGTGCTGGTGAGCGGCGAGGGTTATTGCCTGCCGCCGGTGCAGGGTGTCATGTGGACTGGCGCCAGCTATGGGCCGGGCGATGTGGACGATACGGTGCGTGGTGCGGAGCACGCCAGCAACCTGCAGCGCCTGGCGCGCCTGCTGCCGGAGAACCCCTTTGCCGAAGTGCCGCCGGATTGTGCCGGACACGTCGGCTTTCGCGCGGTGGCGCCGGACCGCCTGCCGCTGGTCGGGGCGGTGCCCGAGCTGCACGCGGCGAGCGGCCATGGGCTGGGGCGACTTACCACGCGCACTTCGGGCAGCGCGCTCGCCAGGCTGCCGCGCCAACCGGGCCTGTACGTCAGCGGTGCGATGGCTTCGCGCGGCCTGACCTGGGCGGCGCTGGCGGGCGACATCCTCGCCAGCCTGATCGATGGTGAGCCGCCGCCGGTGGAGGCGGACCTGCTCGATGCGGTTGATCCGGCGCGCTTTCTGGAGCGCCGCCTGCGGCGCGGCCAGGCGCGCTAGGCGTCTAGGGGTTTAGGGGTTTAGGAAAGGGCGAACAAGGCTTGCAGCGCGGCGTCGAAATGAAATTCGTCGCAATTGTTGCCGGGGCCGCCGCGGTCGATCACCAGAAAATCGGCAGGCCGCTCCAGCACCAGCAGCACGTGGTGCCACACGCCGGGGCGATAGTTGACGCCCTGGCGGCCGTTGCCGACGAAGGCGCGCAGGTCCTTCGGCCGTACCGTGTCGCCGGGCGGTGCCACGATCACCGCGTAGCGCGCCTCGCCCAGGGGAAAGAAGGCCTGGCTGCCGAGAGGATGGCGCTCGACGTAACGGATGGTCAGCGGCAGCGCATAGGGCTGGCCGCGAAAAATGCTCAGCAGCGGCCGGCCCGCCGGGTCCACCTCGATGCGCGCCAGGTCGTGAAAACGTTCGACCATGCCGGCGTTGATGGCGAAGGACTCGCTGCCGCCGGTCTCGATCACGTCGCCGAATGGGGCGAAAGCCTCGCGGCTCAGCGGCTGGGGCAACAGCACAAGGGACATGGGGGTGGGGGGCACGCGCCAATCAGGCGCCGATCAGGCCGGCGGCGAGGTTGATGGTCAGGCCGATGATGGCGGTGTTGAAAAAAAAGCTCAGCACCGATTGCGCCAGCACCGCCTTGCGCATGCCGCGTGTCTGCAGCGAAACGTCGGAGGTCTGCACCGCCACCGCGATGGTGAAGGAGAAGTAAAGAAAGTCCCAATAGTCCGGGTTTTGCGCCTCGCCGGGCAAGACCAGCGGCCGGTGCTCCGCGGCGGCGGAATAATACATATGGGCGTAGTGCAGGGTGAAGATCACCCCGACCAGGAACCAGGAGCCGATCAGGGTGGCGGCGACCAGGGCGTAGTGCAGCATCCGGTCATGCGGCGGCAGGCCCTTGATGTTGCCCAGTTCGATCACGATGGCCGCGAGACTCAGGATGGCGGCAAACGAGATGGTGGTCACCACCGCCACCGCGGTCTCGTCTTCCTGTTCGGCGATCTTGCGCACCTGGTGGTGATTGGCGCGCAGCATCAGCAGGGCGATCAGCAGCAGGTAGGCCCAGACGCCGAAATTCCAGGCTGACAGCGTGCGGGTGACCGTGCTCAGGCTGCCGGGCAGCAGGAGCGCGACAACGATGCCCGCGGCGGCGGCGACGAACAGGCGCGGACGGTTGAGAACGAGCTGGCGGACCTGGTGCATTGGCCCGGACTTTACAGGAATTGTTACGGCGCGCTGGGGTGGATCATGTCCTCGGGGCGCACCCAGCGGTCGAAGTCGGCGGCGCTGACATAAGCCAGGGCGAGCGCCGCCTGCTTCAGCGTCGTGCCTTCCTTGTGCGCCTTCTTGGCGATTTCGGCCGCCTTGTCGTAGCCGATGTGCGGGGCCAGCGCGGTGACCAGCATCAGCGAGCGCGACAGCAGCTCGGAAATGCGCGCGCGGTTGGCCTCGATGCCGCGTGCGCAGTGCTCTTCGAAGCTGGCCATGCCGTCGGCCAGCAGGCGCGCGCTTTGCAGGAAGTTGTGGGCGATCATCGGCTTGTACACATTGAGCTCGAAGTTGCCGGAGGCGCCGCCGATGGTCAGGGCGACATCGTTGCCGAACACCTGGCAGCACAACATGGTGAGGGCTTCGCACTGCGTCGGGTTGACCTTGCCGGGCATGATGGAGGAGCCGGGCTCGTTTTCCGGGATGCTGATTTCACCCAGGCCCGAGCGCGGGCCGGAGGCCAGCCAGCGCACGTCGTTGGCGATTTTCATCAGCGCCGCCGCCAGGGTCTTGAGCGCGCCGTGGGCGGCCACCAGGGCGTCGTGGCCGGCCAGCGCCGCGAATTTGTTCGGCGCGGTCTTGAACGGCAGCTTGCAGGCGCGCGCCAGTTCGTCGGCGATTTCGGCGGCGAAATCCGGATGGGTGTTCAGGCCCGTACCCACCGCGGTGCCGCCGGCGGCCAGCTCGCACAAGGCGGGCAGCGCGGCCTTGATGATGGTCTCGGCATGGTCGAGCTGCGCGACATAGCCGGAGAACTCCTGTCCCAGGGTGAGCGGGGTGGCGTCCTGCAGGTGGGTGCGGCCGATTTTCACGATGTTCTTGAAGGCGGCCGACTTGGCGGCCAGCGTTTTGCGCAGGACGGCCAGGGCCGGTAGCAAGTGGCTGGAAAGCGCCAGCGCCGCCGCGACGTGCATGGCAGTGGGGAACATGTCGTTGGAAGACTGCCCCATGTTCAGGTCGTCGTTCGGGTGTACCAGGCGCTGCATGCCGCGCTCCCCACCCAGCAGTTCGGAGGCGCGGTTGGCCAGCACTTCGTTCATGTTCATGTTGCTCTGGGTGCCGGAACCGGTCTGCCAGACCGAGAGCGGAAATTCGCCCGGGTGTTTGCCCGCCAGCACTTCGTCGGCGGCGGCGACGATGGCCTCGGCCTTGTTGTCCTGGAGCAGTTCGAGTTCGCGGTTGACCACCGCCGCGGCGCGCTTGACCTGCGCCAGCGCGGCGATCAGCTCGGCGGGCATGCGCTCGGTGGATATATGAAAGTGTTCCAGCGAGCGCTGGGTTTGCGCGCCCCAAAGCCTGTCGGCGGGAACGGCAATCGGGCCGAAGCTGTCGCGTTCGTTGCGGGTGTTGGTCATTGTTGTCTCCAGGCGCAGAGCGCCGGCCGGCTCTCGTGATAGCCGAACTTTACGCCAAGTCCGTGCCAAGGCAGCGCGGGGCCGGCATGTGCCGGACCGGCCGCGACACTGCGAAAACGGGAACTGAGGGGTAAACCCCCGTCTTTTCCATTGTTGGCTAATTCCGCCGGCGGGCCAAAATTTGACCCACAAATTGTCCCGCCTGCCCACCGGAAATCCTGGCCGGCCTCAAATATTCCCAACCGAAAGCACATCCATGAAATTCAGCGATTTTTCCATCGGCCGTCGCCTTGCCATGGGTCTGGGCGTGATCCTGATCAGCACCACCGGCGCGATCGGCTATGCGATCGTCAGCCTGAACGATGCCGCGCGCGCCGCGCGCCAGTTGTCCAGCGAGTCGCTGATCCAGGAGCGTGCGGCCCAGGAGTGGGTCAGCAATCTGACCCTGAGCGGCTTGCGCAACCTGACCACCGCGAAATTCGGCGACCCCGCGGGCGCCAACGCGGTGTTCGCCACCATCGACCTGCCCGACGCGGTCGGCCTGAGCAAGCGCGCCCAGGAACTGCAAAAGATCATCGCCGGCAGCCTCGACACGGCCGAAGGCCGCGAGCTAATGGAAGACCTCACAGCCAAGCGTGCCGCCTACCTGAAGCAGCGCGATATATATCTGAAGCTGGTCGATGAGGGCAAGAAGGAAGAAATGGCCAAGCTGGCCGACACCACGCTGCGGGAGGCGCAAAAGCCGTTTGTCGGTGCGACCAAGCGCATCCTCGAATACATCCGCAAGCGGATCACCGAAAAGGATGCCGCGATGCAGGCGCAAAGCGAGCGCACCGCCACCCTCCTGGCCACGCTGTCCGGGCTGGTGGTGTTGCTGGCCGCGCTGATGGGCTGGGCCCTGACGCGCGGCATCACCCGTCCGCTGAAGCAGGCGCTGGGCGTGGCCGAGAAAGTGGCGGCCGGCGACTTGCGCAGCAAAATCGAGGCCACCAGCCGCGACGAGACCGGCGCATTGCTGGCGGCGATCGGCACCATGCAGGAAAACCTCAAGAGCCTGATCGGCAATGTGCGGCGCGACGTCGATGCGGTTTCCGCATCCGCCTCGCAACTGGCGGTTTCGGCCGACGAACTCTCAGGCAGCGCGGCAGCGCAAAACGAAGCGGTCACCTCGACTGCTTCCTCGGTGGAAGAACTGACCGTCAGCATCTCGCAAATGTCGGGCAGCGCGCAAATCGCCCAGGACGTGGTCGAAGCCACCGTCAAGATTTCCGACTCCGGGCTGGAAATGGGCAACAAGGTATCGCGCGAAATCGGCGAGATCGACCGCTCGGTCAGCGACTTCGCGCAGCAGATGCAGGCGCTGCAGGGCCAGGCCGGCGAAATCGGCACCGTGGTCAAGCTGATCAAGGAGATTGCGGACCAGACCAACCTGCTGGCACTCAACGCCGCCATCGAAGCGGCCCGCGCCGGCGAACAAGGCCGCGGTTTCGCCGTTGTTGCCGATGAAGTGCGCAAGTTGGCCGAGCGCACCAGCGGCGCCACCAGCGAAATCCAGAAGACCATCGAAGCGATCCAGAGCAACATGGGCAGCGCCGGCAACCTGCTGGACAACGTCAAGACCCGGGTCGATGCCGGTGTCGCCACCATCGCCGACTTGATCGAACCGCTGAAGACTTTGCAAAGCCAGGCCGAGCGTGCCGCCAGTGGGTTACGTGAACTGACAAATGCCACCAAGGAACAGCAGCAAGCCAGCGAGCAGATCGCCCGCAACACCGAACAGATCGCTGCTTCGGCCGAACAGAACCAGGCCTCCGTCTCGCAAAGCCGCGACACCTCGCGCGAACTGAGCGGCCTGGCCGAACGCCTGACGGAATCCGTCACCCGCTTCCAGCTTCAGTAGTCTCCGAGCTTGCAAACCGGCTCGCGGTGGATGCGCGGCCAGTTGTCATTCCGGTACGGGTAGGCACTTGCGCCGACCCGTACCGGTTCTTTCATACCAACAACAATCCGCCCGCCCCCTGCCAAAACCATCAAAGGAGCTTGTCCAGTGAAGAAACCCGGTTTTTCGATCGGCCGGCGGCTTACCGTCGGCCTGAGCATCATTTTATTCATCACCGCCGGCGCTGCCGGCTACGCCATCTGGTGCCTGCAGGATCTGGAGCGGGGCTATCAGCAGCTCACCACCGATTCGATGGCGCAGGAACGCAATACGCAGGAATGGATCAACATCACCACGCTTTCGGGCGCGCGCAACCTGGTGATCGCGAAGTTTGCCGACATCGACAATACCCAGAAGGCTTTCACCGCATTCAAGCTGGGCGATTCCACCGCCTTGCGCGGCCGGGTCAATGAGCTGCAGAAGGAAATCTTCGGCCACCTGACCACCGATGATGGCAAGCGCCTGGTGGAGGAGACCCTGGCCAAGCGCAAGGTGTATCTGGATATCCTGGACAAGAGCATGTCCCTGATCAAGGACGGCAAAAAGGAGGAAGGGCAGAAAATTGCCGAGACCACGCTGATCCCGGCGATGACGGCGTATATCGGTTCCACCCACGTGCTGCTCGATCACACCCGCAAGATGATCGCCGTGCAGCAGGAGAAAATGCATGCCGCCAGCGAACGTGCGCGGGTCTGGGTGGCGGGGCTGATCGCGCTGGTGCTGGGCCTGGCGGTGGTGATTGCCTGGTTCCTCACCCGCAGCATCACCCTGCCGCTGAAGCAGGCGCTGGGCGTGGCGGAAAAAGTGGCGGCCGGCGACCTGCGCTCGCACATCGCGGCAGGCCGCAACGACGAGACCGGCGCGCTGCTGGCGGCGATTTCGATGATGCAGGACAATCTGAAGGAATTGATCGGCAAGGTCAGGAGCGACGTCGACGCTGTTTCTTCCTCCGCTTCGCAACTGGCGGTTTCGGCCGACGAACTCTCAGGCAGCGCGGCAGCGCAAAACGAAGCGGTCACTTCGACCGCCTCCTCGGTGGAAGAACTGACTGTCAGCATCGCCCAGATGTCGGGCAGCGCGCAAATCGCCCAGGACGTGGTCGAGGCGACTGTGAAGATTTCCGACTCCGGGCTGGAAATGGGTAACAAGGTATCGCGCGAAATCGGCGAGATCGACCGCTCGGTCAGCGACTTCGCGCAGCAGATGCAGGCGCTGCAGGGCCAGGCCGGCGAAATCGGCACCGTGGTCAAGCTGATCAAGGAAATCGCCGACCAGACCAACCTGCTGGCGCTCAACGCGGCGATTGAAGCCGCGCGTGCCGGTGAACAAGGCCGCGGTTTCGCCGTGGTCGCCGACGAAGTAAGGAAACTCGCCGAGCGCACCAGCAGCGCCACCAGCGAGATTCAAAAAACCATCGAAGCGATCCAGTCGAACATGGGCAGCGCCGGCAACCTGCTGGACAACGTCAAGACCCGGGTCGATGCAGGGGTTTCCACCATCGCCGACCTGATCGAACCGCTGAAGACCCTGCAATCGCAGGCCGAGCGTGCCGCCAGCGGCCTGCGTGAGCTGACCAACGCCACCAAGGAGCAGCAGCAAGCCAGCGAGCAGATCGCCCGCAACACCGAACAGATCGCCGCCTCGGCAGAGCAGAACCAGGCCTCTGTCTCGCAAAGCCGCGATACCTCGCGCGAATTGAGCGGCCTGGCGGAACGCCTGCAAGCATCGGTGACACGTTTCAAGGTCGATTAAGCACGGCCGCCGCACCATCCACGCAAAAAAAACGGCCTGTCATTCCGACAGGCCGTTTTCTTTTGCGTGCGGATCAGCGCGACTTGAAAGGCGAGGACAAGGAGTCGAGCGGGGTAGGCGCCTTGCGCGGCTGCACGAAAACCATCCAGCCGTCGATATAGTCGGTGACCACGCGCATCACGGTCAGGCGTACCGGCATCGGCGAGCCGTCGCCCCGGCGCGCCTGGGTGGAAAGGCCGGTCAGGTTGGCCCAGCTGGCCTGGTCTTGCATCTCGGGAAAGACGGCGCTGATGTGCGCGCCCTTGAACTTGTTCACCTGGCCCTTGAGCAGCATCGCCGCCACCGGCGTGATGTCCAGGATGTTGCCCTGAAAATCCACTGCGATCAAAGGCTTGATCAGGCTGTCGATGACGCCTTTGTCCGGCGCGAAGTCGGCGTCGTCACCCAACGTATCGCCCACATGGGGCGCTGCGCTGGTCTCGGGGAGGTTAAGGTCGGATTGCATGGCTTGCTCGTCTGCTTCTGGGTCTCGTAATGGACAACTGTTGACGAAGCGAGTTTCATGAATTCTGCGTTACATCATATTCCTGTGGCCGGCAGAAAGAAACCTTGCACGGCAACATCATTGCATCATCATGATTCAGTAATATTTCAGCCATACAAGTGCGCACCGCTGCTGCATTGCAGTGCGGCCCGGCCAGTTGTAAGACAACCGGCGCCGCGCGAATTTTAAGGGTGCGCTGCGCTGCGCAAACCGAGCAGCGCGAACAGGGCGATCAGCGAAACGCCCGCCGACAAGGCCAGGGCCGCGCCGGCGCCCTGCGCTTCCAGCACCAGGCCGAAGGCGAACGGCGCGAGGGCCTGCATGCCGCGCGCGGCCACCGAAAGAAAGCCGGTACGCATGCCGTAGCCGGCCGGGCCGAACAGGGCCAGCGGCAAAGTGCCCTTGGCGATGGTGATCATGCCGTTGCCGGCGCCGTGCAATACCGAGAACGCGAACGCACCCAGCGGCAGGCCGAACAGCAGGGCGATCGCCGCCGTGCCCAGCGGGTGCAGCGCGGTGGCCACCCGGGCGACGCTCAAGGGATGAATCCGCAGGCGCTGGCCGATGGTGAATTCCAGGATGCGCGCGGCCACTTGCGCGGGACCGAGCAGGGCGCCGGCGGTGACAGCGACGGCGGCGCTGACGCCGGTGGCGATCATCAGGCCGGGCAGATGCGCCGCCATCGCGGAAGTGACAAAAGCGGTGGCGGCCGAAAAGATCGCCAGCAGCACGAAGGTCTTGCGCTGTTCGGCGGAGGAAGGCTCCGGCGGCCTGTCGGCCCCGGGGGCCGGCGCCGGTTCATCAGCCACGGTGCTGCCCGTGCCACCTTCAGGAATGCATAGCAGGTTAAGGGGTAGCGCTATCAGCAGGTGGATTGCCGCCCAGGAGAGGCAGCAGGCGCGCCAGCCGAAATGTGCGGACAGGTAAGTGCTCAGCGGCCAGCCCACCGTGCTGGCGAAGCCGGCGATCAGGGTGATGCCGGTGATCGGCCCGCGCGCGCCGTGGCCGTGCAGGCGCACCAGGGTGGCGAAGGCGGCGTCGTACAGGCCCAGCGCCATGCCGGCGCCGATCACGCACCAGGCGGCGAACAGGAGGGTGGGATTGCTTGCGCCCGCCAGCAGGGCGAGGCCGGCGGCGAGCACCAGGTTGGAGAGCGCCAGCAGCCGGCGCCCGCCGTGCAGGTCGATGGCGCGGCCCGCCGCCGGACCGGCCGCTGCCATCACCAGCAGCGAGACCGAGAACGCGCCGAACACGGTGGCGCGGGTGATGCCGAGATCGGCGGCGATGGGTGCGGCGAGAATCGCCGGCAGATAGGTGGAGGAGGCCCAGGCAATGGTCTGGGTGGCGCCAAGAGCTACGACCTGGCGCGTCTTGTCGTGCGTGCTGGCGGAATCCGGCTGCTCCACCACTGCCGGTTAAGCGGGACCGAGCGCGTCGCGCCCGTGCGGCCGGGTGAAGTCGATGTGCGGCCCGAGCGGGACAATGCCGGTGGGGTTGACGTTTTTCTGGCCACCGTAATAGCCGCGCTTGATCGCCTCGATGTCCACCGTGTCACCGAAGGCCGGGCGCATGTAGAGGTCGCGCATATAGCCGTCGAGATTGGGATAATCCGCCAGGCGCTTCAGGTTGCACTTGAAGTGGCTGTAGTAGACCGAGTCGAAGCGCACCAGGGTGGGAAACAGGCGCACATCGGCTTCGGTGAGGCGGCGGCCGAGCAGGTAGCGCTGGGTGCTCAAGCGTTGCTCCAATTCGTCCAGCCCCTGGAATACCTTGCGGCAGGCGGCGTCGTAGGCTTCCTGGGTGCGCGCGAAGCCGGCGCGGTAGACGCCGTTGTTGATGTGTTCGTAGACGAAATCGTTGATGCGGTCGATCTCCGGGCGCAGCGCCTCTGGGTAGAGATCGAAGGGCATGCCGGCGAGCGCGCCGAAGCCGCTGTTGAAAATGCGGATGATTTCCGCCGACTCGTTGTTGACGATGCGCCGCGTCTGCCGGTCCCACAGCACCGGTACCGTGACCCGGCCGGTGTAGTCGGGCTGGGCGGTGGTGTAGAGGCGGTGAATGTAAAAGCGGCCATCGACCGGCTGCAGCTCGTCGATGCCGCTGGAACCGGTCCAGCCTTCGATGCGCGGCAGTTCCGCCAGGGTCAGGCCGACCACGCCGTCCAGCCCCTTCAGGCGCCGCGCGATGGCGGTGCGGTGCGCCCAGGGGCAGGAGGGGGCGATGAACAAATGGTAGCGGCCGGCGGCGGCGGGAAATTCCGCCGCGCTGTCGCCGGCGACGCGGCCGCGAAACGCCGAGGCCGGACGCGCGAAGCTGCCGTCGGCACTGTTGCGCCGGGCGGCGTCGTCTTCCAGCCATTTACCTTCGATCAGCATGCCCACGACGAGATCCTTTTTGTGTGATGCCTGGGGGTTGTCGGCGCGTCCGGGAGGCGGCTGGGTGCGCCGGTTTCGGGCGGCCAGAAATGGCGCCGCTCAGGCGCGCGGCAGCAGGCGCGCCAGCACGGCCTGCAATTGCACCCGGTTGACCGGCTTGGTGAGGAACTCGGCGACGCCCTGGCGCGCCAGGTCGCCGCTTTGCTGGTCGCTGAAGACGTTGGCGGAGAGGATGACCATCGGCGGATGTGGCGCGGCAGGGTCTTCGCGCAGGATGCGGATGGCTTCGAGACCGTCCATTTCCGGCATGTGCATGTCCATCAGCACCAGGTCGGGCTTGACCTCCTTCACCAGTTCGACGGCGCGCCGGCCGTCGGCGGCGATATGCACCTCCAGGCCGAGCTTGCCGAGGATGAGGTTCATCAGCTTCTGGCTGACCGGATCGTCCTCGGCCAGGACGACGCGGGTGCCGGGGAGGAATTTCAGCTCGGGGACGGGCTCGGTCACGGGACTCACTTTGCTGTTGGTGGCAAGGGGGGCGGGCAGTTGCACGCGAAAGGTACTGCCGTGGCCGACCGCGCTTTCCAGGCTGACCGAGCCGCCCAGCAGTTCGGCCAGGGAGCGTACGATGGTCAAGCCCAGGCCGGTGCCGCCGTAGGTTCGGGTGGTGGAAAGCTCGGCCTGCTCGAAGGGCTGGAATACCGCCGCCTGGCGCTCCGGCGCGATGCCGATGCCTTCATCGCGCAATTCGATTTTAAGCGTTTCGCCTTCGCGCCCGGCGGCCAGCACGGCGGATTTGCCGGCGGGGGTGAACTTGAGCGCGTTGCCGGACAGGTTGAGCACGATTTGCGCGGCCTTGGTGCGCTCCAAGCGCACCGTGGAGTTGAGGCCCGCGCCGGGCTCGAAGCGCCAGAGCACGCCGCGCTTGGAGGCTTCGGCCAGTTGCAACTCGTAGAGTTCCTGGAAAAAGGCGCGCAGCGGCACGTCTTCCTCGAAGCGCTCGATCTTGCCGGCTTCGATCTTCGACAATTGCAGCAGGTTGTTGATGATGTCGGAAACCGTTTTGCCGCCGCGCTCGATGGTGCGCAGGTATTCCACTATGTGAGCCGGCAGCGCGGCAGTCTGATCGTCCGAGGTGAGCAGCTGGGCATAGCCGATCACCGCGTTGAGCGGGGTGCGGATCTCGTGGCTCATGTTGGCGACGAATTGCGACTTCGTTGCAGTGGCGGCCTCGGCCACCAGTTTGGCGCGGTTCAGTTCCTCGTGCGCGACGTTGAGCTGGCCGATGTGCGCTTCGAGTTCGCGGGTCTGGCAGCGCAGCTCGAGCTGGGCGATGGCCTGGCGCGACAGCGCGCTCAAGGCGTCGAGCTGCGAGGGCTCGAGCTGGCGCGGCCGGGTGTCGATCACGCACAGGGTGCCCAGGGCGTGGCCGTTGGGCGCCACCAGCGGGGCGCCGGCGTAAAAGCGGATATTCGGCGCGCCGGTGACCAGGGGATTGTCGGCAAAGCGCCGGTCGTCCAGGGCGTTGGGCACCACCAGCGGTTCGCCGCCCCGCTCCAGCGCGTGGGAGCAAAAGGCGACTTCGCGCGGGGTTTCACTGACGCTCAGGCCCTTGCGCGCCTTGAACCATTGGCGGCTGTCGTCCACCAGCGACAAGAGGGAGATCGGCGTGCCGCAGATGTGCGAGGCGAGCGCGACGATGTCGTCGAACGATTTTTCTGCGGCCGTGTCGACTATCCCATAGCGCTGCAGCGTTGCCAGGCGGGC
>DATAZV010000082.1:0-9920 GCA_036271855.1 Burkholderiales bacterium
CGCGCAGCGCCTCCTCGCCACCCTGCACCAAAAGAGCGGCCAGGTGGTCTCCTACGACGAACTGTACGAAGTGGTGAAAAGCGGGCGCAACCGCGACAACGTGCGCAAGCACATCAGCACCATCCGCGACGCCTTTCGCGAAATCGACCCGGCCTTCGACGGCATCGAAAACATTCCGATGCGCGGCTTTCGCTGGACCGCCCCCGCCGCCACAAACGGCGGCAAGCCGCGCGCGTGAGCGCCCTGCCCAAGCTGCCGGCGCCGCGCCTCGGGCTGGCGGCCTTTCGCGGCCGCCTGCTGTTTCGCGGCGCCTTCCTGCTGCTGATCCTGGCCACCCTATCCCTCGCGCTGGTGCTGCTGAAGGAAGAAAAGCAGCGCAGCTACCAGAACTACCGGCAAAACCTGGCCAAGAGCGAATCCGAAATCGCCGCGCGCCTGCGCCACCCCGCCGGCCAGCTCGCGCTGCTCAACCCGGACATGCTGCGCACCGGAGTGCTGCCGCTGCGCCCGGTGGTGCTGCCCTTTTCCGCCATCGACTTCGACGACCAGAACAAGGTGCGGCAAGCGGTGGAAATGGCCGGCTGCCTGGTGCAATACGCCGACGGCAGCTCCGCCTGCGCCGGCATCGGCAACAACCCCTACGCCGGCGGCTTCCTCTACCTCGCCGGCAGTTTTCTGAGCGCCCCGCTGGCCGGTCGCGAGCAAGGCGTGCTCGAGCTGTACAACGTACACCGCGCCCGCGTAACGCTCACCATGCGCGACAAATCGTGGCAATGGATCGCCCCCTTCGAAGCGCAAAACGAACCCGGCGCCCCCGTCCACGGCCGCCTCACCGGCTTTGCCGGCGCCGGGCCAGACCTGGTCAAGCACACCCGCCCGGTACGCGAGTTTCGCGGCTGGCTGTGGCAAAACCCGCTGTGTGCCGATGCCGCGCAAAGCGGCCCGGACTGCCCGCATCGCGCCTTCTTTTCCATCCGCCTGCCGGTCGAAGTGTTCCGCGACGCCTTGTTCGGCAAGCCGCGGCCGGTGTGGCCACCACCGGACCTGGACGCGGTGCAAGTGCGCATCGAAATGTTCGCCCCGCAAGCGGCCAGCAACGAAAACCCGGTGCCCATTTTCGACAGCAACGCCGGCACCCCCACCCCGCCCTTCTCGCTGGCCGACCTCGCCACCGGCCTCTCCGCCGGCGAGACCCTGCGCCTGCGCAAGCTCGGTGCCGCGCCGCGCGCCGTCGCCGAATTGCACGGCGCGAGCGACAGCTACGTACCGACCGCCCCCTGGATGAGCCGCCTGGTCGACCGCCTGCAAGTGCCGGGATTCGGCACGACGATCGAGCAGCGCGAACTCATCAGCACCGCCGCCGGCCAATATGAACTGACCCTGAGCGGCGAACTGCGCGGAGTGGACTCCGGCATCGCCGCCGTCGCCACCCGCCTCTCCTGGTTCGTCGGCGTCATGCTGCTGGCCATCGTGCTGGCCTGGCTGGTGATCGAAGTCGGCCTGATCCGCCGCATCGCCGTGCTCACGCGCCGCGCCGCCGCCGTCTCGCACAACGTGCAGGACGCGCAAGCCGAAGCCCGCATCGCCGACCTCGACCTCACCGACCTGCGCGGCAGCGACGAGTTGGGCATTCTCGCCGGCGGCCTTTCTGACCTGTTGCAGCGGGTGCAGGAAGACGTGCGCCGCGAGCAGATCCGCGCCCAGCAGGAGCGCGAGCTGTGGCACGCCGTCGGCCACGAAATCATGTCGCCCCTGCAATCCCTGATGGTGCTGCACCCGGCGGAGGACGACGCCAGCCGCCGCTACATCGCGCGCATGCAGCAAGCCGTACGCGTGCTCTACGGCACCGCCTCGCCCAGCGAAGCCCTGCAAGCCGCCACCCTGCGCGTCGAAGCGCTCGACCTCAACGCCTTCCTCACTCATCTAGCTGCCAACGCCCATTTCGCTGGCGTCACCGACGTCCGCTACACGCCGGCGGAGGCGCCGCTACCAGTGCGCGCCGACGAGTTTCCCCTCGAAGACGCGGTGACCCACATCCTGCGCAACGCCGAACGCCACCGCACTGTAGGCACCCCTATCATCCTCACCCTCACCAGCAACGACACCAGCGCCAGCGTGACCATCCGCAACCAGGGCCCGCAAATCGACACCGCGCTGCTGGAGCGCATTTTCGAATACGGCGTGTCCGACGCCGCGCCGGAAGACAGCACCCCAAACGGCGAACGCCGCGGCCAGGGCCTGTTCGTCGCCAAAACCTATATGGCGAAAATGGGCGGCACCGTGGCCGCGCGCAACGAGGCCAACGGTGTCAGTTTTGTCCTGACGCTGCAGCGCGCCGGCTGAAATAAGCAACGCTCATGTTGCACTAATCAGCAACTGCCGTCCCAGCCTTAAGCCAGTCGAAGCTCATGGCCGATTTGCCTTTTTAACCTTCTCATAGGCATCCACAAGCTGGGAGAGACCGTCAAAAGCAGTAGGAACGTTGTTAGCATCTGCAGCAATGCCGGAGAAAACCAGGCTTTCGAACTTGGAGAGATCAACGTCCTTTCCAGCTTCCTTCACGAAGACCTTGTACTCGTCCATGAACTGCATCACTGAAATGCGCAATTCCAATTGAAGAATCTGAGCTTGTGTCGAGTTATAGAGACCCATACCCCATTAATTGTCTCAAGTGAGAATTGTCCGTGCTATAAGGCAGTTCATGAAAGGTCCCGCACTCCGTCTCGCAACCGCCTGGCTGACAGTCGCCGTCTTCCTGCTCGCCGGCAAGACCTTGCTGACAGCAGCCTCACCCGTGGTTGCCGGCCTGCTGTTTCTCTGGCTGCTCGGCGTCATCCTGTGGTCGGCCTTTGGCGTGGTTCACGAAGCGGAGGAGCTGGCGGAGCGCCTGGGCGAGCCTTTCGGCACGCTCGTGCTGACGCTGTCGATTGTCATCATCGAGGTGGCCCTGATCAGCGCCGTGATGCTCGGGTCGAAGGGGGTGCCGACGCTCGGGCGGGATACGATGTTCGCCGTTCTGATGATCGTGTTGAACGGTGTGGTCGGCCTTGGTTTGCTGGTCGGCGGAATCCGCTATCACCAGCAGAGCTACAGCCTCCAGGGCGCCAGCGCCTATCTTGCCGTGATCATTCCGCTGGCCGTGATCGCCCTGGTCTTGCCCAATTTCACCACCTCGACCGCCGGCGGCACGCTGTCGCTGGTCCAGGCGATCTTCTTTTCGATCTTCACCATCGCTCTCTACGGAATTTTCCTGTGGCTGCAGACCGGCAGGCACCGCGGCTTTTTCACCGCGGGCGAGGCTGCCGAGGGCGACGCCGGCGGCCACCCCGCGCCGGATGAGCAGGGCCTTTCGACCGCGGCGCGCGTCGGCCTCCTGCTGGCCAACATCCTGCCGATCGTCATCCTCGCCAAGAGCCTGGCCAAGCTGCTGGACGAGGGCATCGCGGCGGTGGGCGCGCCTACCGCGCTCGGCGGTATCGTCATTGCCATGATTGTGTTCACGCCGGAGGGCATCTCCGCACTCAGGGCGGTTGCCGCCAACCAACTTACCCGCGCCATCAACCTTTGCCTCGGCGCTGCTACTTCCACGCTCGGTCTGACGGTGCCGGCGGTACTCGTCATCGGACTGGTGACCGGCCAGTCAGTCGTGCTTGGCGTCTCCGCGACGAATATGGTCCTGCTGGCAGTCACCCTCATCCTCAACACGCTGACATTCTCCGGCACGCGCACGACCATGCTCGAGGGAGCGGTGCATCTGTCACTATTTTTTGTTTACCTCGTGCTGGTGTTCAGCCCTTGAAACCGGGCCAGCGACAAACTGATGTTGTCTCGCATCGGTCGAAAAATATTTCATATCCCGTTGGTTTATCTGGACTTTCAGGCTAAATTGCGCCTCCGAAAATCAACCACACTTAGTTGACCGACTTGCGTATCTTGGTTACCAGTCCCCAATACTGGAGCCAGCATGGACACCACCCTCACCTTCCGCCAGGAACGCTTTGTCTTCGAATACCTGAAAGACCAGAACGCCAGCGCCGCCGCCGCGCGCGCCGGCTACACCGCCAAGAATATGGCCGCGCAGGGTAATGAACTGATGAGCAACCCGGCCGTGCGCGACCGTGTGCGCTTCGAGATGCAAAGCCTGCTGGCGGAGATACGCTGCTCGGCGCTGGAGCTGATGAAGCGGCGCATGCGGGCGGCGTTTTTTGATGCGGGGAAGTTGCTCAAGGGTTGGGACCCAATAGCTCTCGAAGAGCTGGATGAGGAAACGCGCCGGGCGGTGGAGGTGAAGACCGTCTTGCGCAAGGGCGACCCAGTGGTATACGTAAAGCAGCCGGATCGGCACCGCGCGCTGCGGGCACTGGAGAAGGTGCATGAGCGCCTGGACCGGCTCAACGAGCAGCATTACGCGAAGCTGGAAAAGGCCGGGGAGATTCTTAGCCTGGAGGAGATCGAGCGCAGGGCGGACGAGGCGATTGCGGCGGAGCGGGCGGAGGCGGAAGCGGTGGCCCGCGATATTTTGCAAAAACCTCAGGTTTTGTCAGGTTCGGAAATAGGCGCTGGAGCCAAGGCGGCGTTTTTTTCCGAAAAACCTCAGGTCCCCCAAGGGGACTTCTTTCAGGGCGTTTTCTCAGGTTCAGAGTTCGGCGCCGGAACGAGGGCGATGCTTTTTCCCGAAAAACCTCAGGTCCCCCAAGGGGACTTCTTTCAGGGCGTTTTCTCAGGTTCGGCGCGGGGGGCTGGAGCGCGTGCGATGACCTTTCCCCAAAATCATCAGGTTTTCTCAGGTTCGGCATCGGGGGCCGGAACCAGGGCGCTGCTTTTTTCCGAAAAACCTATGGTTTTCTCAGGTTCGGCACCAGGAAGGGGCGCCTCGCCGGGCGCCTCGTTCCGCTGCTCGACCATGAACCCCATCGCCAGTTGCTGATACAGCTCGCGCGACAGGCGCGTGCTCACGGCCTTGGCGATCAGGGCCACCGCCATCAGGCTGATCACCATGCCGTGGCCGTCGATCATTTCCATCACGATGATGGCGGCGGTGATCGGCGATTGGGTGACGGCGGCGAGAAAGCCGGCCATGCACAGGGCGATGATCTGCAGGGTCTCGGCGCTGGTGCCGTGCATCGCGCCGTAAGTGGCGGCGATCAGCGGCGCGCTGACCGCGCCAAGCGCCGCGCCCACCGCCAGCGAAGGCGCGAACAAGCCGCCGGGGATGCCCGAAAAATAGCTGATGACGGTGGCGAGATAGCGGGTGATCGGCGCGTGCCAGGGCAAATGCAGTTCCCCCGAGGCCAGTTTGGCGGTAACACCGTAGCCGCTGCCGAAGGAACTGCCGCCGCCGGCAAAGCCGAGAGCCGCCACGGCCAGGCCGCAGGCGCCGGCAAAGGCTACCGGGTGAGCGGCACGCCAGCGCCAGAGTACGAAATCAGCCTCGCGCATCGGCGAGAGCAGCAGGCGGCTGAACATGCCGCCCGCCAGGCCGCAGGCCAGGCCGTAGAAAATGATCGGCACGACAATTTCGCGCCCTACCTCGCCCACCCGCATGTGGCCGAAGTAGTTGTAATTGCCGAGTATCGAGATCGAGGCCAGGCCGGAGACGATGATGGTGGACACCAGGATGCCGCTGGTGCGCCCTTCCAGGCGCTTGCCGAGTTCTTCGATCGCAAATACGATGCCCGCCAGCGGCGTATTGAAGGCCGCCGCCACCCCGGCGGCGCCGCCCGCCAGCACCAGGTCGGCGGCGCGGATGGCGCGCGCATGCGGAATCAGGCGATGGGCGAAATGCATGATCGAGGCCGCCACCTGCACCGAGGGCCCCTCGCGTCCGGCGGAAAAGCCGCCGGCCAGCGCGAGGGCGCCGAGTCCGACCTTGCCGAAAGCAATGCGCATCGATACCAGATGCTTCACCGGGTGGCCCAGCGCCGCCAGGCGGGTGGCGGCGATCACCTGTGGAATACCGCTGCCCTGGCTGCCGGGGAAGTAGCGCCGGGTGAGAAAGACCACCAGCATGCCGATCGGCGGCGTCATCAGGAACGGCAGCCAGGCATGGCGTGCGGTGGCGGCAAAAAAGAAAAGCAGGGCCAGATCGGCCAGTTTGGCAAAAGCCACCACCGCCAGGCCGACCACTGCCGCGGCGCCCCAAAGCGTCAGGCGGGTGCGCCAGCGCATGGTGGAGAGGCGGCCGCGCAAGAGCGTGTTCATGGTTGGACTATCGGTTCGGGTTCAGGGGCGCGCGGAAACTGCGGGCGTTGCGGTGCCGGTGATTCGGCTCACAGGTCCGCCAGCGGATTTTCCGCATAACGATCGTCGCGGGTGTGCAACTGCCCGATCACCTCGTGCAAGGCGGCGTCGAGCCCCTCCAGCACGCCATCGGGCAAGGCGCGCAGGGCCTCCGGCAACAGGCCCTCGGCAGGACCCGGTGCGCGCGCCAGCAATCCGGCCGCTTCGGCGGAAAGAAACAGGCCGACGCGGCGCTGGTCCGCCTGGCTGCGCTGCTTTTCCAGCAAGCCGCGATGCACCAGTTTTTCCACCAGCTGGCTGCAGGTCGACTGGTGGATGTGCAGGCGCGCGGCCAGCTCCGACACACCAATATGGGGCGTGCGGCCGACTTCCTGCAGGATCCACAGCTGCGAACCCGAGACGCCGCAGCTGTTTTCGATCTCGCGGAATTGCTGGCGCACGCTGCCGTAGATCAGGCGGAATTTTTTCAGTACCTCTATTGGCAACTCGCGGTCGGATTTTTGTGTCAAAGAATCTCCTGCGGGGCGACAGTTGCCTGCGGGTAAACACCAGTTGCATTTTACATTGATACAATTTATATTGCCACCAATTCATTAATCTTATTTAATTTCCCATTAATTTTTGCCATAATGGCTTCCAGCGTCTGAAAAGGGGCTGGCAGCAGGCCAGGAGCCGACCATGCAGCAGAATTTCCAGGATTTCGGAATTAATCTTTCATCGTGCCGCGGCCTCGTGGTGCGCACCGCTTTGCTCGCCGCGGTCGCGCTGACGGGCGTCGCCTGTTCCAGCACCAAGCCGGCTCCCGCGGCGCCGATGCCCGCTTCCGCCCCTGCCGCAACCGGCGCCCGTCCGATGGCGGTCGCCCCCCAGGGCGAAACCCAGGAGCAGATCCTGCAGCGCATCATCGCGATGCTGGCGGCCAACAGCATTTACTTCGACTACAACACCTACACCATCAAGCCCGAATACCAGGGCGTGCTGCAAAAGGATTTCAATACCCTGAAGAGCATGCCGCCGGTCAGCCTGCGCCTGGAAGGCAATGCGGATGAGCGCGGCAGTTCCGAGTACAACCTGGCGCTGGGCCAGAAGCGCGCCGAGGCAGTGCGCCGCGCGCTGAACATTCTGGGCATGCCGGATTCGAGCGTCGAAGCCATCAGTTACGGCAAGGAAAAGCCGAAGGCGGACTGCCACGACGAAAGCTGCTGGTCGCAGAATCGCCGCGTCGATCTGGCCGTCAAAAAGTAAAGCACATCAGGCGGGCCCCTTCCCGCCGCAGGTTTGAGCAGCAGTAGCAGTAAGGGACTTCGAGGAGCGCAAGCTCCTCGTTTTTTTTGGAAAGCGCGAAACGAGAACGCTCGCCCGGCGGGCCGGCGCCGGCGCGCAGGCCCGGCACTCCCGGCGCAATGCCCACGGCTAGTCCGCCGAGATGCCGGCTTCCTTCACCACCTTGGCGTAGCGGCTGGTCTCCGCCTTGATGTAGGCGGAAAATTCCGCCGGCGTGCCGCCGACGGGGTCGCCGCCCTGGGCGTTGAGCGCATCCTGCATTTGCTTGGAACGGGTGGCGCGCATGGTCTCTTCGCTGATCTTTTTCAGCACCTCGGGCGGCATGTTTTTCGGGCCGACCAGGCCGTACCAGGCGAGCGACTGATAGCCCGGCACGCCGGCTTCGGCGACGGTCGGCAGGTCCGGGTGCTTGGGGCTGCGCTGGGGCGAGGAGATGGCCAGGGCGCGCAGCTTGCCGGAAGTGATGAAGGCCATCGAGGTCGGCTGCGTCACCATCAGGTTGACGTTGCCGGCGATCACGTCGAGCAGGCCGGGCGAGCCGCCCTTGTAGGGCACGTGGTCCATCTTGATGCCGGCCATGTAGGCGAGCAGCGCGCCGCCCAGGTGCTGCGAGGAGCCGATGCCGCCGGAGGCGTAGCTCAGGGGCTTGGGGCCGTTCTTCGCCAGCGCGATCAGTTCCTTCAGGTCTTTCGCCGGCACCGAAGGGTTGACCAGCACCATTTGCGCGAAGGTGCCGACCAGGCTGATCGGCGTGAAGTCGCGTTCGGTGTCGTAGGGCAGCTTCTTGTACATCAGCGGATTGACCGCGTGGCCCATGGCGACGAACAACAGGGTGTAGCCGTCGCCCGCCGCCTTCGCAGCCATCTCGGCGGCGATGATGCCGTTGGCGCCGGGATGGTTGTCCGGCACCACCTGCACCTTCCAGTCTTCGCTCATCTGCTGGCTGACCACGCGCGCCAGCACGTCGGTGGTGCCGCCGGCGACGAAGGGGATCAGCATGCGGATCGGCTTGTTTGGATATTGCTGCGCTATTGCGGGCGTGGCCGCGCAGGCCAGCAAACCCGCCGCGGCCAGCGCGCCGAGCAAAACGCCGGAGGCGCTCAAGCGGCCGCCTCTTCCAGCACGTAGCCCGAAGGCGTACCCATCACGGTGGTGCGCTCCAGGTGGCGGCGCTTGGTCTCGTCGAAGTCAGCCAGCGCGATGTGCATGGTGCAGCGGTTGTCCCACATCAAAATATCGTTGGCGCGCCACTGGTGGCGGTAGACGAATTCGGGCCGGGTCGCGTGCTCGCACAAATACTTGATCAGCGGCTTGCTCTCTTCCTCGGTCATGTCGGCGAAGCGCTTGACCTTCTCGCCGACGTACAGGGCCTTGCGGCCGGTCTCCGGATGCACCCGCACCACCGGCTGGGCGATCGGCGGGTTCAGGCGCCGGTCTTCAGCCTGGCGGTCGGCGGAGAGGTCGACGATCTTGCGTTGCGGGGAATGCACTCCGTGCAGGCCATCGATCATCTTCTTCATGCCGGCCGACAGATGGTCGTAGGCCATGGTCATGTTGGCGAACATGGTGTCGCCGCCCACCGGCGGCACGGTGAAGCTGCGCAGCAGGGAACCCATCGCCGGCACCAGGGTGAAGCTCATGTCGGAATGCCAGACCCGGCCGGTATAGCGCGAGTCGGAAGGCGCGCCGCTGGGCTTGGGCTCGTTGGTGACCATCAGCAGTTCGGGATATTCCGGATGGCGGTCGCGCGGCAGGTTGTCATGGCGGTCCAGCGCACCGAAGCGACGCGAAAACTCGATGTGCTGCTCGCGGCTGACGTTTTGCTCGCGAAACAGCAAGATGCCGTGATCCAGCAGCGCCTGGCGGATTTGCGCGAACTCCAGCTCGCTGAAATTGCGCGTCACGTCGATGTCGCAGATCTCCGCTCCCAGGCTGTGGGAAAGCGGGCGCAGTTGCAATGCCATGTCTGTCTCCTGTGCGCTTCCGGCGCGCGAATCGCGCCGGCCGGAAAGCTTGTCTTGACATTGGAGCAGAATCGCTGTCCCTTGTCACTCACGCCACCCTCATGCGCCACATCAGGCCGCATAAGCAATTCTTGATGCATTAATCGTATCGTCCATAAGCGAATCGCATGGCAGCACACGGGCGCAATCGCTTTTCGGCTTTGACAGACGCGCGCGCCGGTGCTTCAATGCCCGGGCCGGTGCAGTCGGACCGGACAATAAAACCAAGGAGACAAACATGAAGCGTTCGCTGCCTGCTCTGGCCTTGCTGGTATCCGCGTGCCTTGCCGCACCCGCCTTTGCGCAAACAGTGCCGGAGATCAAATACGATTCGGTCCCCAACCTGCTCAAGCTGCCGAAGAACCTGTATCTCGGTGAGGCTTCCGGCGTTGC
>DATAZV010000083.1:0-7805 GCA_036271855.1 Burkholderiales bacterium
GGCGTGGCCGTTGTAAAGCCCGGCATTTTTTTCACTGCCGTGCCTACCGCCATGAATTCGATCAGGCTGCCGAGCTCGTGGATGTGGGTCTTGATGCCCACCACCTCGTCGGCACCGATCGCCTTGGCCTCGTCGTGCAGCATCGCCAGCGCATGTTCGCGCGCATCGTAGATCAGGCTGGTGAGGTCGGAAATCTCGCCGCGCACGAAGGACTTGAACAGCGACTTGACGTTGCCCACCACGCCCAGCGAATAGACGGCGGTGGCCAGCACCAGTTTCACCGGGGCGTAGCCCATGGCGGTGAGGTTCCACAGCTCTTCGCAGGTAAGGTCGCTGGTGGCGGGCTTGTCTGCCATGAAGGCCGGCAGGCCGGGGTGATGGGCGGCGGTGCCGGTCATCAGCATTTCGTGCGCGCCCTGGAAGCGCCCCACTTCGGTGACGATGCCCAGCACGCAGTTGGCGCCGGCGCGCCGCGCCTCGCCGGTGACGCGGTCCAGCGCGGCGTGGCGGGTGCGGTTGAAAATGTCGGAGAACTCGCGGATCTCGCCGCGCGCCATGCTCTTCAAGCCCCCCAGCAAACCACCGCCGATGCCCACGGAATAGGCGACGTTGCCGAAGACGAATTTCTTCGGCGTGTAGCCGGCGTCGATCAGGCAGTACAAGGCCTGGCCGCTGCCGCTGGTGGTGAAAGTGGGCACGGTGCCGGGCGGATCGCGTACCTCTGCTTTGTGCAGACAGGAAGCGACGGACAGGAATTCGATGTTGCCGGCGAAATGCCTGAGACTGTTGGTGACGCTGGTGATGCCGACGCCGCCGTGGCGCGTCGCTTCGTCCACCATGCGCTTGTAGCTCTCGCGCCGGCCGTCGGCGATGATCTCGGTGATCTGCGTCACTTCGCCGCCGAAGGCCGACTGGAAGGCGCTGCCGATGCCGCCGAGAAAACCCATCGAGTGCACGCTGTTGCCCAGCACCAGGTCGCCGCCGGCGTAGCCCTTGAGCGAGAGGCAATACAGTTCGTTGCCGGATAAACCTGTCATCACGGTCATGGCCATTTCCCCTTTTTGTCGGCACGCGCCACCGGCAGTATGGGCGCAGCGCGCGGCGCCGACAAGTGGCCGCACGGCGCGGTGATTGCGCGGCAGCAGGCGAGCCCCGCGCCCGGAAACGACGCGGGCCGCTTGCGCGGCCCGTCCTTAACCCCGTGCGCCGGCGGCGCCGCTACATCAGCACCGCCAGGTGAAAGCGCCCGCCATCGGCGGCGGGCAGGTGCAGGCGGGCGATGCAGTCGTCCAGTTCGTCCAGCAGCAGGCCCTGCTCTTCCTGGTCCAGGTGCAGCTCCAGGCCGTCGGAAAAATCGATTTCTTCGCGCAGCGCCTGCAGGGTGGCGAGGCCGGCGGCGGCGTCGAACCATTGCATGTCGTCGATGCCGTAGGCGTAGCCGGTTTCGGCGTCGACGGTGCTGACTTCGCCGTCGTCGTCGCCGCCATCGCCAACCCGCGCATGTTGCGCCAGGGCGCCGCCGGGGTCGACGTTGTATTCCATGTCGGTGAGGTCGAAAAACGAGGACAGGGGCGCCACCCCGAGGCGCTCGCACAGGAAGTCGAGGTCGTCGGCCAGCTCATGCATCAGGTTGTGGTCCTCGCTTTCGCGCGTCATTGCGCGGGTCATATCGTGACCTTGCAAGGTGTGCAGCCACAGGGTCATGCTCATTGCGTTGTCCTGGAATGTTGGTTACAGGAGGTTGGTGCCGCGGATTGCCGTGGCCGAAAAGCTTGGCGAAACAATATTTCCATCTTGTGTGCGCAGACCCGGCGGCAGCGAAATGCTAACAGGGCACCCACGGTAATCAAATGCGGGAAAAGAACCGGAAAAGACCAAGAAAAAGGCCGCTTGCGCGGCCTTCCTCCATTGCAATTTTGATGCCGGTCAGGCCGCCAGGCGCTCCTGTAAGGCACGGCGATTGGCCGCAAGTTCCTGGGGCACGAAGCCTTCAAGCTTTTTGAACAGTTCGTCGTGCATCGCCAGCTCCTGTGTCCAGTCGCTTTGCACGATGGAGGTGACGTTGCTGAACTTGTCGCGGCCGAATTCCAGGCCCTGCCAGGAGAGGTCGTCGAACTCCGGCACGTAGCCCAGCGCGGTCTTTTGCGCGTGCGCAGTGCCCTGGCAGCGCTCCACCACCCACTTCAGCACGCGCATGTTGTCGCCGAAGCCGGGCCAGACGAACTTGCCTTCGGCGTTCTTGCGGAACCAGTTGACCTGGAAAATCTTCGGCGGCTTGGAAACAGCCTTGCCCATTTTCAGCCAGTGCTTGAAGTAGTCGCCCATGTTGTAGCCGACGAAGGCGATCATCGCCATCGGGTCGCGGCGTACCACGCCGGTCTTGCCGGCGATGGCGGCGGTGGTTTCCGAGCCCAGGGTGGCGGCCTTGTAGACACCATCTTCCCAGTCGAAGGCCTCGGCCACCAGCGGGGTGGTGTCGGAGCGGCGGCCGCCGAACATGAAGGCCGAGATCGGCACGCCGTTGGGGTCGTCCCACTGCGGGTCGAGCGAGGGGCAGCGGGTGGCGGGCACGGTGAAGCGCGAATTGGCGTGCGCTGCCGGGCGGCCGCAGCCGGGGGTCCATTCCTTGCCCTGCCAGTCGGTGAGTTTGGCCGGCGGCACATCGGTCATGCCTTCCCACCATACGTCGCCATCGGGCGTTTCGGCCACGTTGGTGAAAATGGTGTCGGCCTCGATCGCCTTCATGCAGTTCTGGTTGGTGTGATAGTTGGTGCCGGGGGCGACGCCGAAATAACCCGCCTCCGGGTTGATGGCGTAGAAGCGCCCATCCTTGTTCGGCTTGATCCAGGCGATGTCTTCGCCGATGGTGGTGACCTTCCAGCCTTCGAAGCCGGGCGGCGGCACCAGCATGGCGAAATTGGTCTTGCCGCAGGCCGAGGGGAAGGCGCCGGTGACGTAGCTCTTCTCGCCCTTCGGGTTGGTGACGCCGAGAATCAGCATGTGCTCGGCGAGCCAGCCTTCGTCGCGCGCCATCACCGAGGCGATGCGCAGCGCCAGGCACTTCTTGCCCAAGAGGGCGTTGCCGCCATAGCCGGAGCCGAAACTCCAGATCTCGCGGGTCTCGGGGTAGTGGACGATCCACTTCTGTTCGTTGTTGCAGGGCCAGCGCACGTCGGCGACCTTGTTGCCGGCGGCGTCCGCCAGCGGCATGCCGACCGAGTGCATGCAGGGCACGAAGTAGCCGTCTTCCTTGATCACGTCGTACACCGCGCGGCCCATGCGGGTCATGATGCGCATCGAGACGGCGACGTAGGGCGAATCGGAAAGCTCGACGCCGACCTGCGCGATGTGCGAGCCCAGCGGGCCCATCGAGAACGGCACCACGTACATGGTGCGGCCGCGCATGCAGCCGTCGAACAGCTTGCCCATGGTGGCGCGCATCTCGACCGGGTCGACCCAGTTGTTCAACGGGCCGGCCTGGTCTTGCGTCTTCGAGCAGACGAAGGTGCGCTCTTCGACGCGGGCAACGTCGGCCGGGTCGGACAAGGCGAGGAAGGAATTCGGGCGCTTGGCCTGGTTCAGCTTTTTCATCATGCCGGTGGCGCACATGGCGGCGCACAGGCGGTCGTATTCTTCCTGGCTGCCGTCGCACCAGTAGATGCTTTCCGGTTTGGCCAGCGCAGCCATCTCGTCGACCCAGGCTTTCAGCTTGGCGTGTTTGACGTAGGCCGGGGCATTGTTCGATGAGCTCATTTGTCTCCGATTCCTGACTGATTAAAAAGGCCGCCGGCCGTGCTGTTCCAGGAGCGAAACTCGCGGTCTGAAAAAACCGCGTCCGCCTCCCGGACTATTAGGGACAACCCGGTACTAAATGGGGCGCAACTCTAGCATGAAAACCCCCTCGGCGGGATAGTGACGAAACACCGTTTCAGGATGTGAAATCGGCTGCCGTCAGCGAATTTTCGGGCGGCCTGGTGGGCCGCGAGCGCGCCGGGATGCTGGGTAGGATGCCAGTATAAGAGTGCTGTCCGGACATAGGAGTTCCGGGCGCGCGATGATGCTGCAGCGCGCAAGCCGGCGCGGTTATCATGGCGGCCGCACACCCTTATGGGGTGCATCAAGCTGTCACCCATTTTTACCCCGGAAATTCCGCCATGTCCACGCCCGATCCGCGCCTGCTTTCCGCCCACGCCTGCTTCGGCGGCGTGCAGTCTTTCCATGCCCACATGTCCACGGTTTGCGACGGCGAAATGCGCTTTGCCGTCTACCTGCCGCCGCAGGCCAGCCGCCACCCGGTGCCGGTGCTCACGTATCTCGCCGGCCTGACCTGCACCGAAGAAACCTTCATGATCAAGGCCGGCGCCCAGCAGTGGGCGGCGGAGCACGGCGTGATGCTGGTGGCGCCCGACACCAGCCCGCGCAACACCGGCATCGTCGATGAGACGAAGGATTGGGACTTCGGCGCCGGCGCCGGCTTCTACCTCGATGCCACGCAAGCGCCGTGGAGCGCGCATTACCGCATGTTCAGCTACGTCACCGACGAGCTGCCCGCGCTGCTGGCGCAACACTTCCCCGGCGACTTCAGCCGCGCCGGCATCTTCGGCCATTCGATGGGCGGGCACGGCGCGCTGGTCTGCGCCTTGCGCAAGCCCGGGCAATACAAATCGGTTTCCGCTTTCGCGCCGATTGCCGCGCCGACGCAATGCGCCTGGGGCGAAAAGGCCTTCAGCGGTTATCTCGGGGCGGACCGCGCGGCGTGGGCACAGTACGACGCCTGCGAGCTGATGAAAAAGGCGCATACGCCCTACCCCGGCGGCATCCTGGTGGACCAGGGCGAGAGCGACAAGTTTTTGGCCGAGGGGCAGTTGCACCCGGAGCTGTTCGAAGCCGCCTGCGCCCGCGCGCACCAGCCGCTGGAACTGCGGCGCCATGCCGGCTACGACCATGGCTATTACTTCATCTCGAGTTTCATGCGCGACCACATCGCGTTTCACGCGCGGCAACTACAGGCGCAGGCCAGCTAGATTCAGTCGTAGTGCGGCACCGTGTTCGCCAGGCTGCCGTACTGGCGGATCATCCGGCTGCGCCAGGCGTAGATCGGGTCGTTGTCGTCGAGGAACTTGAACGGGCTGGCGCAGCGCGCCCATTGAAACGCGCCGAATACGATGTAATCGGCGTAGGCCGGGGCCTTGCCGCAGATGAAGGGCTGGGTGCGCACCAGTTCGCGGATCATCGTCAGCACGCGCTTCAGATTAAGCTCGTTGGACTCGCGATCCAGGTGCATTTCCTCGATGGTCTTGCCGTAGCGCGCTTCGCGCGACGTGCGGAAATATTCCTGGTCGGCCGCATCGAGGTTGTCGTAGAGGTCCTTGATGATGCAGCGCGCCAGTATCGGCTGCAGCTGGGTATCGGTCCACAGGCTGACGAAGCGGGTGCCGCCGCCCATCAGCAGCGAGCGCTCCTGGTAATAGTTCTCGTCGATGTACTTGGCGATGCTCCAGGAATCGGCGACCACTTCGCCGAAGTCGACCAGGATGGGCACCAGCTTTTGCCCGGAGAAGGCGATCTTTTCCTTCTCGGTATAGCGCACCGGCTCAAAGTGGCATTCCAGGCCCTTGTGGGCCAGCGCCATGCGTACGCGCCAGCAAAACGGCGACATGCGCCGGTCTTCGCGGCCCACCAGTTCGTAGAGGATGCGGTCGTGCCCGGCCATGGTCAGAAGGCTTATGTTTGAACAATATGACGCGGCGATCACCGCATCGGCGCTGCGCCCCCCGGCGCATTACGTTTCAGTGTATAGCAGGCCGCGCCGCCGGTGAACAATGATCGCGCGCAAAATGATACAAAAATTTGCGCGCGCAGGCCCGGCGTTTCACCCACCAAACCCTACTTCTTCAGCGCCACCATGAACAGGCGGCGGAACGGGAACAGCGTGGTGCCGTCGGCCCGGCGCGGGTAGGCGGCGTTCATGCGCCGGCAATAGTCGGCCCAGAACCAGGCTTGCGCCGGCGCGTCCATCGCGTTGAGCAGCGGCTTCAACGCCGTGCTCTGGGTCCATTCGGCCACCGCCGAAGAGCCGGGCGACTCGCCGCCCAGCACATGGGTATACAGCGTTTCCCACTGGTCGACGCGCTGCGCCAGGGGCGAGAGCCAGTCGTAATAAGTGCCGGGCGCGGCAATCGGCCCGAGGCGCTTGTCCATCAGCTCCGCCTTCACCGGGCCGCGCCAGGGCGCCGCGTCGATGCTTTCGGCGATGCCGGTGTGCGAGGGCGCGGCGGTCTGGTTGGGCATCTGCACCGCCAGCTCGCCGCCGGGCTTGATGAACTCCATCAGGCGCGGAAACAGTTTTTCATGCCCCGGCAGCCAGTGCAGCGCGGCATTGGAAAAAATCAGGTCGACCGGCGCTTCGGGCATCCAGGTGGAAATGTCGGCCTGCACCCATTCGGCGCTCGGTTCGGTCTTGGCGGCACGCGCCAGCATTTCCGGCGAGGAATCGACCCCGATGATGTGGGTCTGGCGGGCGTCGGGCCAGCGCGCGCGCAGGGCCTGGGTGACGTTGCCGGCGCCGCAGCCGAGATCGACCACCACCTTGGGCGCCTGCAGGCCGACGCGCGCCAGCAGATCGAGGGCCGGTCGCAAGCGATCCGAGCCGAATTTCAGATAAAGGGTCGGATCCCAGGTCATGCTGTCTCCTAGACTGCTTTGCTCGCGCGTCGTTTGCGCTCTATTTGATATTACCGGCAGCGGCGATCTGCTGCAAAGCCGCCTTGGCCGGCGCCACACCGTTGCCCTCGGCCTTTTTCAGCCACTGTACCGCAGCATCGCGGTCCACCGGGCCGCCGCTGCCTGCCAGCAGCATACGCGCATAGTTGAATTGGCCCGGGCCGAAGCCGGCCTCGGCGGCGCGGCCGTACCACTGCCGCGCCTGCTTGTCGTCCTTCAGCGTGCCGCGGCCGCGCTCGTACATCTCGCCGACATTGTTCTGCGCGAACAGGTCGCCGGCGGCAGCGCCCTTGCGGTACCAGCCGATGGCGCTGGTGAAGTCCTTTTCGGTCGCCGCCGGCTGGTTCGACAGCACCCAGCCATACAGCGTCATCGCGGAGGCACGGCCGCGCCCGGCCGCCAGCTCGAAATAGTGGCCGGCGCAGCCCCAGTCCTTCTCCGCGCCTTCGATGCAGGCGCGGCCCAGGGTCTCCAGCGCGCCGGCGTGGCCGGCGAAACCGGCGGCATGCAGCCAGTCGAGCGACTGCTTGGGGTTTTTCGCGGCAATACACAGGGCCGCGTGATACAGCGCCGGCGGATGGTCCGGGCCGCGCGCATTGGCGGCGGCCACATAGGTATCGCAAGCCTGGGCCGTTACCCCATTGCCGCCCTGGGTCAACTCGGTCAGCAAGGCGACGGTGGCCAACTCGCTGCCGCCGCTGGAAGCGCGCAAGCCGCGGCCGACGCCGATGGCCGCGGGCGCGTTGGCCTGGATCGCGGCGCGCAACTCTTCCATCGCCTGGCGCTGGCCGACTGCCTCGGCTTCCCAGTAGCGCATCGACACCGCCAGCAACGGCTCCTCCAGCTGAGCGCGCGCCGCCGCCGGGCTGGCATTGGCGCTGCGCTTGAAAGCCGCATCCAGATTGGTGATGGCGGTTTTCGCCGCAGCGGCGGAATAGCTGCCGAAGGGCGGGCCGGCGCGCGGCACGCTGGCGCCAGGGGCCGCGGGCGCAGCAACAGGCGGCGTGGATACAGCCGCCGGCGGCGGTGCCGGGACCGTGGCCGGCGGCGCGGGCCGGGCCAGCATGGCGGTTTTCGGCGCC
>DATAZV010000084.1:0-7725 GCA_036271855.1 Burkholderiales bacterium
CGACTTGTCGCCGCGAAAGTCCGCCGCGCGGCCATGGATGGCCCCGCCGCCGATGTCGATCTTCTTCACGTCGGCCGCCTCGGCGTATTCGCGCAAGGTGGCGTCGTAGCGCTCCTGGCTGATGCCGTGCGCCGCGCCGTCCTCCCGCACCATGCCCTGCAGCACGTCGAGGGAAGCGATGTCCGCCAGGTGCGCGTAGGTGCGGTAGCCGCCTTCCCAGAACACGCGAAAGCGCAGGCAGGTGGTCTCCACCGGATGCGGCGAGAGAAACGGCAGCACCTCCATGCCCTCGATGTCGTTCCACGCATCGAGCTCCAGGTCGTGGATCTCGAACAGGTCGGAAAACTCCAGCTCCGGCGCCCCCAGCACGGCGGCGAGCTTTTTTTCCACCGAGGCGCGCACCAGCGGCACCGCGTAATACTTGACGCGGCGGTCGCTGCGGATCAGCTGCGTCAGCCCGGCGAAGTGGTCGTCGTGACAGTGCGTGCTGAAGACGCCGTCGATTTCGTTGACGCCGATGCCCAGCGCATCCAGCGAGGTCTGGATGTTCGGCCCGGCGTCGATCAAAAATATCTTGCCCTGGAACTGTACGATGCTGCCCATCGCCGGCCGGTTCACGTCCCAGCCGTCGCCATCGCCGGAATGCACCACCGAAAAGTAGTCGCGCTGGATCAGGTGCTTCTCCAGCCGGTACGGCGCCTCGTAGCGCTCGCCGGATTTCAGCATCAGGTCGACATCCACGTGCTCGCCCTTGTAGGCGACGCGGAAATTGTTCAATGCCGTGCGCGTCACCGTCACCCCGGCGTGGATCTCGGTGGCGCCCTCATCGACATACACCGGGCGCAGCAGCTCCTCGCTGGGGCGGATGTTGCCGAAGGCAAAGGCCAGCTTCATGCGCATCAATTCGTCGGCCAGCGCCGGCGTGGCGCCCGCCGCCAGCATTTCCTCGCGCGACACCAGGCCGTAGTTGCCGCGGAAAATGTAGGCCATCTGCGCATCGACCTGCTGCGCCGCGCCCACCAGCACCGGCAGCGACCCGGTGTTGTTCGGATGCCCGGGAATCAGCATGCCCTGCAGGTAGAGCATCTGCAGCACCGGAAACTCGGCGCTGTTGCAGATGCGCCCGTCCTGGATCGCCAGGTCGGAAAGCAGGATCGCATTCGGGCCGGTCTCGCACTTGACCTCGCCCACTTCGACGCCGATCACCAGGCCGCGCTTTTTCAGGTGCTTGACCGCGTCCATCGGACAGCCGCACAGCAGGCGCAGATCGGCCGCGGGGACTTCGACCCAATACACACCGGGACAGACGGGTATCTTGCGGATGCCAGACATCTACCTCGACCTTTCAAGCCGGACCACCCGGAGTCTGCCCAGGGACCCCCCATCACCGTGTGGCCAATGCGCATGGCCCGCCATGGACCCATATTAGCGGTTTTCCGTTGCGCTGCGGCAATCCTGCGCAAACGCAGCGGTGTCCTGCGATATGCATTCAAGCCCGCATGCAAGCATGCGGCGCATTCTTTTTGACTGGACCCAAAATGACCGAATTCGACCCTTTGCGCCTGCTTGCCGCGCTGCTGCTCTGGCTCCCCGCGCTTGCCGCGCAAGCCGCCCCGGAAGAAATGACCATCGATCCCGGCCACACCTTCCCCACCTTCGAAGTCCGACATCTCAATGTCGCCACCCAGCGCGGCCGCTTCAACCGCACCCAGGGGAGCGTCAGCCTCGACCTCGAAGCCGGCAGCGGCTCGGCGCAGATCAGCATCGCCTCGGACTCGGTCGACACCGGCAACCCGGAGCTCGACAAGCTGCTGCGCACCCGGTCCTATTTCAACATCCGGGACTATCCGCAGATCAGTTTCAAATCGACCGCGATGGAATTCGCCGACGGCAAGCCCGCACTGATCCACGGCGAACTCACCTTTCTCGGCGAGACCCGCCCGGTGGACCTCAAGGTGCTCTATTTCGGCTGCTCGCGCCTGCCCTTCGTCGGCAACCGCTGCGGCGCCGACCTCACCACAAAATTCAAGCGCTCCGATTTCGGCATGAACACCATGCTCGGCTTTGTCAGCGACGAAGTCACCATGCAGATCCAGGTGGAAGCAGTGAAGGGCCGGGCCGCGGAAGTGCCGCCGCCCGCCCCCGAAACACCGGCGGGCGCCCCCGGCGCCACGCCGCCTACTCGACCTTGATGTTCGCCGCCTTGATCAGCGGCCACCACTTGTCGATCTCCGCCTTCTGGAACTTCGCCAGCCCCTCCGGCGTCTGGAATTCCTTGCCCGGAATCTCCTGCCCCATCTCGAACAAGCGCTTGGACACCGCCGGGTCGGCCAGCGCCTCCTGCGCCGCCGCTTCGAGCTTCATCGTTGCCGCCTTCGGCGTGCCGTGCGGCACCCACAAGCCGTGCCACACCGCCATGTACAGTCCCGGCGCGCCGGCCTCATCCACCGTCGGAATCTCCGGCGCGCTGCCCAGGCGCGCCTTCTGCGTCACCGCATAGCCGCGCACCTTGCCGGCGCGCACCTGCGGCAGCGAGTTCGAAGCCTGGTCGAACATCAGTTGGATCTGCCCGGCGATCAAATCCTGCAGCGCCGGCCCGGTGCCGCGATAGGGAATGAAAGTCAGCTTGGCGCCGATGAAGTTCTGGTAGTAGATGCCGCCGATATGCGAGGCCGCGCCGACCCCGGCGGTGCCCACCGCGATCTTGTCCTGGTTCGCCTTCACCCAGGCACTGAGTTCCTTCAGGTCCTTCGCCGGCACCGCGTTGTTGCTCACCACCAGTTGCGGGTTGCTGGCGATCTGCGCCACCGGGTCGAGGTCTTTCAGCAGGTCGTAATTGAGCTGGTAGATCGCGCCGTTCACCACGTGGGTGCTCCAGTGGCCGATCGACACCGTGTAGCCGTCCGCCGCCGCATGCGCCACCCGGCCGACGCCGATCGACCCCGCCGCGCCGGTGGTGTTCTCCACCACCACCGTCTGTCCCATGCCGCGCCCCATGCGGTCGGCCATGATGCGCGCCAGCACGTCGGTCGGCCCGCCCGCGGCAAACGGCACCACCAGGGTAATCGGCTTGGAAGGGTAGGTCTGCGCCTGGGCTGCGGGCGCCAGGGTCAGCAAGCCGGCAGCGGCGGCTGAAAGCGCGGGCACCAACTTTCGTAAGGTCAACATCAATCAGGTCTCCTCGTTCAAGGTCGAATGGTTTTAGGTGCTTATATGTTCATGCGCCGCGGTTGCAGCGGCCGCCGGCCATGATACCCGCAACCCCAAAGCCCGCGCCAGCGCCGGCGCTTGACGCCGCTTGCGGCTCCCGGCTACCCTGCGCGGGCAGCCGCGGCGGCTTCAGCCGGGCGCCCGCGTCCTGACAACAAGATTCGAATCCACCGCAGGAGCCTCGCCTGATGCCGCGCACCCGCCACCCCGTCGTCGCCGCTCATTTCCTGACCTGCGCCCTTGGCTGCGTGCTGGCTGCCGGCCACGCCACGGCGCAAACCGCGCCCTGGCCCAACAAACCGATCCGCGCCATCGTCCAGTTCCCCGCCGGCGGCGCCGCCGACACCGTGCTGCGCACCATCGCCCAGCCCCTGGGCCAGGCGCTGGGCCAATCCATCGTCGTCGACAACCGCCCGGGCGCCGACGGCGCCATCGCCGCCGACGCCGCGCTCAAATCCGCGCCCGACGGCTACACCCTGTTCCTCGCCACCAACAGCGCGCTCAACGCCGTGCCGGCCCTGCGCAAGGCGCCGCCCTACAACCCGCTCACCGACTTCACCCCCATCGGCCGGGTCGGCTACTTCTCCTTTTTCCTGTTCGTCAACCCGCAGGTGCCGGCGAAAAACGTCGGCGAGCTGATCGCCTATATCCGCGCCAACCCGGGCAAGGTCAACTACGCCGGCGCCACTTCCACCGGCATCATGGCCGCCGCCCAGCTTGCGTCCTCCGCCAAGCTCGACATGGTGCGCGTGCCCTACAAGGGCGAAGCCCCCGCCACCATTGACCTGGTCAGCGGCCAGGTGCAACTGATGTTCGCCACCGCCACCAACGCCATGCCGGCGGCGCGCGACGGGCGGCTCAAGGTGCTGGCCACCCTGCTGGGCCAACGAAGCCCCGTCGCGCCGGACGCCCCCACAATGACTGAGGCCGGCGCGCCCAGACTCTCCATCGTCCCCTGGGCCGGCTTTTTCGGCCCCGCCAAATTGCCCGCCGACATCGTCGCCCGCGTCAACCGCGAGCTCAACGCCGTGATCAAGCGCCCCGAAGTGCGCGAGCAGACCGAGCACCAGTCCTTCGAACTCAGCGCCTCGACCCCGGAAGAACTCGCCGCCTTCAACCGCGACCAACTGGAAGCCTGGAAAACCGGCGTGCGCGACAGCGGCCTGCCGCAGGATTAAAAGCGCTTCACAATCCACCCGCGGGCACGATAGTTGAATGCGCCCCATCACTGCAAGTTTGCGGAATTCCGCCGGTCCTCAGCGGTCCACTGATACTTCGCCTCCTGCGCGCCTGTCATTCCCTTCTCCAAAGCCCCCATGCCAAAGACCCCTCCCGCGCCCTGCCTGTTCGTCATGTTCGGCGGCACCGGCGACTTGATGGAACGAAAAATCCTGCCCACGCTCTACCAGCTTGCCGCAAGCGGCATGCTTGACCACAACTTCCACATCCTCGGCATCGCCCGCGACCAGAGCATCGACGACGCCAAGTTCCGCGTCTGGGCGCGCAAGGCGCTGGCCGGCATCAAGGGCCAAACCGCCGCGAAAATTCGCAAGTGGTGCGACACCCACCTGCACTTCCAGGCCGTCGCCCAGACCGACCCCGCCGCCTACGAACGCCTGGCCATGCGCCTGTCCACCCTGGAGCGCGCCACCGGCCTGCCCGGCAACCGCGTGTTCTATCTCGCCCTGCCCCCCGGCGCCTTCCCCGGCACGATCGAATCGCTCGGCAAGGCGGGCCTGAACACCAGCACCGGCTGGACCCGCCTGGTGATCGAAAAGCCGTTCGGCCGCGATTTGAAATCCGCGCAGGACCTGAACCTGCTGGCGCACAAGTATTTCGACGAAACCCAGATTTACCGCATCGACCATTACCTCGGCAAGGAGACGGTGCAAAACCTGCTCGCCTTCCGTTTCGGCAACGCCCTGTTCGAGCCGCTGTGGAACCGCGACCACATCGAAAGCGTGCAGATCACCGTGGCCGAATCATTGGGCATCGAAGACCGCGCCGGCTACTACGAAAACGCCGGCGCCCTGCGCGACATGGTGCAAAACCACCTCACGCAACTGCTTACGCTCACGGCGATGGAAGCCCCCGCCGCGTTCGAGGCCGACGCCATCCGCTACGAAAAGGTCAAGGTGCTGCGCTCGCTCACGCCGATCAGCGACGACGCCGTCGTCTTCGGCCAGTACAGCGCCAGCAAGGATAAAAAGATGAAGGGCTATCGCGACGAGCCCGACGTCGCCGCCCGCTCGCAAACCGAAACCTTCGTCGCGCTGCGCCTGGAAATCGAAAACTGGCGCTGGCAAGGCGTGCCCTTCATTTTGCGCACCGGCAAACGCATGCCCAGGCGCGTGACTGAAATCGCCATCCAGTTCCGCAAGCCGCCCATCGCCCTGTTCCGCGCGCTGGACGGCGAAAACCCGCACTCCAACACCCTCGTCATCAACGTCCAGCCCGACGAAGGCTTCGAGCTCTCCTTCGAAGTCAAGGTTCCCGGCGAAGGCTTCAGCCTGAAAACCCAGCGCATGGCCTTTCGCTACGCCGACGTCTTCGGCCCCCTGCCCGACGGCTACGAGACCCTGCTGATGGACGTGGTCGAAGGCGACCAGACGCTCTTCGTCCACGCCGACGAAGCCGAAGCCTCCTGGCAGTTCTACACCCCCCTGCTGGAAAAAAAGCCCAAGCCCCACCCCTACCCCGCCGGCACCTGCGGCCCCAAAGCCGCCGACCACATGGGCGAAGCCTGCGGCACCAACTGGCGGCCGTTGTAATTCACCGCCCCGCCTTCCTCCTCCGTTCGTCCTGAGCCAGTCGACGACCGAAGGAAGGCCCTCAGGGCAGGACATGTGCAACTCGGTGGCCCATGTCCGGGACAAGAAACGGTCCGCAAGGCACGCCACGAAAACTCGGGGTCGGGGTTACGCAAATGAGCATTTGCGCCTTTTGCAAATGTGCTCTGACCGCCGATTTTCGAGTACGGAGTGCCGGCTGAGCAATCGCTTCGAAACGAAGCTGTCCGCTTGTCTCAACGACCACTCTCGACAATCGTCAGCTCCGTTAAACTCCCACATCCCGGACCGACGCACCCTCGATCAATGCCCATCTTCTCCACCCCCTTCAACCCCGAAAAAGAAGCCGCCCTCGTCACCGGCGCCGGCAACGGCATCGGCCGCGCCATCGCGCAGGCCCTGGTCGCCGAAGGCGTGCGCACCGTCTTCGCCGACATCAACCCCGCAACGGTAGCCGCCGCCGTCCAATCCGCCGCCCACCCCGAACTCGCCATCCCCTGGACCGGCGACCTCGCGCAACGCGCCGAATGCGACCGCCTGCTTACGGACAGCCGCGCCGCCCTGGGCCTGATCACCCACTTCGTCCACAGCGCCGCCCCGCCGCGCCGCGAAGCCGACCACATACTCGCCGTCACCGACGACACCTGGGAGCAAATGCGCTCAGTAAACGTCGACGCCGGCTTTCACCTCGGCCGCGAACTCTCCAAAGCCCTGATCGCCGCCAAGAGCCCCGGCTCCATGCTCTACCTCACCTCCCTGCACGCGCAAACCCCGCGCAACCTGCCGCACTACAGCACCTCCAAAGCCGCCCTCGCCATGCTGGTAAAAGAGTTCGCCAAGACCCTCGGCCGCTACAACATCCGCGTCAACGCCCTGGTGCCCGGCGCCATCGCCGCCGGTGGCTTTGTCGCCGACCCCGCCCTGGCGCGCCACATTCCCCTGGGCCGCCTCGGCAACGCCGACGACCTCGCCCCGCTCGCGCTCGCTGTCCTCTCCAACCGCATCTCCGGCTACGTCACCGGCGCCTCCATCGTCATCGATGGCGGCCTGGCCCTCACCAACTGGTTCGACCCGCCGCTGCTCGACGACTAAGCATGAGCCTCGCCGAGTCCCTCGCCATTCCCCTGGCCGACGCCCTATCCCTGATCGACCGCCTGCAAGCCGAAGCCCACGCCAAAGGCCTGGCCCTGCCCGACGCGCCCGAACCAATCGACCCGCAAACCTGCTGCGGCCGCGGCTGCTACCCCTGCATGTACACGTATTACTTCAACGCAGTCGATGCCTGGCAGGAACAAGCGCGGCAGCGCCTGGCGTGAGGAAATCCCAAACACCCTCACTGTCATTCTGAGCAAAGCGAAGAATCTGCTTTACCTCGCGCCCCACCACAACGCATTCGAAGCCCCACCACCCCTTATACTGGCGCCAACAACAAGGCCAACTCCATGGGTTCCCTCCACAACTTCATCCTCGAAGACATCGCCTGCACCGTCTTCTTCGAAACCGGCACCGGCACCGGCGCCTCGCTGGAATACGCTTCCGACCACCCGCAATTCCGCAAGCTCTACTCCACCGAAATCCACGGCCCCACCGCCGAAAAAGCCGCCGCCTATTTCGCCGCCAAGCCCCACGTCACCGTCCTCAACCTCGACTCGAAAACCGCCCTGCGCCAGGTCCTGCCGACCATCGCCAAGGCCGAGCGCATCCTGTTTTTCCTCGACGCCCATTT
>DATAZV010000085.1:0-4261 GCA_036271855.1 Burkholderiales bacterium
GAGACAGCATGACGTGGTTGGCCCCGGCCCTAGCCGCCCTGATCGTCCTCACTACCCTCATGTACGCGCGCGCACCGGGCTTTGCCTGGCTGCTGGCGGGTGCGACCTGGTTTTTCGCAATGGCCGAATTAACCGGTGGCTGGACCCCGGCGCTTGCAGCGACCGCCGTGGTCGTGCTGGCGGTGCTGCTGCTGCTGGTGCTGCCCCCATTACGCCGCGCGGTATTCACCCGGCCCATGCTCGGGGTGTACCGGCGCATCCTGCCGGTGATGTCGCAAACCGAGCAGGAGGCGCTCAACGCCGGCACCGTGTGGTGGGAGGGCGAACTGTTCTCCGGCGCGCCCGACTGGGCGAAGATGCACGAGATCCCGCAGCCGCGCCTGACGCAGGAGGAGTTGCATTTCCTCGACCACGAAGTCGAGGAAGTCTGTGCCATGACCGACGACTGGGAAGTCAGCCATACCCACCAGGACCTGCCGCCGCAGGTGTGGCAATACCTGAAGGACCATGGCTTTCTCGGCATGATCATCCCCAAGCGCTACGGCGGGCTGGAGTTTTCCGCCTACATGCATTCGCAGGTGGTGACCAAGCTGGGCACGCGCTCGGCCACCCTGGCGATTTCGGTGATGGTGCCCAATTCGCTGGGGCCGGCGGAATTGCTGATCCACTACGGCACCGAGGAGCAGAAAGACTATTACCTGCCGCGCCTGGCAAAGGGGCTGGAGGTGCCGGCCTTCGGCCTCACCAACCCCAGCGCGGGGTCGGATGCCGCCGCCATTCCCGACCTCGGCGTGGTGTGCAAGGGCCTATGGGAGGGCCGCGAAGTCATCGGCATGCGCGTCACCTGGGAGAAACGCTACATCACCCTAGGGCCGATCTGCACCATCCTCGGCCTGGCCTTCCGCCTCACCGACCCGGACCATCTGCTGGGCGAGAAGGAAGACCTAGGCATCACCTGCGCGCTGGTGCCGACCAAAACGCCTGGTGTGAACATCGGCCGGCGCCACTGGCCGCTGAACGCCTCGTTCCAGAACGGCCCCAATTGGGGTAAAGACGTGTTCATGCCGCTGGACTGGATCATCGGTGGCCCGGCGATGGCCGGCACCGGCTGGCGCATGCTGATGGAATGCCTGGCGGCGGGCCGCTCGATTTCCCTGCCTTCGCTTACCACCGCGATGGCCAAGGTGGCCTCGCGCAGCGTCGGCGCCTATGCGCGCGTGCGCCAGCAGTTCAAGATGCCGATCGGCAAGTTCGAGGGCGTGGAAGAGGCTCTTACGCGCATTGCCGCGCGCACCTACATGATGGACGCCACCCGCATCATGACCGCCGGCGCGGTTGACCTGGGTGAGAAGCCCGCAGTCGCCTCGGCGATTGCCAAGCTGCACGTCACCGAAATGGGCCGCCAGGTGGTGAACGACGCGATGGACGTGCTGGCCGGCAAGGGCATCATGCTGGGCCCCAACAACCTGATGGCGCGCGCCTATCAGCAGATACCGATTGCCATCACAGTGGAGGGGGCCAATATTTTGACCCGATCATTGATCGTCTTCGGCCAGGGCGCGATCCGCTGCCACCCCTGGGTGCTCAAGGAGATGCTGGCCACGCGCAATCCCGACCCGCGCCAGGGCCTGGCCGAGTTCGACCATGCATTGTCCGAACATGTGAAATTCGCCTTGTCCAATTTCGCCCGCGCACTGGTGATGGGCCTGACCGGCTCGAACTTTGTGCGCACCCCGGAGGCGATCGACCCGCGCACCCGGCGCTATTACCAGCAGCTCACCCGCATGTCGGCCAGCTTCGCTTTCGTCTCCGACGTTTCGATGCTGGTGCTGGGCGGTGGGCTCAAGCGCCGCGAAAAACTCTCCGCGCGCCTGGGCGACGTGCTGTCGGCGATGTACCTCTGCTCCGCCGCCCTGAAGCGTTATGAGGGCCAGGGCCGGCATGCCACCGACGCCCCCCTGCTGCACTGGGCGATCTGGGACACGATGTACCACGCGCAGTTGGCGCTGGACGGCGCCATCGCCAACTATCCGAACCGCCTGGTGGCCTGGGGCCTGCGCCGCGTGGTCTACCCGCTGGGGCGCATGTTCTACGCCCCCTCGGACGAACTCGGCGCGCGCGCCGCGCGCATCCTCATCGCCCCCTCGACCGACGAGAACCGTGCGCGCGACCGCCTCACCGCCGGCATGTACCTGCCGAAATCCGAAAAGGAACCGCTGGGCGCGCTGGAGGCGGCGCTGCATGCCGCGCTGGAGGCGGAGGTGGTGGAGCAAAAACTGCGGGCGGCGCAGCGCGAAGGCAAGATTGCCGGGCCGGACCACGCCGCCCTGGTGGAAGACGCCGCGGCCAAGGGCATCATCCGCCTGGACGAGCGCGAAGCCCTGGCGCGTTACGCCCGCTTGCGCGACGAGGTGGTGCGGGTCGACCATTTCCCGCAGGATTTCGGCGTATCGGTTAAAGTGGTGGAACGCGCAGCGGCTTGAGTCTTGCTTGAGTTACGCTTTAGATTCGCGGCGGGCTCAGGGAGCAAAAAGAAGGTATGCAGACTGTCGACAAATTCATCCAGGGATTGCCTTACGAGCAGCAGGCCGCAATGTACAAATTGCGCGAGCTGGTGCTCAAGGCGGAGCCCGCCATCGTCGAAACCGTGAAGTGGAATGCCCCGGTATATTCCCGTGGCAAGAACCTGGTTTCACTGGTGCCGCAAAAAACCCATGTGCTGGTGCAGCTGTGGGACGGCGCCGCCCTGGCCGATAAGTTTCCCGCGCTGCTGGCCGACCCGAAGTGCGAGGCCACCGACATGCGCCACCTCAAGGTGTCCTATCGCGGCCGCCCGAATTACAAGATGATCGCCGCGGTGCTGACCGACGCGCTGAAGGCCCCCAAGCAGGTGTAGCACCGCTTGCGCCCCGCCGGGCGGCGCGCAGCCACTGATCCGACCGCTCTTCCAGCTTTTACCTCAGGCTACGCCCATCTTGCGCGCCATCTCGGCGCGCCACTCCGCGCGCGGGCGAAAACCCGGCAACTGGCGCGCATGCGCCTCGACCCATTGCATCAGTTCGGCCTCGGGCAATTCGATCGGCAGGTCCACGCGCATCGGCTGGGTGACGTACCAGGGGCTGTCGATGAAGATTTCCAGGCGGTTGCCTTCCGGGTCGCGGAAGTAGACCGACATGGCGTTGCCGTGGGTCACCGGACTGATTTCGCGCACCTCGGCCTGGCGCAGCCGGGCATGGAAGTTCTTCAGCGTCGCCAGGCTGTCGGCGCGCATCGAAATCTGGTTGACGACGTTGAAATTCAGCTCGGCCGGGCGGCCGGTGGCCATCACGATCTGGTGGTGCTCGTCCGGATTGCGCGACAGGAACATCAGCTCGACCGGGCCGTGCGGCCCGGAAAGCCGGCCGCGGTCGGTGACGGTGAATTCGAGCAGGCGGGTATAAAAGGCTTCCATCTTCGCCAGGTCGTTGACGAAAATACCGACGTGACTGAAGGAAAGGCCGGGGTGTTGCGACATGGGTGCTCCCGCGCATGCGGTGGATGGCAGAGGCGCCAATATTCTCCAAAGCGGGACCCAAGTCAATCCGCGCTGCATTATGCGACGCATGGGGTCCACCGCGCCGCCAGTTAAAATGCCGCCATGGACAGCCCCTCCGCCCTCGCATTGCTCAAGCAGAGCTATGCCGCCGCCGTTGTCGCCGCCGATCCGCTGCAAATCGTCCCGGCCTACTTGCCGCTGCCGCCTAGGGGCAGGACCCTGGTGGTGGGCGCGGGCAAGGCCGGTGCCTCGATGGCCAGGGCGGTGGAGCAGCACTGGCCGGAGAATGCGCCGCTGGAAGGCCTGATGATCACCCGCTACGCCCACGGCTACGGCGGCGCCGAGGCGCTGCAGCGCATCAGCGTGGTCGAGGCCGGCCACCCGGTGCCGGACGAATCGGGCGAAACCGCGGCGCGCGAAATCATGCGCCGGGTGCAGGCACTCGGCCCCGACGATTTGTTGCTGGCCCTGGTCTCCGGCGGCGGCTCCGCCCTGCTGTCGCTGCCGGTCGAGGGCATCAGCATGGCGGATCTTAAGGCGACCACCCGCGAGCTGCTCAATTGCGGCGCGCCGATCCAGGACATGAACACCGTGCGCAAGCACCTGAGCCTGATCCAGGGCGGCAAGCTGGCGGCGATGTGCAAGGCGCCCATCCTCTCGCTGGTAATTTCCGACGTGACGGGCGACGAGCCCACCCACATCGCCAGCGGCCCCACCGTGCCCGAC
>DATAZV010000086.1:0-27039 GCA_036271855.1 Burkholderiales bacterium
AACTTGGCCGTGGCGTCCAGGCTGGCGAAAATCATCGAACAGGCCAGCATCAGCAGAATGCCGCCGCGCACCCGTTCCGGGGTCGACATCGGCAGGCCGAGGGCCGTGGCCATGCTCAGGGCCGCGCCGCGATAACGGCGCCGCAGGGCGTGTAGTTGGCAGGGCGGTGGCGACGGAACATTGTTCGATTTTTCGAGGTCGGTGGCGCCGCTGGGCGCGGCCAAGATTGGCGGCCTCGAAGACGCAGGCCATTTTCTCACAGCACCGTGGCTATAATCCAGAAACACCTTTCAACCCGGGGGGGGAATATGTCCGTACCGCATAAGCTGATGCGCGCTTTCGCTGCTCGCCTTGCCGCCGTCGCGGCCCTGGTGCTATGCGCCCCGGCGCTTTCGCAAGCGCAGGAACTGCGCCTGGGCATGGGGGCGGACGTCACCTCGATCGACCCGCATTTCGTCAACCTGTTTCCCAACAACAACATCGCCCTGCACATTTTCGACAGCCTGGTGCTGCTGGACGCCGATTCGCGCCTGATCCCCGGTCTGGCAACCTCGTGGAAGCTGGTGGACGACAACACCTGGGAGTTCAAGCTGCGCCCGGGAGTGAAATGGCACGACGGCAGCGATTTCACCGCCGAAGACGTCGCCTATTCGATCGAGCGTGTCTCGCAGGTGAAAAACAGCCCCGGGCCGTTCACTGTCTACACCAAGGCGATCGTCAAATCCGAGATCGTCGACCCGCTGACCATCCGCTTCAAGACCGCCAGTGTCTACCCGCTGCTGCCCAACGACCTGTCGGCGATCTACATCATGTCGAAAAAGGCTTCCCAGGGCCTGAGCACCGAAGACCTGAACGCGGGCAGGGGGCAGATCGGCACCGGTCCCTACAAGTTCGTCAGTTTCAAGCGCGGCGACCGGGTCGAACTGCTGCGCAACGACAATTACTGGGGCGGCAAGGGTCCATGGGAGAAAGTGACCATCCGCATCCTGGCCAATGATCCCACCCGCATCGCCGCCCTGCTCTCCGGCGACGTGCAGGCGATCGAAAACATTCCCACCGCCGACTTCGCCAAGCTCAAGGCCAATCCGAACATCGACGTCAGCACCAAGGTCTCGCACCGCATCATCTTTTTCCACATCGACACCAATCGCAAGGTCGCGCCCTTCGTCACTGACAAGGCGGGCAAGCCGCTGGAGGTCAACCCCTTCCGCGACCTGCGCGTGCGCCAGGCCATCTCCAAAGCCATCGACCGCGAGGCGATCAAGAACCGGGTGATGGAAGGCCTGGCGGTGCCCACCGCCAACCTCGTGCCGGCACCGATGTTCGGCCACAACCCGGCGCTCAAGCCCGACAAGTTCGACCCCGAAGGCGCGAAAAAGCTGCTGGCCGAGGCCGGCTATCCGAACGGCTTCGGCATGACCCTGTTTGCGCCCAACAACCGCTATGTGAACGACGACCAGATCGCCCAGGCGGTGGCCTCGATGCTGACCCGCGTCGGCATCCAGACCAAGGTCGAAACCATGCCGATGGGCGTCTACCTCGGCCGCGCCTCCAGGCTGGAATTCTCCTTTGCCATGTTGGGCTGGGGCGCCTCCACCGCCGAGTCCTCCTCGCCGCTGCGCTCGCACCTGGTGAGTTACGACCCGGCCAAGGGCATGGGCAGTTTCGCCTGGGGCCGCTATTCGCACCCCGAAGTGGACCGCCTGACCAACCTGGCGCTAGGCACCAAAGACGACCGCGCGCGCGAAAAACTGCTGCAAGACGCAACGGCCATCGCCATCAACGACCTCGGCATCATCCCGATTCATCACCAGATCAACACCTGGGCGACGAAAAAAGGCATCACCTACACGCCGCGCACCGACGAATACACCCTGGCGTTCTACTTTCGCCCGAAATAAGGCGGATTAGCCGCCGCCCCTTTCAAGCGCCAGCGGGCGGCGGTACGATGCGCGACCCGCAAGCGCCCTGCGCAGGCGCAAGACCCACCACAATGAGACAAAGGGCTGCCATGCCACTTCCCCACACCGCATTTGCCGCACGTGCACTGCGCGCGCTTGCACTGCCGTTGACTCTGCCGCTGACCCTGGCGCTATGCGCCGGCGTCCATGCGCAGGACTACCCGAACCACCCGGTGCGCCTGATCACCCCCAACGCCGCCGGCTCCAGCATCGACCTGCTGGCACGCCTGATCGGCCAGAAGGTGGGCGACAACCTCGGCCAGCAATTCATCGTCGACGCCCGCCCCGGCGCCAACGGCATCATCGCCATGGACGCCACCGCCAAGGCGCGGCCGGACGGCTACACCCTGGCGATGTCGGTGCCGGCCTCGATGACGGTCAACCAGTTCATCTACAAGAGCATGCCCTACAAGCCGCTCACCGACCTGACGCCGATCACCCAGGCCACGAAATTCAGCTTCGCCCTGGTGGTCAACCCCAAGCTGCCGGTGAAAAGCGTCGCCGATCTGGTGGCCCTGAACAAGAAGACCGCCGGCGGGCTCAACTACAGCTCCTCCGGCGTCGGCAACCTGACCCACCTGGCGGTCGAACTCCTCGGCTCGCAGGCCGGCACCAAGTTCAACCACGTACCCAACAAGGGCGAGTCGCCAGCGCTGATCGACGTCATGGGCGGGCAAACCGCCTTCATGATCACCACCCTGCCCTCGGTGGTGCCGCACATCAAATCCGGGCAATTGAAGCTGCTGGCCGTCTGCGGCACCGCGCGCGAACCCGCCTTCCCCGACACGCCCACCATGACCGAAGCGGGTTTTCCCGCCGTGCAGGTGGTGGGCTGGAGCGGCATGGTCGGCCCCGCCGGGCTCTCTTCGGAAATCACCCGCAAGCTGCAGCGCGAAGTGGCGAAGGTGCTGACCACGCCGGAAGCGCGGGAAAGCCTTTCCAAGCAAGGCGCCGAGCCGGTGGCCAGCACGCCCGAGCAGTTCGCCGCCTTCCTGAAATCCGAAGCCGACAAGTGGTCCAAGGTAGTGCAGTCCGCCGGCCTCGCGATGTCGGAATGAGTGCCTGAATGAGTGCCTGAACAAGTGTTTGAATAAAAGGAAACACCGCATGAATATCGTCATCCCCGACGACTACCAGAACATGGCATCGCAACTGGCCTGCTACTCGATGCTGGCCGGGCATGAGATCACGATCTATCAGCAGCCTGCAGCCAGTCTCGACGAACTGGTCGAACGCCTCAAGGAGGCCGAGATTGTCGTCGCCATCCGCGAGCGCGTCGAATTCACCCGGGCGCTGATCGAGCGCCTGCCCAAACTGCGCCAGATCGCCCTGGTCGGGCGCCACGCCAGCAGCATCGACTACGCCGCCTGCACCGAACACGGCGTCGCCGTCACCACCGGCATCAGCGGCTCGCACGTAGCCCCGGCGGAATTCACCGTCGCCTTGATGATGGCCGCGCGGCGCAACGTCGTCCCCGAAGCGGTGGCGATGCGCGCCGGCGCCTGGCCCAGCACCCTGTCCCACCGCCTGCGCGGCAGCACCCTGGGCATCTACGGCCTGGGCAAGATCGGCGAACTGGTGGCGCAGGCCGGCGTCGGCCTGGGGATGAAAGTCCTCATCTGGGGCCGCGAGGCTTCGCTGATCAAGGCGGCCAAGCTGGGTTACGAGCCGGCTGAAACCCGCGAGGAATTTTTCGAACGCGCCGACGTGCTCACCCTGCACCTGCGCCTGAACCCGGACACGCAGCACACCGTCACCCCGGCGGACCTCGCCCGCATGAAGCCGACCGCGCTACTGATCAACACCGCGCGCGCCGAGCTGATCGCCCCCGGCGCCCTGGTGGCGGCGCTGAAAGCCGGCCGCCCCGGCTACGCAGCGGTGGACGTCTACGAGCAGGAGCCGGTAGTCAATGGCGACCATCCCCTGCTCAAAATGCCCAACGTGCTGTGCGCTCCCCACCTCGCCTGGGCCGAGTGGGAAACCTTCGAGTTGTACTTCGGCGAATGCTTCGAGCAGATCGTCAAGGCCTGCAAGGGCGAAGAGTTACGCCTGGCCAATCCTGAGGTCAAGCCCAGGCGCACCTAATCCGAGTCGCGCCCCGGGCGCTTTATGAAACAATGCGGCCATGAAAATGATCCGCCGCATTGCCCGCTTGGTCCGTCACTCCGTCCGTCACGCGTTCACCGCCCTGCTGCTCCTGGCCGGCGCGGCCCACGCCGCCGAGTTGCGCATCGGCATGAGCGCCGACGTCACCTCGCTGGACCCGCACCACATCAACATCGGCTCCAACGTCAGCGCGCTCTGGCATCTTTACGACGCGCTCACCCACGTCAACGCCGACGCCCGCGTGATCCCCGGCCTGGCCCTCTCATGGCGTACGGTGGACGCCACCACTTGGGAATTCAAGCTGCGCCCCGGCGTGAAGTTCCAGGACGGCTCGCCGTTTACCGCCGACGACGTCATTGCCTCCATCGAGCGCGCCCGCGCGATGGAAAAAAGCGGCGGCCAGTTCGCCACTTACACCAAGACGATCACGGCCATGCAGGCCGTCGATGCGCTGACCGTGCGCTTCAAGACCGCCAAGCCCTACGCCCTGCTGGCAAGCGACCTCGACTCGATTTTCATCATCAGCAAAAAGATGCAGGGGGCCAGCACCGAAGACTTCAACGCCGGCAAGTTCAGCGGCGGCACCGGCCCCTACAAGCTCGCCGCCTTCAAGCGCGGCGACCGCATCGAACTGGCGCGCAACGACGCCTACTGGGGCGACCCCTCCGCCTGGGACAAGGTGTCGCTGCGCATCCTGCCCAACGACGGCCCGCGCATCGCCGCCCTGCTAGCGGGCGACGTCGACATGATCGAAAACATCCCCACCACCGACGCCGCCAAACTCAAGACCAACCCGCAATTCCGCCTGGCGCAAAAGGTATCGTGGCGCACGATTTTCTTCACCATGGACCAGGCACGCGACCAGGTCCCCGGCCTCACCTCCAAGGACGGCAAGCCGCTGCCGAAAAATCCCTTCAAGGACATCCGCGTACGCCAGGCGATTTCCAAGGCGATCAACCGCGGCGCCATCGCCCAGCGCGTGATGGAAGGCATGGCGATCCCCGCCTCGAACGTCGTCGCCCCGCCCGTGTTCGGTTACGCCCGCGAACTGCAGCCGGAAGCCTTTGACGCCGAAGGCGCGAAAAAACTGCTCGCGGCCGCCGGCTATCCCGACGGCTTCGCCATGACCGTCTACGCGCCGAACAACCGCTACGTCAACGACGACCAGATCGCGCAAGCAGTGGCGCAAATGCTCACGCGCGTCGGCATCGCCGCCAAGGTCGAGACTGCCCCTGTCACCGTTTATCTCGGCCACGCCCGCAACGGCGAATACCCCTTCGCCATGCTCGGCTGGGGTTCTTTCTCCGGCGACCTCGCCCTGCGCTCGCTGCTGGCCACGCCCGACCCGGACAAAGGCTACGGCGCCTGGAACTGGGGCAAGCACTCCCTGCCGGCAATGGACAAACTGCTGGGCGAGGACTTCACCACCACCGACGATAAAAAGCGCGAAGCCATCGCCATCCAGGCGATGACCATGGCGATGAAAAACTACGGCGTGATCCCGATCCAGCACCAGATCGCTTCCTGGGCAATGAAAAAAAACCTCGACTACCTGGCCCGCACCGACGAATTCACTTTCGCCCGCGACGTCAAGGCAGTGCAATAGCTCTTACGCAAACCACCATCGGTTTTACGCAACCCACCACCGTTCGCCCTGAGCCTGTCGAAGGGCATGTGCAAAGATAAAGATCCAAGCTCGGGAATTCAAGAGATGGCGTTCTACGTCTACATCCTCAAATGCGCGGACGGCTCGTACTACACCGGCCACACGGACAATATCGAGTTTCGTATTTCTCAGCATCAAACAGGCGCGATTCCAAGCTACACCTCGACCCGCCTTCCCGTCGAGTGTGTGTATGCCGAAGACTGCGGCGTACGCCTGGAAGCATTGGCTTTTGAACAGCAAATCAAAGGCTGGAGCCGTGCAAAAAAAGAAACTTTGATTCGCGGTGACTGGAAACGGGTGTCCGAGCTTGCCAAATCGAGGGACACACACCCTTCGACAGGCTCAGGGCGAACGGTTTAGGTATTTGAGACTTTTTGACAGTACACGCCAACACGAGCAGGTATCCCCATGGCCCTAGATCAAGAAACCTTCAGCCTTCTCAAGGAATCCGTCCGCCGCTTCGTGCAGGAGCGCCTAGTGCCCAACGAAGACCGCGTCGAGCACGATGACGAAGTACCCGCCGAAATCATCGCCGAGATGAAGGAGCTGGGCCTGTTCGGCCTGTCGATACCCGAGGAATACGGCGGCATCGGCCTTTCCATGAGCGAGGAAGTGGAGATCGGCTTCGAACTCGGGCAGACCGCGCTGGCCTTTCGCTCGGTATTCGGCACCAATGTAGGCATCGGCTCGCAGGGCATCCTGATGGACGGCACCGAGGAGCAGCGCCTTACCTACCTGCCGAAAATCGCCACCGGCGAGTACATTTTCTCCTTCGCCCTCACCGAGCCCGGTGCCGGCTCGGATGCGGCGTCGCTGAAGACCAGCGCGGTGCTCGACGGCGACCACTACGTGATCAACGGCACCAAGCGCTTCATCACCAACGCCGTGCGCGCCCAGGGCTTCACCCTGATGGCGCGTACCGATGCCGCCAACAAGGGCGCCGGCGGCATCTCCGCCTTCATCGTGCCGCGCGACACCCCGGGCATCACCCTGGGCAAGATCGACAAGAAAATGGGCCAGCGCGGCACCAAAACGTGCGACGTGATTTTCGAAAATGCACGGGTGCCTGCGGCCAATATCATCGGCGGCAAACCCGGTATCGGCTTCAAGACGGCAATGAAAGTGCTGGATCGCGGCCGCCTGCACATCTCCGCCGTCTCCACCGGCATGTCCAGGCGCCTGCTGAAGGAGGCCGCCACCTACGCCAGCGAACGCAAACAGTTCGGCCAGGCCATCGCCGAGTTCCAGTTGATCCAGGGCATGCTGGCCGACATGCAGACCGAGCTCTATGCTTCGGAATCCATGGTGCGCGACGGCGCCGCCAAGTACGACGCTCGCGACCCGCAAATGCCGATGCTCGCCGCCTGCTGCAAATACTTCACCACCGAAGCGGTGGGCCGCGCCGCCGACCGCGCGGTGCAGATCCACGGCGGCGCCGGCTACATCAACGAGTACAAGGTCGAGCGCTTCTACCGCGACGTGCGCCTGCTGCGCCTGTACGAAGGCACCTCGCAAATCCAGCAACTGGTGATCGCCAAGAACCTGCTGAAGAACCTGGGCAACTAGGCGCGACGGCGAAACCGCCGCCCGTTGTCCTTTACTTCTTCAGACCTGCTTGCTTGAGAAAGGCCGCCTTCTCCTGCTCGTCGCTCAGATGGCTGGCCAGTTCGGTGTAAAGCCCGCTCAGGTCACGCACCTTGGCCGCGGTCTTTTTCACCAGCACCTTGGCAATCGGCCCCAGGTAGGGCGTCAGGCGCGAAGTCGCCAGGTCAAGGTCGGCCTGCGGCAGGCCGCGCGCGGCCACCAGGGTCGCCGCATCGGCGGTGTTCGAAACGCTCTCCGGCTGGGTCTGGTCGAGAATCAGGCGGGCGCGGCGGCCGAACTGCTGGCGCTCCTCGAAGCCGTCCAGGGTATTGACCAGGATCTCGATCAGCGCCGCCGCATCGAGCGACTTGGCGGCGGCGCGCTTGACGATGGTGCGCGCCACCGGGCCGATATGGATGATCAGCGCCTCTTCCAGCGCAAACAGGGCATCCGGGCTCCAGCCGCGCGGCATCGAGGCGGTCTCGCCGACCAGCGGCGCCTGGCGCGTGGCGGTGGCAATCACGGTGGCATCGTCGCCGCCGGCGATCGCCGCCGTCAGCCCGCGCAGGAATTCGGCCGCCGTGGCATAGCGCGCTTCCTTCTTTTTCGCCAGCGCGCGGTTGATCACCTCGTCCAGCGCCGGCGGCAGGCTGGCGTCGATCTGCGAAGGCACCGCGTGCGGCGCATGGCAGATCTGGTAGGCGATCACCTCGTTGGTGCCGGAGAAAGGCTTCATCCCGGTGATCATTTCGTAGAGCATCACGCCGGCGGAAAACAGGTCGGCGCGATTGTCCACCGCCAGGCCGGTGTACTGCTCCGGCGCCATGTAGCTGGGGGTGCCGACGATGATCCCGGTCTGGGTCAGGTTGGTCGAGTCCAGGCGGGCGATGCCGAAGTCGGTCACCTTGAGCCGGTTGTCGGTGGTGATGATGATGTTGGCCGGCTTGATGTCCCGGTGCACCACGCCGCGCTGATGCGCATATTCGAGGGCGCCGAGCAACTGGCCCATCATCTCGGCAATCTCGGAAAGCTTGATCGCGCCGCGCGCCCGCAGATACTCGCGCAGGCCCTGCCCCTCGGCGTATTCCATCGCGATAAAGGCGGTGGGCCCGTCTTCGCCGTAGTCATAGACCGAGACGATGCTCGGGTGGGTCAGGCGCCCGGCGGCCATCGCCTCGTTGCGAAAGCGCGCCACCGCCTGCGCCGCGCCGTCGTTGTCCATCAGGTCCTTGCGGATCGCCTTCAGCGCCACATGGCGCGCGATGCCCGGGTCCCAGCCTTTGTAGACCACCCCCATCGCGCCGCGCCCGAGGATGCCGGTGATCTTGTACTTGCCGAGGGACTGCGGGGCGTCAGAGGCGAACTGCGACATAAATTCCTTGCTGCATTCCTTTTTCGCGCCCCGCGTCGTGCGGGGCGCCAGGCTTACCCTTCAGGCACTACTCATCCAGCATTTTCAGTGCCTGGGCCAGGCTCTTTTTCATCCGGCTGAAGGATTGTGCCAGTACTGCGATTTCGTCGCGGCCCTTGACGGTGAATTCGGCGGTGTCGATCTTGCCCAGGCTGACCTCGTCGGCCACGCTGGCGAGCTTGCGCACCGGGTTGACGACGATGAACATCAGCATCAGGTTGAGCACCACGAAAATCGCCACGAAAATCGCCGCCAGCGAAAGCATGAAGGTGCGAAAGGCGGCATCGGCGCGGGCGATCGGCAAGGTCATCGGTACCGAAACCACCTGCGCGCCGATCACTTCCTGCAGCTTCCAGCCGAAGCCGTTGGCGCTGCCGTACTTGTCCAGCATGGTCTTGGGCGCCACATCCACCGTGCTGTGGCACACCAGGCAGGCGCCGTTGGTGATCTGGATCGGCCGCGCCATGAACAGCGAGCGCCCGGTGGTGGTCTCGCGCTCGCCGGTGATTTCCTTCTGCCCGTTGTCGGCGCGGAAACGGTTGACCACGTCGGCCTCCCAGTCGCTGGCGCGGTCGCGCAGGTTGGTCGGGTTCAGCGTCGCTTCCTTGTAGGAAAAGTCGGGGAACTTGGCGTGCAGGGTGTTGAACTGCTCGGTGGCGCCGTAGGCCGGCACCGTCTGCGGCAGGAAGTCGTATTTCATCTGCGTCTGCAACAGCGGCGCGACCTGGCCCGCGGTATAGCCGCGCGAGGCCAGCGCCGACTCCATGATCAGGCGCGCGTTCTGCAAAATCTCCTCCTTCGCGTTGCGCTGCAGGAGGTCGTTGGTGACAAAACCGGCCGCCGCGAAGCCCAGCGAAAACACGATGATGAACACCAGGTTGAATTTGACGACGAGTTTCATGGGCGCTCCCTTATTGCGGTTTGGCGGACTTTTTCGGCGCCTTGTCTTTGGCGTTGCGCGGTTTTCCGGGGTGCACGGCCTGCTCCCACTCCGGATAATCCTTCAGCGCCGGCTCCAGTTGCTGCACGAAGGCGGCGTTTTTCAGCAGCGGCTCGAACTGCGCCAGCAGCGCCGCGCGCGCCGCCGGCAAGCGCTTGACCCAGGCGTCGACGTCGGCAAAGGCGATGTCGCGCTCCGCTTTCATCGGTACTCCTTTGGCTTTCAGTTTCGCCAGGCGCATCGGCAGGCGGTCGAGATAAACCTTGGGCATCGCCGCGACAAAAGCCGGCGGTGCGCGGCGCGCGGTGCTGACACCGGCGTCCGGACGGATGGCGACGAAATCTCCACCCTTGATCACCGCCGGCTGCCCGGCACGGGTGGCGGCGAATACCGGCACCAGCTCGCCGCTTTCGGAAAACAGTTGCGTGCCGTCGGCGCCGGCGCTCGCCACGTAGATGGCGTTTTGCCCCACCAGGCGCACCTGCGCGGTGGCCAGCGCCGGCACCTGGGCCGCCGTCGCCAGGTTCAGCTTGACCCAGCCGGCGGCCAGCAGCAGGTCGCCCGGCTTGCCGCCCGCCCCCGCCAGCGGCAGCAGCGCCTGCGCGCGCGAAGCAAAGCTCAAGGCCGAGCCATCGGCCGTTTCTACCTGCAGCAAGGCGCCCTCTTCGAGTTCGACGATGTCGCCTTCTTCCAGGGTCGCGCCTTCAACCGGGGTGAGAACGGCAACGCCGCGCGTGATGTGGGCGCGGCCGTCGGCGATGGTCACCGTGCCCAGCGGCCCGGCATGCGCCGCGGCGGCCAGGCATAGGGCCAGCATCCAAGCTACTGCGATTTTCCCCATGGCTTCCCTGCATCGCGTTGATCCACGCCGGCCAAGGAATTGGCATTTTTTCGCCGGCGCCGGCAGCCCACATAATACCCTCATGCAGCACGCCGGCGCGAGCGGCGTGCGGCTCAAGCAGCGCGCGGCAGCGCCTTGCAGGCGCTGATTTCCCGCTGCAAATCGTAGCCGGTATGCAGGTAATGGCGTTCGCCGTTCAGATAGTTGAGCCACATCAGCCGGAACGACGCCTCGAGATCGCGCACGAACGCGCCGTAGTCCATCAGCCGGCTTTGCCCCATGCGTGCCCGCACGCCGTTGCGAAAGTCCGCCACCCGCTGCGGCGATTGGGCCAGGGCAACCGCGGCGGTCACGTAGCCGTCGGCATCCTGCGCCACCAGCTCGGCGTAACCCAGGGCCAGCATCGCGCTGGCCGTCGATGCCTCGAACGCCTGTTCGCCCGCCATGCACACCACCGGCAGGCCCATCCACAGCGAATGCAGGGTGGTGGTGCCGCCCGACAGCGGCGCGGTATCCAGGGCGATGTCGATGCTCGACCCCATGCGCATGAACTCGTCCATCGGCATGCGCGGCAGGATGCGCACGCGCTCAAGCGGCAGCCCCAGGCCCGCCAGGCGCCCGCCCTGCCGGGCCAGCGCTTCCTGCGCAGTGCGCTCGGCGCTGATCAGGGTCAGGCTCGCCTGCGGCAGCGCCTCGAGAATACGCCGCCACACCAGCAGCATCCCGTCAGTGACCTTTTTCAGGTGATTCAGCGATGCAAGGGCGACGCCGCCCCGGCTGATCATCGGCGGTGCCGGCAGCGGCGTATCCGCCGGCGGTTGATAGACCGCGATGCTTTGCAGGCGGAACAGCGATTCCGCATGCCCGGCTTCCACAAGGCCGGGCGGATCGATGATCGCATCGGTGATCCGATAGTCCATCGCCCGCATGCCGGTCGTATACATATACCCCAGCCAGGTCGCCTGTACCGGCGCGGCGCGGCGCGCGAATGCCAGCAGGCGGTTGCCGCGGGAATGGCCGGAAAGATCGATCAGCACGTCGATCTTCTGGCGCCGGATCAGGCTGTAAACCTGCGTGTCGTCCATCGCCGAGACGTCGAACCAATGGTCGACCGTGGGGCGGATGCGCGCCGTCACGTGGTCTTCGGAGCCGGAGGAAAACACGCAAATCTCGAAGTTGGCGCGATCATGGCGGGCGAACACCGGTTCGACAAAGTACGCCACCGCGTGGTCGCGCAAATCCGCCGAGACATAGCCGATACGCAGGCGGCGCCCCGGCGTGCGCTCGGGGCTGAGCGGCGCGGCAGCCGCTGTCAGCGGATCGGCGAAACGCTCGGCCCACTGGCGAAAGCTCGCCAGGGTCAGGGCCGGATCGCGGCCGTGGGTGGCGCGCAGCGATGCCCGGTAGGCATAAAACTGCGGGTGCTCAGGCTCCAGCGCGATCGCCTGGTCGAGCATGGCGAGCGCCTTTTCGTGCTCACCCATGCATTCGCGCACCACCGCGAGTCCGAACAGCGCCTCGCCCTCGTGGGGCGCGATCTGCAGCACGAACTCGAAGGAGTCCAGCGCCTCCTTGAGCTTGAACAGGTCGAGAAAGCAAAAGCCGATATAAAGCCAGGCCTTGGCGGCGCCGGCATCGACGGCCACGCAGCGGGTGAAGCTGTTGATGGCGCCCACGAAGTCGTTGTTGTGCCGCTGCATCATGCCCAGGCGCAGCCAAAGATGGGCGTTGCCGGGCTGCTGTTCCAGCGTTTTCGCCGCCTGGGCGATCTGCTCGTCAATTTTGGCCATGCGGTGCGCTTTCCTGCTCTGTGGGGGACCGGGGCGGCGATCTGCCCCACGGCCAGGATACCCAGCCCGCCGGCGCGCCAAAGGCCGAAAAACGGGTGAAAAGCAGCGCCGGCAGCGAAATCCGCGCCTGCTTCCGGTATGCTTGCAGCCATGGACACTTTCCCGCGCAGTCCGCGGCGTGCAAGGCCGCCGCGCGGCCGCCTTGCTGCCGCGAGGCCGTGCGCGCCGAGCCGCCGGCACCTTGCGCCGGCCGTAGCCCATGTTTCCTGAGCGCCCGATCGACCTGATCGTCCCTTTCCGCGAGGACAGCGCCTCCGATTTCGTCGCCCGCCTGATCGCCGCGCGCCTGTCCCAGACCTGGGGGCAGGACATCATCGTGCACAACCACCCGCGCGAGGGCGCGGCCGGCGGCGTCGCCAGGGCGGCGCGGGCACCGGCCGATGGCCACACCCTGCTGCTGGGCACCTCCACCACCCACTGCATCATGCCGGCGCTGCAGGCGCAACTGCCCTACGACCCGAATGCCGACTTCCAGCCGATCAGCCTGATCGGCTGGGCGCCCAACCTGCTGCTGGTGCCGCCGCGCGGACCGGACAGCGTCGCCGAATTGCTGCAGCGGGCGCGCGAACGCCCGGGCGCGCTGGTCTACGCCTCCACCGGTTCGGGCCGTACCAGCCAGTTCAGCGCCGCCCTGCTGGGTGCGCTGGCCGGCGTCAAGCTGGCGCACCGCCCCTACTCGCGCGGCCGCACCGGCGGCCTGCAGGACCTGATGGCCGGCAAGGTCGACCTGATGTGCGACAGCGTGCTGGCCTGCCTGCCCCATGTCCAGCAAGGCGAGGTAAAAGCGCTGGCGGTCGCGGGGTCGCTGCACACGCCCGCCCTGTCGGCCCTGCCGACGCTGGAGGAAGCCGGTGTCGCCGGCTACGCCGCGGAACTGTGGATGGGCCTGTTCGCCCCGGCGAAGACGCCGGCGCAAGTGGCGGCGCAAATCCGCCACGACCTGCGCATCGTGCTGGGCCATACCGACCTGCTGGGTGCGCTGGACGCGCGCGGCTTTTTGCTCGACGTCAAGCCGGGCGCGGAGTTCAGCGAAGAAATTGCCGACAGCACGGCGCAATGGCGCGAGATCATCTCCCGCTGCGAAGCCGCCTGAATCGCCCACCCGGGCGCTGAAAACCGCGCCAGCCCGCCGGCACGGCTGCCGGCCCGCACTTGGCCCCGCTGCTGGCCGCGCTACTGGCGGCCGACGACGTCGATGCCGATGCGTTCCCAGTCGGCGCCGTGCTGGATCAGCCGGCTCATGCGCACCACATAGCGGCCGTCTTCGGTATCCACATGGTGGGTGCGCGAGGGATCGAAGGCGCCGGCGCGCAGCACCAGCGAATCGGCCAGGCCGCGCACCTTGTCGCCGAGGATGAAAAAGCCGAAATTGGCGTCGGTGGCAGGGTCGGGAATGAAATCCGTATGCTTGTCCTCGAGCAGGCGCACCGGCCGCCAGTCGCCCGCCAGGCGCTGCACCCCGACCTGCTGGCCGTCGGCGTTGGAGATCACGCGCACCGAGGAGCCGATCACCCATTGCGACTGCTCGACGGCCCAGAACGCCACCAGCACACCCTTGGGCACCTTGGCGGCATCGCCCGGCACCATGAAGCCGGCGCCCGAAGGCGACATGTCGGTCATGCGCCAGACCGCCGAAGGCCCGCTCATCACGCAGGCTTTCACGCAATCGACAAAGCCGGCCGCCGCGTGCACGTCCAGATTGCCGACCCGCTGGCGGTCGCTGCCGCGGCCGCCGCGCCGCGCCTCGACGAAGGCCCAGAAGCGATTCACCTGGTCGAGCGCCTCGTACAGCTCGAACAGCGGGTTGGTGGCGTAGGAACCGAGAGTCAGGGTGCAAATGGTCTGGAAATATTCGGCGCGCGCCGCACCGACGTGCGCCACCACGCGCGCGTGATCGAAATAACGCGGCTCGGCCGGCTCGCCGCCGGCGGCCATCGGCAGCGGCCCGCGCGTGCCCGCCAGATCGACGCAGTAGTCGTGGCGCGCGGCGTCGTAGGCCTGCTCGATATGCGTGCCTTCCGACCATTCACCGAACCAGTCGAAAATCTTGTCGGCCTGGCGCCGCGTATAGCTGCCCGCGCCGAGCACGGCGAACAGCAGCATGCGCACGTAAAAATGTTCGGCGGAAGCGCCGGCGCCGGCATCCTGCCGCGCCGTCCCCGATTCCTCGGCGGCGCGATACAGCTTATGGGCGACACCCCACACCGCCTCCGGCACCATCTCACCGGAGATGATCGACAGCAGCGAAAAATGCATCGCCAGGCGCAGCCCGCGGGCGAAGAACTGCGGGTCTTCCACCGCCACCACCGCCAGCAGCAGCGAATAGCATTGCGCACGCATGCGCGCCTGCTCGGTCGAAGGCGCAGCGCCGGCATGGCGCCATTGCTGGCGCGCGAAGGTCAGGCGGTCGTTGAAGCCGTCATCCATCGCCGCCATCTGTACGAGATGGGCGGCGGGGTCTCCCTGCCAGCCCTCGATGTCGGACAGTTCCTGCGTCATGTCCTGGTCGACCGGCGGCGGCGCCTCCACGGGCGGCGTATCGACGCGGCGGATCATGCGTCCTCCCGCGCGCCGGCCGGCCCGTGCATGGCGTCATGCAGGTCCTGCGCCAGCACATAGCGCGTCATGTCCAGCGTCGAGCCGAGCCACATCGAGGGCATGTTGAGGTCGTAGCCGGTCACGTCGGCATCCTTGAACAGCGGCTCTTCGGGCACCAGCAGGCGGCCGTAGGCAGCCACCGTGTCCCACTCGTCGGCGCCGGGAAACTGGGTGATGAAAGTGCGCGCCACCGCCACGTACTCGCGCGCCATCCCTTCCATGCGCAGGATCTCCAGCAGCGCCAGTCGCACGCGCTGCGGGTCGGGGGTGCGATCGGCCGCATATTCGAGCAGGTTGATCGCGCGGTTGGTGTCGAAGTCTTCCTGGTAGTAGGTGCGCGCCAGGGAGATGATCGACTGCGGCGCCTTGAGTTTGGCCTGTCCATGCACGATTTCCGGAAACAGCTTGAGTTCGAATTCCTGGCGATACAGCTGCGCGCGCATCTCCGAGTCGTCGCCGCCGCCGAGGTCGAAGTCGAGGGTGCGGTGCGCGCCGGTGGGCACCATCGGCGCCTGCGCCACCGGTTCGGCCAGATGCGCGGCCGCCAGTTCGTCCACCAGGGCCTTCATCCGCGCCATCGTCGGCGAGGGCTCGCTGCTTGCGGCCGCCGGCACAAAGGTTACATCGTGGGCCGGCGACGGCGGTGGTTCCGGATCGCCGCCGAACGGGTCGGCAGCCTCTGCCGGAGCCGGGGTCGGGGCCGGCGTGACAGGCTGCGCTGCCGGCGCACCTTCGAGCAAGAATTCTATCGGCTCACCGTGAGCGGCAGCAGTGGGAGTCTCCTGCGGCCCTGCTTCCGACGCCTCACCCTCGCCCTCGCCCGGCGCCGGCAAATCGAAGGAGATCGGCGGCAACTCGGCTATGGCTACCGCATCCGCTGCCGGCGCGCCGAGGTCCAGCGGCGCGGGTGCCTGGGGCGGCTGCGGCACCGCCTGCGGCGGATCGTCGAGGCTGAATTCGGGCTCGTCGTCTCCGCGTGGCGGATTGGTGTAGAAATCCTCCACCGGCGGCGCCGCTGCGGCAGCCGGCGCCATCTCTATCGTCTTGGTGATGGGAGCGGAGTCGTCATCGTCCGGCGTCTTTTTTGCCGACGGCGGCGTTGGCCGGGGCGTTGCCACCCGCGGACCCGCGGGCACCGGCCGTCCCATCGCCGGTTTAACCGGCCTGGGGGCCGCGACAGGGGCTACGACCGGGGCCGGCGGCACCACCTCGTCCGCCCGCCACGCCGGATGGCCCGATTCGTCGTCAAACTGGGGGTCGATCCGCTCTTCCGGTGCCTGCGCTGCCTGGGATGCCTGGGCTGCCTGCTCGGGCACCAGGCGCCGCCAGCGCGCGGCCCGTTCTTCGCCGCGCCGGCGGAACTTCCAGAACAACAGCGCCGCCAGCGCAACACAGCCGATGAAACCCAGGGCCGCGGCCAGGCCATTGAGCCAGGCCGACAGGGTGCGCTTGTCCTCTTCCAGCTGGGCGATGCGCTTGGCGTCATTGGCGCGCGCCGCATCGCGCTCGCGCTGGATGCTGGCAATCTGCGCCTTCAGGTCGTTGACCGCGCCGCCCAGGCGGCCGACGTCGTCCTGCATCTTCTGGTTTTCGGCCAGCGGATTGTCGACCATGCGGGCGCGCCATTCAGCGCGCAGTTTGTTCCGCAACTCGGGGGTGGCGCCGGCAATCCCCGGCACACCCAGGCTGGCCAGGGTATCGCTGCTGCGCAGCAGCGGCGCGGCGTTGGGCGAGTCGCTACCCGGCCGCGACAGGGTCAGTTTGAATTTCGACTGTGCCTCCTCGGCCACCCGTGGGCGGGCGCCGCGCCTGCCGGGGGGAGGCGTGACCCCGGGCTCATAAGGCAGGGCGGCGGCAGGAGCCCTGGCCGCACCAGCGCCAGGGGCAGAAGCGCCGCCTGCGGCTGCCGCAGGCGCCCGGCCGCGGCGCGGCCGGCGCGATTCTTCGGCCGCCGCGGACGGCGGCGCGGCGCCGGCGTCCGCCGCGGTGGCGGGTCCGCGCGCGGTGGCGGCGACGGCGGCGGCGCTGCGCTCCGGCGCGCCATAGGCGCCGCGCAGGGGCGGCGTATCGGTGCGCGGCGGATCCAGCGCCACCATGTACTCGCGGTCCATGGTCACCGAAGGGCCGCAATTGACCGACAGCGACAGGCGCATCAGCGGCTCTTCCACCGGGCGCACCGTGCGGATGGTAATGACGCCGCCGCCTGCCTCCGACAGTACGTCGATGCGCGGGTCCGGCAGATCGGGCACCCCGGCGCCGGCCGCCGTAGCGTTGGCGCCGCGGGTGCGGATGCACAGCGGCACCACATCGTCGCCGCGCGGCGCGACATAGCGAACCTTGCCCACGAAAGGCTCCCCCAGCCGGGACTGGATCGTCAGTTCACCCAGTGACAGGGCATGGGCGGCACCGGCCAGCGCCATGGCGCCGGCCAGAACGCCCGCACGGAGCAAGGTGATTGACAATTGCGTAGTTTCCCGGATATCGAGCCTATCGGACCCAATTTGCACAAAGCGATGCCTGAATTGCGAGCTGAACGGCCGCCACCGACGGCGGCCCCCGAAAGACGCCACCATCCTGGCAATCCCGGGGACGGCATCGTACCACCGGCAGCTTGTTGCACTCATCCAATACTCTTTATCAATTATTCTGCGAGCGGAATTGCCGACATTCTAATCATCTATGGGTAAACCGTCATGCAGCTTACACACGGGAAATGGAACCCAAACAGGGTAAAAGCGGCCTAAAATCCTGTTTCAAGTCAAATGTTTCCAGGCAAATTCCACTTTTTCGGGCCAAGGTCAGGCAAATCAAAGCGACCTTTGTGCCAAACCCGCCGGCCCCGCACGCTTTATCGCCCCGTCCTCCCACTTTTTTTCGCCCTCGGCGCCCCTCTCCATGGACCAAGCTCTTCCGCAAACCATTTTCCTCAAGGACTATCGGCCTTTCAGCCATCGCATCGACACGGTTGAACTGCGCTTTGAGCTCGACCCCGAGAGCACCCGGGTCAGCTCCCGCCTGACCCTCGAACGCAACCCGCAAGGCGATGCCACACTGATCCTCGAAGGCCAGGAACTGGTCCTCGAAAGAGTCGCGCTCGACGGCGTGGCCCTAAGTGCGGCGCAATACAAAGTGGATCCCCAATCCCTTACGATTCCCGCGACACCGGAAAAGTTCACCCTGGAAATCGTCACCCGTACGTCACCTGTCAGAAACACGTCATTGATGGGCCTGTACGCCTCCAATGGCAACTACTTCACCCAGTGCGAGGCGGAAGGCTTTCGCAAGATCACCTATTTCCCCGACCGCCCGGACGTGATGTCGCGCTTCACCGTCACAGTCATCGGCGACAAGGCCGCCACCCCGGTGATGCTGTCCAATGGCAACTGCATCGAGCGCCGCGACCTCGGCGATGGCAAACACCTGGCCAAATGGGTTGACCCGTTCAAGAAGCCCGCCTACCTGTTCGCGCTGGTCGCCGGCAAACTCGAATGCATCGAGCAGGTCGTGAAAAGCGCCTCCGGCAAAAAGAAACTGCTGCAGGTGTACGTCGAGCCGCGCGACCTGTCGAAAACCCGACACGCCATGGACTCGCTGATCAAGTCGATCCGCTGGGACGAAAAGCGCTTCGGCCTGGAACTCGACCTCGACCAGTACATGATCGTCGCCACCTCCGACTTCAACATGGGGGCGATGGAGAACAAGGGCCTGAACGTCTTCAACACCAAGTTCGTTCTCGCCGACGAACACACCGCCACCGACGGCGATTATGACGGCATCGAGTCCGTCATCGCCCATGAGTACTTCCACAACTGGACCGGCAACCGCGTCACCTGCCGCGACTGGTTCCAGCTTTCGCTGAAAGAAGGCCTGACCGTATTTCGCGACCAGGAATTCTCGATGGACATGACCGGCAGCGCCGGCGGGCGCGCGGTGCGCCGCATCGGCGACGTACGTTTATTGCGTAGCGTGCAGTTCGCCGAGGACGCCGGCCCGATGGCGCACCCCGTCAGGCCCGATTCCTACATGGAGATCAGCAATTTTTACACGGTCACCATCTATGAAAAAGGCGCTGAGGTCGTGCGCATGGTTCAGACCATATTCGGCCGCAAGGGCTTTCGCGCCGGCATGGACCTCTACTTCAAGCGCCACGACGGCCAGGCCGTCACCACCGACGACTTTTTCGCCGCCATGGCCGACGCCAACCCCGGCGTGCTGTGCGCCGCCGAACGCGCCCAGTTCCCGCGCTGGTATAGCCAGGCCGGCACGCCGCGCGTGAGCATCAAGGCCGAGCATGATCCCAAGGCGCAAACCTACACGCTGCGCATCCGCCAGTCCTGCCCGCCGACCCCGGGGCAGGAGGAGAAAAAGCCCTTCGTCATCCCCATCACCCTGGGCCTGCTCGACCCCAAGGGCCTGGAGCTTCCCCTGCAACTGACAGGTGAAAAATTCGCCCTGGGCACTTCGGCGACGCTGCTGGCCAGCGGCGTCGACAACGTCTTCGTGTTCCAGAACATCAAGCAAAAGCCCGTGCCCTCGCTGTTGCGTGGCTTTTCCGCCCCGGTGATCCTCGACTACGACTACAGCAATGCCGAACTCGCCTTCCTGCTGACCCACGACAGCGACGACTTCAACCGCTGGGAAGCCGGCCAACGCCTGTTCCTGCGCATCCTGATCGATCTCACGCACCAAGCCGCCGCCGGTGACAAGCTGGTCCTGCCGGCCGCGGCGGTGGCCGCCTTCCGCGAGGTACTGACCCACCCGAAACTCGACGCCGCCTTCAAGACCGAAGCCCTGATGCTGCCCACCGAAGGCTATCTCTTCGAGCAGATCGGCAACAACGTCGACCCGCAGGCCATCCACGCAGCGCGCGTCTTCATGCGCCGCACCCTGGCGCAAAAGCTCAAGGCCGAACTGCACAAGGTCTACAGCGCCAATACCGTCAAGGGCCCCTATTCGCCCGACCCGGTATCTGCCGGCAAACGCAGCCTGCAAGGCCTGGCGCTGGCCCTGCTGCTGGAACTCGGCGAGAAGGCCGACATGCAACTGACGGCCAGGAGTTTCGATACCGCCGGCAACATGACCGACCGGATGAACGCCATCGGCGCCCTGATGCTGACCGACGGCCCCGAGCGCGCGCAAGCCCTGGCCGCCTTCTACGAAAAATTCAAGGACCAGGCCCTGGTGGTCGACAAGTGGCTGGCGCTGCAGGCCGGCGCGCGCGGCGCGGGCACGCTCCAGCAGGTCAAGGCGCTGATGGCCCACGAAGCCTTCTCGATCAAGAACCCCAACAAGGTCCGCTCCCTGATCGGTGCCTTTTGCGCCAACCCCGCCTGCTTTCACGCCGCCGACGGCTCCGGCTACGCCTTCTGGGCCGAGCGCGTGGTCGAGCTCGACGCCATCAACCCGCAAGTCGCCGCCCGCCTGGCGCGCGCGGCCTCCAGCTGGAAAAAGCTCGAACCAAAGCGCCAGGCCCTGCTCAAGGCGGCGCTCGAAGGCGTCGCGGCGAAAAGCGGATTGTCGAAGGACACCTACGAAGTGGTCACCAAGTCCCTCGCCGTATAGGCGTGCCAAAAAGCCTCGCCTCCCTCCCCCCGTTCGCGTTGAGCCTGTCGAAACGCGTGTGTACCACCGAGGTACGCATGCCCTGCCCCAGGGGCCTTCCTTCGGGGCGTCGGCAGGCTCAGGGCGAACGGTGGAGGAATGCCTTGGTCACCAACAAAAACAAAATCCCATGACCCCGAAAGAACAATCCATCCGCGCCAACTTGAGCGTCATGCGCGTCGCCGCCATCCTCGAAGGCCATGGCGCCGAAATCGTCGTCACCGAAGAAGCGGCCCACTCGGCGGCAGAGGCCGCGCGCGTACTCGGCTGCGAACTTGCGCAAATTGCCAAGTCCATCATCTTCCGCTCCAGGGACACCGACCGCGTCGTGCTCGTCATCACCAGTGGCGCCAATCGCGTCAACGAAAAGCGCGTGGTCGAAGAGATCGGCGAAAAAATCGGCAAGGCCGATGCCGACTTCGTGAAAGAGCGCACCGGCTTTTCGATCGGCGGCGTCTCGCCGCTGGGCCATCTCGCACCGGCGATTACGCTGATGGACCAGGACCTGATGCACTTTGCCGAAGTCTATCCGGCGGCCGGACATCCGAACACCATGTTCCGCATCGCACCCGCGGAACTTGCGCAGTTGGCGCAGGCAAAAGTCTGCGCCGTCGCATAGACGCCTCAACGTTTCCTGGTCGCCTCCCAGCACCCCACCTGCTCCACCAATCCCAGCTTGTCGTAGGCAGCCGCCACACCATGTATGTCCCACAGCGACTCGCCGGCGGCGATGCGCATGGCCGCATGCGCCTCTTCGGCGACCCGGTGCTCGACCGCTTCCACCGCCTCCAACGCCTTCGCGCGCGGCACCACGATCACCCCGTCGCCATCCCCCACCACCAGGTCACCCGGGTTGACGCTCACGCCATCGCAGACCACCGGCACGTTGATCGACCCCGATGCCTGCTTGTCCGGATGCATCGGCGAGATCGCGGTGGCCCACACCGGATAGCGCCGCTCGGCCATCACGTCCACATCGCGGATCGAGCCATCCACCACCACGCCCGCCAGCCCGATGTGCTCGGCATACAGCGCCGCCAGGTAACCCCACTGCGCCGCCAGCACGCCTTCGGCGGCGATCACCAGCACGTCGCCGCGTTGCGCCATTTTTAGCGCGCGGTGCATCATCAGGTTGTCGCCCGGCCCGGGGCGCACGGTGAGTGCGTTGCCCGCCATGTGGATACCCAGGGCCAGCGGGCGCATGCGCTCGCTCATGGTGGCGCCGCGGCGCAGCTCGGCGCCCAGCACCTCGTGCAGGTCGGAAACCGGGGCCTTCAGGGCGCGTGCCAGCAGCGCCTCGCCGAAGCGCGGCAGGTCGAGATAAACGGCGTGTTCTGTCATGGGTAATCCGGCGGATGCAAAAGCGGGCATTTTCTCACCTGCCCGCGCGAGGCGATTGGTTTCATAATACGTGCCGTTTCCCGGGGGGCCTTTTCATGTCTTTGCAACGCGTTTTCGTTTTCATCTCCGCCCTGTTGCTCGCTGCGGCGGCCACCGCGCAACCCTACCCCGCGAAGGCGGTGCGCATGATCGTGCCGCAGGGTCCCGGCGGCGCCACCGACATTTTCGCCCGGATGATCAGCCAGAAACTCGCCGCCCGCTGGGGCCAGCCGGTGGTGGTGGAAAACCACGCCGGCGCGGCAGGGGTGATCGGCACCGACCTGGTCGCCAAGGCGCCGGCCGACGGCTACACCCTGCTGCTCACCTACGCCGGCTCGCAGGCGGTGAACCAGAGCCTGTACGCCAAGCTGCCGTTCGACTCGGTAAAGGACTTTGCGCCCACCGCGACCCTGGCGGTGACCCCGTTCTTTTTCGTCGCCGGCCCGAAGACTACGGCCAAGACCTTCAACGAGCTGATCGCACTGGCGCGCGCCAACCCCGGCAGCATCACCTACGGCTCTTCCGGCAACGGCTCGATCAACCACCTGATCGGCGAAATGCTGAAGACCGAAACCGGCATCAATATGGTCCATGTGCCCTACAAGGCGGTGGCCGCCGCCATGACCGACGTGATGGGCGGACAGATCGACACGGCGTTTGCCAGCGTACCCTCGGTGATCCAGAACGTGCGTAGCGGCAAGCTGCGTGCGCTGGCCGTTTCAAGCAGCAAGCGCAACAGCGCCGCGCCCGAAGTGCCGGCGGTGGCCGAACTCGGTTACCCCGGCTTCGACGTCAACCCCTGGTGGGGCATCCTGGCGCCCGCCGCCACCCCGCGCGCGGTGGTGAACAAGATCAACGCCGACGTCGCCGACATCCTCAAGACCCCCGAGGTGCAGGCCTTCTTCAGGCAGCAGGGCGCCGACGCCTACATCACCACGCCCGAAGCCTTCCTCAAGCAACTCGAAGACGATGTGCGCAAGTGGGCTGTGGTAGTGAAGAGCTCGGGCGCGCGGCTGGACTAGCGACAAGCCGGGCCGGCGCGTACCGGGCCCGGTCCTGCAGTGGTGCGCCTTACTCCGGCTGAATCCCGGCCTCCTTGATCACCTTGGCCCAGCGCACCGCTTCGGCCTCGAAGAACTTGCGGTGGCCGGCCGGCGTCAGGCGGTCGTCGGTCACCACGGTGATGCCGACAGCCTCTTCGCGCTTGATCAGCTCCGGGTCCTTGAGCGCGGCGCGCAGGGCGGCATTGAGCTTCTCCTGCACCGCCGCGGGGGTGCCGCGCGGTGCGTACAGGCCGTGCCAGATGGTCACCGAAAAACCGGGCAGGCCGCTCTCGTCCAGGGTCGGCACCGCCGCCACCGAAGACAGGTCGAGGCGCTTCAGGGCGGTCAGGCCGTAGACCTTGACGCGTTTGGACTCGATCTGCGGAATCGCGCTGGTGGCCTGCTCGCACAGCAGGTCGACCTGGCTACCGATCAGGTCGGTCATCGCCGGGCCGCCACCCTTGTAGGGCACGAAGGTCATGTGGCTCTTCAACTGGCTTTGCAGCATCAGGCCGCACAGGTGCGATGCCGAGCCGACGCCGGCGTTGGCGATGTTGACCTTGCTGTCCTGCTCGGCGATGTACTTGCGCAGCTCGGCGAAGGTGTTTGCCGCCATTGTCGGGCGGCTGATCAGGGTCTGCGGCGCTTCATTGATCAGGCCGAGAAAGGCCAGGTCGTCCGCCTTGTAGCCCAGGGTCTTGTAGAGCGCGGGAGCGGTGGAGAGGCCGATGTGGTGCACCAGCAGGGTATAGCCGTCGGCGGTCGCATGCGCCACCCGTGCAGTGCCGACGGTGCCGCCGGCGCCGGAGGTATTGTCGACCACCACAGTCTGGTTGAGCGTCTTGTGCATGGCTTCGGCCACGTCGCGGGCGATCTTGTCGCTCGGCCCGCCGGCGGGAAACGGTACGACGATGGTCACCGGCTTGTCCGGAAACTCCGCCAGCGCCGCCGGCGGCGCCAGCGCCGCGCCCAGCGCGCAGGCCAGGGCGAGCGCGGGTATGCGCAAGGCAATACGGTCAGGAATGCGAACAGGTGCAGGGCACTGCGGGTTCAAGGCCATGTTTGTCTCACTTCTGTTTTATTGATGAATCGAGCGGTTGGACCGTCGGCGACCACGAAGCGTGTGTGCGCGGCCGGATTTTCACCCAAAACCGGCCCCGGCGCATAGGGCCGGATCACGCCAGCGCCCCCGCTGCACGCGCCAGGCCGGACTGGAAACAAAAAGCCGGATCGAATCGATCCGGCTTCTTTTCATAGTGCCGCCGGTTTCATTACTCCGGCTGGATGCCTGCTTCCCTGATCACCTTGCTCCAGCGCGCCGACTCCGCATCGAAGAACCTGCGGTGACCCGCCGGCGAGAGCCGGTCGTCGCTCACCACGGTAATGCCCAGCGGCTCCCAGCGCTTGATCATGTCCGCGTCCTTCAGCGCCGCGCGCAGGGCGGTGTTGAGCTTCCCTAGCACCGCGGGCGGCGTGCCGCGCGGGGCGTAGAGGCCGTGCCAGACGGTGACGTTGAAGCCCTTCAGGCCGCTCTCATCGATCGTCGGCAGCCCCGCCGTGGCCGGCAGGTCGAGGCGCTTTGTGCTGGTGATGGCGTAGACCTTGACCCGCTTGGCCTCGATCTGCGGAATCGCGCTGGTGGCCTGCTCGCACATCACGTCCACCTGGCCGCCGATCAGGTCGGTCATCGCCAGGCCCGTGCCCTTGTAGGGCACGAAGGTCATGTGGCTTTTCAGCTGGCTTTGCAGCATCAGCCCGCACAGGTGCGAAGCCGAGCCGATGCCGGCGTTGGCCATATTGATCTTGCTGTCCTGCTCGGCGATGTACTTGCGCAGTTCGGCGAAATTGCCCGCCGCCTGCGTCGGCCGGGTGATCAGCACTTGCGGCGCCTCGTTGATCAGGCCGAGAAAGGCCAGGTCGCCGGTCTTGTAACCCAGGCTCTTGTAGAGCGCCGGCGCGGTCGACAAGCCGATGTGGTGTACCAGCAGGGTATAGCCGTCCGGCGCGGCGTGCGCCACCCGCGCGGTGCCGATGGTGCCGCCGGCACCGGCGGTGTTGTCGACGATCACTGTCTGGTTAAGCGTCTTGTGCAGGGCTTCGGCGACATCGCGCGCGATCTTGTCGCTCGGGCCGCCGGTCGGGAAAGGCACGACCACGGTGACCGGGCGCTCGGGATACTCGGCCAATGCGGGAGACGAAGCGATGGCCAGGGCGCAGGCGAAGGCCAGCGCGCAAGCCGGAACAGGCAAGGTTTTTGTAGAGGTCATGGACTGTCTGTTTTCTGATTTTTAGGGATGGATCGGAGCAGTTGCACGCCGCAATGCCGGGAGCATTTCGGCGCGGGCTGCATTCTGCCTCAAAACCGGCAGAAAGGTGCGCCTGCGCCCACCGTGCCGCTCCAGTGCACTCGCGGAAGCCCAGGCTCAAAAAACGCTCGCGCATGTCCCCTGTGGCAACGGTTCGGCAGGCCATTGCTTTGAGTCGGCGCTGCCCCGGAAAATCAACCACACATAGTTGTTCGGACCGTGTATCTTGGGTACCAGGCTTGAAGAGCCTTCGGCGTTCCGGCGCACGAAAGTTTCCGGCGCCCGGTTACCCGGGCCGAAGAGATGAACAGTGGCGAACGCCGACTAGCCGGCGATGCGCCGTGGCCCCCCTCCGATAAGGGAAAAGGCGGCCAACACAAGTGTAGTAAGGCCGCTGCGCTTTTCGCGAAATTTCTCAGGTTTTATCAGGTTGGCGCCAGACAATCTTGAAAAAGCCCCGTTGTTTACTGTCATTCGGCCTGGCCTGGTCGATGGCTTAAAATTGCCGCATTGCGACATCCCGTACGCGTTCCCAAATCCCAATCAAGAAGCCCTTCATGAAAATCCTGATACTCGGCGCCGGCGCCACCGGCGGCTATTTCGGCGGCCGGCTGGCCCAAGCCGCGGCGGCCGGCAAGACCGGAACGCAAGTCACTTTCCTGGTGCGCCCGGCGCGCGCCGAAGCCCTGCGCGTCAAAGGCTTGCAGGTGCAAAGCCCGCATGGCGATTTCAGTTTGCCGGTGCGCACCGTGCTGCATACCGAACTCAAGCCGGAATACGATCTGGTGCTGCTGTCGTGCAAGGCCTATGACCTCGAATCGTCGATTCTCGCGATTTATCCGGCGGTCGGGCCGGAAACACTGATCCTGCCGGTATTGAACGGCCTGGCGCATTACGAGCGCCTGGACGCCGAGTTCGGTGTGGCGCGGGTGCTGGGCGGCTGTTGCCACATGGCCGGCAACCTGACGCCGGAAGGCGTGGTGCGCCAGATGACGGAACTGCATCGCATCACCTTCGGCCTGCGCGAGGGCAATGCCGGTCATGCGCCGCAAGTGCTCAAGCAGCTCGAGGCCGCATTCGCCCAGACCCCGGTGGAAACCCGCTTTCCTGAACAGGTGCTGCAGGACATCTGGGAAAAATACGTGATGCTGGCGGCGCTGGCCTCGACCAATTGCCTGATGCGCGCCACCGTCGGCGATCTGCTCGCCGCCGACGAGGGCGAAGCCATCGCCCTGCGCGCGTTCGCCGAATGCGACGCCGCCGCCGCCCACGCCGGCTACGCCTCGCGGCCGAAAGCGGCGGAGGCCACGCGCAAGATGCTCACCACCAAAGGCTCGACCTTTCACGCGTCGATGCTGCGCGACCTCGAATCCGGCACCCGCACCGAGGGGGCGCACATCGTCGCCGACATGCTCAGGCGCAGTCGCGCGGCCGGCAGCGATGCCACCGTGCTGTCGCTGGCCTGGGCCAGCCTGCAGGCGCGCGATGCGCGGCTGGCCCGCGAAACCAGGGCCTGAGGCGCCGCCACCCGCCATGGCCGTGATCCAGTCGCTGCACCTCTACCCGATCAAGGGTTGCGCCGGCCTGGCGCTGAACGAAGCGACGCTGGGCGAAGCCGGGCTGCAGACCGGGGGTGTGGGCGACCGCGAGTGGATGGTGGTGGATGCCGATACCGGCCTGTTCCTTTCGCAGCGCCAGTTGCCATGCATGGCGCTGATCGCGCCCGCCATCGATGCGGGCATGCTGCGGGTC